>NZ_JAMYKY010000020.1:0-103942 GCF_040317695.1 Mesorhizobium sp. M1403 | reverse complement strand
CGATGCCACGCTTGCGCCGCTCTGGAGCCTCTTCAAGGAGTTCTCGAGCCTTCGCGTCGTCTATGCACTTGCCGAATTGCTCGACATTTGCCGAGCCGACCCCCCGCGTCCCATCCTGCCTCTGCCCTCAGCAGCGAAGCGCCAGATCGCCGCCGCGTTGCAACGCTTGCCATCGGATGTCAACCGGTGAACAGCGAACCCGGCGGCCAGTGAAGGAACCTGTCATGTATGTACCCGCGCATTTCGATGAACCGAGCCGAGAAGTCCTTTACGAACTGATCGAGAACAGCGCACTTGGCATGCAGATAACCCATGGCCGGAGCGGTCTCGACGCCAATCACATCCCCTTCGAACTCGACACGTCACAGGGAGAAAACGGTTCCCTTTATTCCTGCGCGATTAGTACACGTGCCGAAGGAAAGTGCACTTTCTCGCTCGAGTGACTTATTTCAAAGGATGTGATCGCGTTTTGGCACATTCACGGCCGACATGCGGCAGCCGGTCACTCACCACATGGTGAGCAACCAGGAAACCCTCCGGCCTACACTTTCTACCGGAGCGCACGTGCTGCATCGACCATGTTCATGAGGGCAGGGCGGACCTCCTCCCATTTGCGTGTTTTGAGGCCACAGTCCGGGTTTACCCACAGTTGGGAATCCGACAGTCGCTCGCGGGCAAGCATGACGAGATCCGAAATCTCGCCGACTTCCGGGACGCGTGGTGAGTGAATGTCGTAGACTCCGGGACCGATTTCGTTCGGATATTTGGAGCTCGTGAAGGCGTCCAGCAGTTCCATCTTCGAGCGCGACGTCTCAATCGAAATGACATCCGCATCCATTTCAGCGATCGCGTCGATGATCTCGTTGAACTCCGAGTAGCACATGTGGGTATGGATTTGAGTCGCGTCCTTTACACCCGTTGAAGCGATCCGGAAGCATTCGACAGCCCAGTCGAGATAGTCTTTCCAGTCAGACTGGCGCAGTGGCAATCCTTCGCGAAACGCGGCCTCATCGATCTGGATCATCCTTGCGCCGGACCATTCGAGATCCGTCACCTCGTCGCGGATGGCGAGCGCGATCTGGCGGCATGCTTCGGAGCGGGGTACGTCGTCGCGAACAAAAGACCAGTTGAGAATGGTCACCGGGCCTGTGAGCATTCCCTTCACAGGGTTTTCCGTAAGCGACTGGGCGAATTGCCACCAGCGCAGCGTCATCGGCTTGGGCCTCGATACGTCGCCGAAGATGATGGGGGGGCGCACGTAACGCGACCCATAGCTCTGCACCCAGGCATGCTGGGTGAAGGCGAAGCCGGACAGCTGCTCGCCGAAATACTGTACCATGTCGTTTCGTTCGAACTCACCGTGCACCAGCACGTCCAGCCCGATCTCTTCCTGCCAGCAAATTGCAGCCTCGATCTCCTTCTTCAGGAAGGTCTCGTAGTCGACATGGCTCAGCTGGCCGTTCGCATGAGCGGCCCGCGCCCTGCGTACCTGCGGCGTCTGCGGGAAGGACCCGATGGTCGTCGTCGGGAACGGCGGCAGCCCGAGCGTGCCGGCCTGGACTCTGGAGCGCTCGGCAAAAGCGCTCTCTCGTCGCTTCATGCTGTCGTCAATGCTGGCGATCCGCCCCTCAACCAGCGGGTCATGGATCTTCGTGGATGTCACGCGAATGGCGGCAGCCTCGGCAGACGCTTTCAACGCGCCTGCCACCGCATCCCTGCCTTGGGACAGGGCCCGGGCAAGCAACACCAACTCGTCGGTCTTCTGGGCCGCGAAGGCGAGCCACGACCTGATGTCCGCGTCGAGTTCCGTCTCCATGCGGAGGTCGATCGGCACATGCAGCATCGAGCAAGAAGGCGCGATCTCGACGCGGTCCAAGGGCCAGCCGGCGACGATCGGTTTGATGCGGTCGAGAATGGCGGGCAGGTTCGCACGCCAGACGTTGCGGCCATCGATCAAGCCAAGCGAGAGCACCAGATCCTTCGGTGCGAGCCGACCCACCGTTTCCAGCTGTTCGGGAGCGCGCACGAGATCAATATGCAGCCCGGCCAGGGGCAGAGAAACCGCGGTTTCGAGATTGTCTCCCAGCGGCCCGAAATAGGTAGCCAGCATGATCTTCAGCTCGGGCGCGGCTTTCGACAGCTGGCCATAGGCGAATTCGAACGCAGCTCGTTCGTTCGGGTTCAGATCGAGGACAAGCGCTGGCTCATCGATCTGCACCCAGTCGGCTCCAGACAGCTTCAGCCTCTGCAGGAGTTGCTCGTAGACGGGCAGCAGCCGCGGCAGGAGCGCGATGGGATCGAATCCTTCGGCAGGCGATTTCGCCAGCTTGAGGAAGGTGATCGGTCCAAGGATGACTGGGCGTGTGTGAACGCCGAGAGCTTTAGCCTCGATGAAGTAATCGACCGGTTTCGTCGACGAGAGGGCGAACGTCTGATCATCGTTGAGTTCCGGCACAATGTAGTGATAGTTGGTGTCAAACCACTTGGTCATTTCCATCGCGGTTACATCAGACCGATGAGCCGCCTGCTGGTGACCAGCGTGTCGACAATCCTCCGTCTGACCCTGGTTGCCCCGCGCCATTGCGAAGTAGATGTCAAGTGGAACCTCGCCGCTATTCCAGCCGTAACGGGATGGAACGGCGCCGACCATGGCTGCGGTGTCGAGCACATGGTCGTAGAGCGAGAAGTCGTTCGACGGGATTTTCGACACGCCGCGATCGTGCTGCTCCTCCCAGCTAGCGGCACGGAGCGCCTTCGCGGTCGTGAGAAGGTCGGCAGCGGACGATTTTCCGGACCAGTAGCTTTCAAGCGCGAATTTCAGTTCTCGCCGACGACCGAAGCGGGGCACGCCGAGCGTTGCTACAGGAATTTGCTGAAAGACAGTCATGCCAGACCCCGATGGTTGGGGCGTCGGTCACAAGGAAGGCGCTAGCAGGCCGGCACGAACGCCAGGCTGCAGCGGCCACCGAGACATCCCGCCCGTGGACGTAATTCGCCGTGGCAGGTCTCCTGGCTCGCGGGGTCATAGCCTCTACCCGTCTTCCCAAGGCTATTCGCCTCAGTGACATGAGTGGGGTTGGCTCGCCGCTAACAGTTGCGGGGGCAGCGCCGGCATCGCACCGGCTTCCCTCTTAGCTCCGCTGCGGCAGCGCCGTACGGAGAACCACGACGCGGGAGACAATTACAGCAGTTCGCTTCTTTGTCAACGCCGCATAAAGAAATGTTTATGTCGTTATGTTAAATTTCCGTTGGCATGTTCCAAAGGTCGCCTCGAAAGCGAAAACTGTGGAAGCCTTGAGCGGCCGGTAAATCAAAGCAATGACGCACGGCGCCCTTGTCCAGGAGGATAGGAGTTCGTCGGCTGCCGGCAGCAAACATACCGGCAAGCGCCGTGGTGCTGCTTAGCGCATCATGCGAACCACCTCGGCGTCGAACTTCGGCTCCGAGGTTCCGACCGCTTCGTTGGTGATCTGCTCGCGACCATATTCGGCTCAATGGCGAGGCTGTTGCCCATGTGGAAGCTGTTGGCCGTGATGCCCTCGGTGATACGACACAACGATTTCGAGGGGAGCACCCGAGGCCAGGCGCAGCGGCGTGTTGCGAAGTGATCGAGGCCAATGTCTCGAACTGCTTGTTCGCAGCCCACCGGCTCAAGGTAACCCGCCTTAAACCACCGGGCCAGCTCAAGTCCTGTCCAAATGAGGCCTGAGCGGCAAATCGTCGTGCACGCGCACGGTTTGGCGTTCGATCTTGTGATGCGTCTTGGGCGGGCAATCGCCACGGTGCAGCGCGCAGAAGCGGTCCCCAATTGGGAAGCCGAGGGCGTGAGGGCAAGCCAGCGCCACAGGCGGAAGGAGACTTGGACCTGTTTGCCCTGCTGGACCACAAGTTCGCGACACAGGGCCTCAAGGAGAAGACCAAGAGTGATTATGCGCGGGACCTCGCCAAATTCATCAAAAGCAGCGGGCAGTCAAAGTTCGGCGCCGATTGACATGGAGATAGCCATCGCGGCGGACCGCCCAGGCGGACCGCAAGCCGGAATACAACCGGGTGCAGGCGGCCAAGCTCGTCCACAAGATGGCGTCGGGCACACACCGGCGATGGGAGAGCGGACCGTGGAGTGCAGGAACTTCACGCCTATCCACGCTCCCGTGGACGTGTCCTGCGGCACATCGGCAGCGATATTGAGGAGGCAGTTGAGCTTCTGGTCGAGCACTCTTACCTGCCACTACCTACGCTTAACGTCATCTCGTACTGAAAACGCCCCACGCAAGGTCGAGGTGTAACATGCGCCCTTCGTGGATGGTTCTAAGCTTCCTCGGGCGCGGTCAATCTGTGATAACGGTCGCTTGGAACCTCCATCACCGCGACGCGATCAAGGTTGGCGTATCGCGCTCGGTAGTAACCTTCTTCCTCCACTTCGGCGAAACTACACTGGGGAACGTCAAAGGTCGCAGCTTCCAATCCGAAGAAAGTCGTAGCGGTTTCTTCATCCAAGAAGTTCCACTCATCTTCTCCGTCGTCATATGTGACGCGAACATAGGAGGCCATGCGCACGGCTTCCTGATCACCCATCTCTGCGATGATGGCATCGCATTCTTTCTTCAGCTTTCCTGAAACCTCACCCTTATCCCAGTCATCCAAAGCCCGATAGATTTCTGGATGATAATACTCTGGCATCTCCTCTACATCGTCACCGATAAGCTCAATGGTGCGGACATATTGCGGATTTATCAAGAGTATTTTGTTGTCAAGGCTCCAACAATACAGCCATGGCCTGCTTGTGTTATTTCTACGAAGATTATGAAGTTCCTTCAACTGACGTAAAATCGATTCACGCGCCTTTTCATCGATAGGATATTGGCGGCTGCCAACAGTCGTCTTGATTCTGAGGGTGCCGTATCGCGTTTCGGCATCGGCAATTGCAAACGGGCTCGTGCGCCACTCCTCGACATCAATCTTCCAGCCCAGCAGCTCCTCGACCGTGCATTTCAACGTGAGACAAAGGTCCTTGATCTGCTCGACGTTCAACTGCGTTTTGCCTGTTTCCCAACGGGCCACAGTCTGTTGCGTCGTTGCCATCTGCTCTGCCAAATCTTTTTGAGTCATGCCCAGTCGAACCCTAAGCTCTTTCATGTTCATAACTCACCTCGCGTGTTCAACACACGCATTGTGGATGAATTAATCTAACACGTCAAGCGTGTTCAAAAATCGCAGCATGTGTTTTTAGGGCGTCTTCGAGGCTCAGCCGTTCGTCACCACTTGCGCAAGACACAGGGCTGGTACACAGCACGAATGGGCGATCAAAAATTACTGCTGAAATTCAGATAATTATTGTGGGCGAGTCTGGATCTCTCTGATCGACACGATAGTCGACCATCACCATGATCGGACCGCTTCGTGGCCGCAGGTCAAGTTGCAGCGTCGGTTCGCTGAACTTGTTGGTCGGATCCAGATTGAGCTTTTCAAAATCCGGCTGACGCAGAAGGATGCCCATCAGTCCCCCAATCACAAGAACCAGCTGGCGGACGAGCAAGGCTCCCGAAACACCTTGGACATCCGCCAGTTCGCCCCAAAGCCAGCTTCCCGCCGCCATGCCGCCGTATGTGGCCGTCTGATAGAGTAGAGAGGGCGCGTCCAACCACCCACCGCGGCGCCGAAAGCTGCACTGTGACGTTAAACAGCGAGAATGATTGAATCCAGGCCGCACCGGCTGGCATGAGGAGCAGACAGCTCAGCCCAACGTGCTCGCTCCATGCCCGAAAGAAGCAGCTGATCGCCAATACAAAGAACGCACCGCGAATGACCCATTCGTTGGAGAGAACTTCTCGGACCGGCCCGATGAGGAGCGCGCCGCAAATCGCTCCCAGGCCGAAGAAGCCGAGCATCACGCCGTAGGTGACTGCGGTCCCTTTGATCTGTTCGCGAGCGACCAACGGCAGGAGAGCCAAAATGACAACGGCGGTGAGGCCGAAAATGAAACTCCGGCACATCACCTTGAGAAGGTTCGGCGACAAGAGCACGTAACGGAAGCCCGCCGCCATCGCACTGCCGAAAGCCTCCCGCGGCAGCGCTTGTCGTGCCCGTTCGGCTTTCCATCGCAACAGCGCAGCGATCAGAGCGAAGTAGCAAAGGACGTTGAAGAGGAACGCGAAGGCCGAACCGGCTGTGGCCACGATTATGCCGCCAATCGCCGGCCCGATGCTGCGCATGAGATTGTAGCTCATGCCGTTGAGCGCAACCCCGCTTGGCAGGTGTTCGCGAGGCAGGATATCTCCCATCGAGGCTTGCCAAGAGGGATCGTGCAATGCCCAACCACAGCCGATTAGGAAGGTGAGACCCAGAAGGGTCCAGGGTGTCATTCCCCGTATAGGTCAGGAACGCCAGGAAGGCGGATACGCAGACCATCAGCAGTTGCGCAGTCAACATGATCCGGCGACGGTCAAACTTGTCCGCGAGCGCTCCCGCCGCGAGCGAGAAGATCATGTAGGGGAGGGTGGTCGATGACTGGACGAGCGCCACCATTCCATGAGGTGGCGATGCTCGTCATCAGCCAAGCTGCCGCCGCACCTTCCACTAGGGTGCCAAGGTTCGAAATGAGTGCAGCCGACCATAGCGAACGGAAGGTCTTGTGCTCAAAAGGAACGAGTGAAGATGTTCTCTTCGCCATTGTGGGAAGCCTCGGGATCGACCGCGGGGCTGGATTTGTTTCGCCTCACTCAACCATGGCCTCGCCGTACAAGCCAAGCTGCCACACTGCGCGCCTGCTAACCCAGAAAACTTGGCGGCCTTACAGGCATGCGCAGGACGCGCGAAGCCGCTCAAATCCCCCAGATGGGTCAGCCATCGAAGACCGGCATCACTTGCCCGTTGAGCGGCTATACGATAATGCTCCGCGCTAAGCAGGAAGCGCCAAAAATTCGAGCGGCGACTTCATTCTCCTATTCAGGAAGGAACTATGAGGCGGCAGACGCGACCATTCACCGTGGAAGTCAAACAAAAGCGCAATTATGAAAAATCCGCACGTTCCATCTGGGGCAATTTCGACATCGCCGCGGCGATGGCCGAGACAACAAAGGAAGTCGAGCCGTTAAATCGTCAGCTTGTTGACTCTACTGTAGTGGCCCTTGATGCTGAACCTTTGCACAAACCGCGAGTGGAGCATTTCATGGCCAATCCCCTGGAAACCGAGTCAGCAGTAGTTCATAGCGCACCGGCGGACAAAGCGGAAACGCCAAAACCGAAGACGAGAGCGCGGCGGTCGAGGAAGCCAGAAGCTGAGGCGAGCGCGCCTGCCCGCAAGGAGGGCGCCAAGCCGATATCCGCGACCACTGAAGCACCGCCGTCAGCGCGAACAGGCCGAAAGAGCTACTCCGCGAAGGATCGTGCCCAGAAGCTGGCGCAGATCGAGACCTCGATCGGCGGCGGCGCTACTCTCAAGAGCGCGGTGAAGCAAGCCGGCATCTCGGAACAGACATATTATCTTTGGAAGAAGGCGGCGGCGCCGGCGGCGGATAGTGAAGGGCTGAAGGATCTCGTCGCGCTCGAGGAAGAAAACAAGCGGCTAAAGAGCCTGCTTGCCGATCGTCTCCGCAAGGAGAATGCGGAACTGAAGAAAAGGCTCGGGCTGGATTAAGAAGGGTGGGCAGCTGGTTCTTGGCTCCCCACCTACAGCAATACCGCCTGCTCCGCCTCGCGACGCAAATTCTGCCTTGGCCTTGGGCCGATCTGCTGGATGACCAGCCCGGCGGCCAGCGAGCCGAGATCGCCGCACTGCTTCAGGCTGCGGCCTTGCGTGTAGCCGTAGAGGAAGCCGGCGGCATAGAGGTCGCCGGCGCCTGTGGTGTCGACCAGCTCGCGGATCCTGGTCGCCTTGATGGTCACGGTCTCGTCGCCGCGCACGATCACCGAGCCCTTTTCCGAGCGGGTGACGGCGGCGATCTTGCAATCCTTGCGGATCTGGGCCAGTGCCTCGTCAAAGGAAGCGGTCTGGTAGAGCGACTTGATCTCGTGGCTGTTGGCAAAGACGATGTCGACGGTGCCGGAGCGCATCAGATCGAGGAATTCGTCGCGGTAGCGGTCGACGCAGAATGAGTCCGACAATGTCATCGACACTTCGCGCCCGGCGGCGTGGGCGAGCTTAGCCGTCTGCCTGATCGCTTCCTTGGCGCGCGGCGGGTCCCACAGATAGCCCTCGAAATAGGTGACCGCCGCGCCCGACGCCTTGTCGGCCTCGACGTCCTCCGGGCAGAGCTCGACGCAGGCGCCGAGATAGGTGTTCATCGAGCGCTCGCCGTCCGGCGTGACGAAGATCATCGAGCGCGCTGTCGGCGGTTCGCCGTTAAGCGGCTTGGTGTCGAAGGCGACACCCTGCGCGTGGATGTCGTGCGCGTAAATCTCGCCGAGCGCGTCGTTGGAGACCTTGCCGAAGAAAGCGGCGCGGCCGCCGAAGGAGGCGACACCCGCCGCCGTGTTGCCGGCGCTGCCGCCCGAGGCTTCAATGGCCGGGCCCATGCGGCTGTAGAGCAGTTCGGCGCGCCTCGTGTCGATCAAATTCATTGCGCCCTTGATGATGCCGTTGGTCTCCAGGAACGCCTCGTCGCACTGGGCGATGATGTCGACGATGGCATTTCCGATACAAAGCACGTCATAGTCCGGCATCAATTCATGTCTCCGCCATAAACCCACCGGCTTTCTGGCATGCCGGCCGCGGGCGGGTCTTGCCAGTGGGAATGGGCTTTCCGCCTGCCAATCCGTTCGGCGCCAGCCCTCACGGGGCGGCAAGTCCTGCCTCGCGACGCAATTCGTCGGCCCTGTCTGTCTTCTCCCAGGTGAAGTCAGGCTCTTCACGGCCGAAATGGCCATAGGTCGCGGTCTTGCGGTATATAGGGCGTAAGAGATCAAGCATCTTGATAATGCCCTTCGGTCTGAGATCGAACAACTCAAGAATGAGGCGCTCGATCCTTCTTTCCTCAACCCTCGCTGTCCCGAACGTGTTGACCATGACAGAAACCGGACTGGCCACGCCGATTGCGTAAGCAAGCTGCACCTCGCAGACGTCCGCAAGTCCGCTAGCGACGATATTCTTTGCAACATACCGGGCCGCATAGGCAGCTGAGCGGTCAACCTTGGACGGGTCCTTGCCCGAAAAGGCGCCGCCGCCGTGACGACCCATCCCACCATAGGAATCGACGATGATCTTGCGTCCAGTGAGACCGCAGTCGCCGCGCGGCCCGCCGACTACGAACCTCCCCGTCGGGTTGACCAGAATTCTGATGCCTTCCGTCTCCAGGTGGGTCGGCAGGACAGGCTTTATGATTTCCTCAATGACGCCCTCGCGGACCGTCTCTTGCGAGACCTGCTCGTCATGTTGGGTCGATACGACGATGGTATCAAGGGCGACCGGGCGCAACCCCTCATAGCGCACTGAGACTTGGGATTTCATATCAGGACGCAACCAGCCAAGCTGTCGTGCTTTCCGGACATCTGCCTGTCGTTTCGTCAAGCGATGCGCGAGCTGGATCGGCAAAGGCATCAGGGTATCGGTTTCGCGGCATGCGTAGCCGAACATGAGGCCCTGATCTCCCGCTCCCTGCTGGAGGTCCTGCCCTCGTCCCTCGTCAACGCCCTGGCTAATGTCGGGCGATTGCTCGGTGAGTGCATGAACGACGGAGCAACGCCGGCCGTCAAAGCCGACGGCCTCATCGTCGTATCCAATATCGAGAATCGTATCGCGCGCAACTTGGCTATAATCCACCCGCGCATCGCTGGTAATCTCGCCAGCCAGAACGACTATCCCTGATTTTACCAACGCTTCACAGGCGACGCGCGCCTTGGGATCGGTGCGGACGATGGCATCGAGGATGGCATCCGAGATGTTGTCGGCCAACTTATCCGGGTGTCCCGCGCCAACCGATTCGGAAGAGAACACGAACTGCCTAGCCATGAAATGCCTCGTTTCTGGTGTTGGAGTTGTATGGGCATTTTGCTTAGCCCACCTTACCTGTTGGTGATGCCCGGGACCTCGAACGCAGCGCACAAATCGGCAACGTCTCTTCGCACGCAGGCATGGAGATCTTCGTCATCAGGCCGCCGGAGGACGCAGTCAATGAAGCCAGCAATTTGCACCATTTCCACATCGCGCATGCCCATGGACGTCACTGCTGGCGACCCCAAGCGAATTCCGCTTGTGACCGCCGGATCCCGCGGGTCGCCAGGCACCATATTAAAGTTTGTGATGATGCCTGCCTTTGCTAGCCGCTCGGCATAGGCCTTGCCCGATAGTGGTCGATCGCGCAGATCAAGGATCAGCATGTGATTGTCCGTCCCCCCGGTAACCAGGTCATACCCTCGCTCGATCAGTGCCTGTGCAAGAGCCTTGGCATTCTTGACGGTCTGTTGGCCGTAACTGCGGAAGGACGGGTTCGCGGCTTCGTGCAAGGCAACTGCTAGCGCAGCGATGGCATTCATATGAGGCCCGCCTTGCAGGTGAGGAAAGACCGCCCGGTCTATTCGTCTGGCGAGATTGTATTTGCTCTTTGTATGATACAGGGCCTGATAGCGATCTTCGTTCCTGGACAAAATGAAACCACCGCGGGGACCGCGGATCGATTTGTGGGAGGTGCTGCTGACCACGTCGCAATGGCGCACGGGATTCGGGTGCGCTCCCGCGGCAATCAGTCCGCTGATGTGCGCAATGTCGGCTACGAGATAGGAGTTCGCTTCCAGGGCGATTTCTGCCATTGCCGCGTAGTCAAAGACACGCGGGTAAGCAGTTCCGCCGACCCAAATGAGCCGCGGCCGTTCCCGCTTGGCTGTCTCGCGCAAGCGGTCATAGTCAATCTGCTGTGTCTTTTCATCTAGTCCATAGGGGACGCGTTGATAGTCAGTTCCGGAAAAGTTGATGGCCCAACCATGAGTCAGATGGCCCCCTTCCGGGAGGGGCAAGCCCATCACTTTGTCACCGGGGCTCAAAAGCGCACGATAGACAGCCTGGTTGGCCGGCGAGCCGGAATAAGGCTGGACGTTGGCATGCTCGCTGCCAAATAGTGTTTTCAAGCGCTCAATGGCTAGATTCTCAAGCTCATCAACGATCTCATTTCCAGCGTAGTAGCGCGCACCGGGGTACCCCTCGGCGTACTTGTTCGTGAAAATCGAGCCGTTCGCTTCCAGCACGGCCGAGGACGCAAAGTTCTCTGAGGCGATGAGCTTAAGGGTCGTCCGCTCCTGCCGCTCCTGTCTCAGAAGCAGTTCGTGAACGCGGCAATCAACCGCGGCCAATCGAGACCGTCCGTAAGTGTCGCGCGGCGCGATGGCGCCGTCGGCGGAGTTGTACATGGTGGTTTCGCGCTCCAATTGGACTGATCTATTTCACGGTCAAGCATGCGATCCCCTTCGACGGCGCGTCTTGTGTGGCTTCGAGCCGTTGAAGGTCTCGTTTGTGATAGCCATCGCCGTGGGGCAGGAGATCAACCAGCAGTTGAACCAGCCCGCCGTCCTTACCTCCTGCTTTGAGATGGTACGAGCACCACGGACGTTGTTCGTTGCAGTAAAGAAAGTCGGCTCTGGCCAGCAGCCGGACGTGTCGTACAACGTGCTCACGACGCAGACCCAGAATCTCCGCTAGCTGGCAGACAGTTAGGTCCGCATGCGCGCAAAGGCCTAGGATTCGAAGGCGATCTAGATGCGCTGCCGTCCGAAGGCGACTGACCAGTGTCAGCATTGGGCAGGACCAAGCCACTTGGAAAGCCTGGGCACTCGTCCTACTGAATTTGTCATTTCGCGTTCTCCACAGATGTTGCAGCTTTCGAACGAAATAATATCGTTGCTTGTCCACCGACCGGACAATCTCGGTGGCCGTGAAGATACTGTTTTGAGCCAATATGGCTGTGTCGAACAAACAAGATGGGCGCTGTTCTTGCCATTGCCTTTAGCCGAAATTGCACGCAGTTCGGCGGGTCGGAGAATAAGCCACGGTTCGGACTCCACTGACTCAAACGTTGCAATAAGCCTACCATTCACCGCGAACCGGAGTTGCTAAGAGTCTATGAATTTCCTTGAAGGATCTGTTGCAACGTTTGCGCAGCCCGGTCTTGCTCCCGGCTTGCAGCGGTCAATCTCGTGCAGACTGACCGTGATGCAAAGATGACAAGGAAGGTTCGCTTTCAATCCGATCTTCTTCCAGGCCAAGTGGTTCGTAGTCTCATAACTGTGGCCTAGACAAAAGCTGGGCTAATCAGCGGTATGATGTCGTTAGCGTGGTTGGGCCACCAGCAGGTCGACGCCAAGATCGACACGCGCAATTTCCCGCGCTACGAGAATGTCAGTGACTGCGCGCTCTTCCTCGGGCGGTCTGGCTGCGCCGTCTAGAATCTGAATGCATCTCGCGCCGACCCGTTCAGCAATGAGCTGTTCGGCTTGCCGCATTGACGGCGAAGCAAGCTCAAGTACGTTTTCGCGCATCTCACGCGCCGCCTCGCCGACTTCCGCAAAACGCTTCTCGGCGAACTGCTCCCTGAAGAGCGCAGCGAGATCATCAAATGTTTGAACTTTGGTGGGCTTGGGTTTCGAGCAAAAATATCCAGTTGCCAGTCCAGGTTTATAGGCAAGGCTGTGCGCTTTGTCGTCTGGCAAGGGCCCAATATCCCCTGGTGAGACGAAAATGGACTGCCGTGCTACGGTTGCTCCAAATAAGAGCGGTCGAAATCGCTGATGTTTGCGATACAAGGAGCCGCATAGAAGACGTTTGACGGATAGCGCGCCTCAAACCGAAGAAGCAGTTCATGCTGACGCGACACATCCCTGCGCATCATCCCAATCCGAAAAAATGGTATCGACAAACCGGGACAATGTCCGCTCGCAACCTCAAAGGCAGTTCCTCGCTTCATCAGCTCCGGAAGCTTGTACTGGAAAAACAGCGGAACCCCTGGGAAATTGATGCGGATGTCAAAGCCAGAATGCCCCTCCTGTATGAGGTTTGGAAAGACCGGCGCGCCTACAGGTGCGGCTGACGATGACCGGATAAGGTTTTCGGTGAAGGCATACCCAAATGAGAACTCCATGTAACCCACCTTCATTCAAATCTGCTTTCGTGCTGAAGTTTATCCTGGCTCTTTGCCTGCAGCCGAGCAGACTTTATAACAAAAAAACTATGTATACTTGCGAGATAGTCTGAGCTTATCGATTCTTCGGATAGATATTGAAAGAGCTCACCCACTCTTCTGGCTGCTAGAATGGGAATGGGAAGCTTCTGGTTGATCTGGGTCGAGTTCCAGTTGATTTTGGTAAGCGACAAAACCTGCGCTATCTCAGCGATTCCCGGCCAGATCGCCGATAAGTTTCGGGCTTCGCGAACAGAGCCAGAGTGCGTAGCCGATATCTTCAACCGGGGCGGCGGCTTCTCCCTCGCCAGTGCCGAGCGCGATCACATGCGTTGCGCATTCGGCCAGCGCGCCGTCAAGGCGCCCCGCTTCCGTCGCGCTGCCGTAAAGGTCCAGGAACCACGCCAGCGAATAAGACCAGTCGGCAGGCAAGTCCTGCCCATTGTGATCCCTTGCGACGACGGCCACGACGGCGTTGCGGCCTTCGGGCGTGCGGGGCTCTATCCCAAGGATCGGGTATAATTCGGGTGTCGGCTGCTGAAGGATACGCGCCGGCACGAGCGACAGTGCTTTCTCCAGCGAGGGAGGAAAATCCTCCAGTTCTTCGGCCAGTTCGGCAGCTTCTCTCCTTCGTCCCTCGCGGCGCGCTTCTACATATTCTGCCGCAACCACGGCAATGGTGCGCTGCGCCCGTTCAGCGGTGCTGGTGGCAATCAGCTCGGCCGGACACCATCCTTGATCGCCCAGTGCGTACGGTGCTGTTCGAACTGTTGAATGCCCAGCCGGTCCGCAATTCTCAACACCGCTGACCGGTCGAGAAAGGCATGTTTCGGATCGGGCTCGAAGGTGAAGGCCAGTTCGTGTCCGCGCCGAACGATATTGCGTATGCGGCTGTGCCGGACCACGCGCGCGTGCGGGCCTCCCGCCTCGACTTCGTACATCAAAAGCGCCGGGATTTCCTCCAGCCGGCGCAATGTTTCAGGGCGCGAGGTCGATAGCCTCGGCCTCGGCGCCGCTAGATTCCTTGAACCGGTCAATGGTTGACGTGAACGGCGGCGTTTCCCACCACTCGCCGTGGCCCGAGACAAGCAAGTTAAACATGGCACACCACCGACCTCACGCCGCCTTCTCCATAGACCACTTCACCCGTTCGCCGAGAAAGGCGGCGAACGTTTTCACATTCATATTGCCGCTCGCCTCCTCCAGCCCTGCGAGGTAGGCCTTCCGGTCATCGACTCTGACGACTGTCCAGGGGTAACCGCCTGAAGCCAGCATCGCGTTCATGAGGAACCGCGCCATTCGTCCGTTGCCGTCCGGATAGGGGTGCACATAGCCCACAAGCCAATGCCCCAGCACGGCACGCACGGAGGCCTCCTTCTCCGCCTCCAGCAGGTCGAACAGCTCATTCATACCATCGGCCACCGCTTCGGTACGCGGCGGCACGTGCTGCGAGCCGCGCAGGTACACAGGGTGATTGCGATATCCCGCAAGCGCGCTGGCTTTGAGGATGCCGGCGGTCACTGACGGCGCGAACAGCTCCCGGTACCACTCCCGGTGAGTGTCCCGCGTCAACGCGCCGGCTGGCTTGCCGTTGATGATCGCGGCAACAGAGTCTTTGACCTTCTGGAATGCGAGGTAGTAGCCACGCGCGGCAAGCGCATCTCGGTTCTTGCGGTCCTCTTCATCAATCTCCGGATTCCAGCTCCCCTCGCGCACCCGGTCGATGAGTTCCGGGGTGACGCTGTACCCTTCTATCGACAGCGAATGGTAGGCGTCGCTTTCGTAGATATCCTCGACGAACTTCATATAGGCGTCTTTGTCGGACGGCAGTCCGGGTGCCTTCGGGAATATCTCGATGATGGCTTCGCGCTGCGATTGCCAGATCGCGCGCAGGCGGGCGACCAACGGCGGTACGCCCGCCGCAATAGTTGTCACTCCAATTTGTCCCGCGAACGGATCGGATTCGCGCACGTCATAGCCGGCGGCTTTGAAGGCGGCCACGATTTCATTGGCAAAGGAGTCGCGTCCTACGCGACGGAAGGCCCCCGCAAGCCGTCCCGCCACGGCGGAATGGCCGCCATCAAGCAGCAGGGCCAGAACGGTTGATACGTCGCGCACCGACGCCATGGCGATCTGCATCTCGATAGGGGCGCGCTGGAAGAACGCTTCCGGCACCCGGGTAAGGGCGGCCTCGACAGTGAACACGCGCTGGCCGTTTTTCTCTGTCAGTTCGGCCGGCATCTCCTTGACCTTGAGGTCATAGAGCGAAGTGCCGAACAGCAGGTCGATTTTGTTATTCGTGCCTTTGGGGGTGTTCACCACCACCTGAGGCGGAATAGTGGGCGCTTCCGCGTGCAGAAGCAGCGACTGCTCCGGTGAGAGGAACCAGTCCTTGCCGAACCGGTCATTGCAGTAAAGGGAGCAGAACTCCCAGAAGCTCGCGTACCAAGGGGTGGTGTCTTGCTGCCGTGCCTGCGGGCCGGTCGACATGAGCCAGCCTTTGATAACATCGCGCAGGAACCCGTTCTGCAGCAGCCGCTCCCGGTGGACGCGGGTCAGCTCATCTGATTTGAATATGCGCCGCCCACCCTCCTGCAGCTCTTTGAGGACGGCCAGTGATACAGCGAGTTTTTCATGGGGCTTGGCCATGGCCGTGCCTTTGCAAGTTTTTAGAGCTGTGCGATTACAAGTATATAGTGCTGATAGGCGACAAGTCAATGATGCTGTGGAGTTGCAAGTTTCTTTAGTCGTGCGATAACAAGTTTTTTATGCGATAATCGGCAAATGCGATCGTTTCCATAGCCGCGCGAAGGATCGTTACCCGGATGGGCCGAGACCCAGCTCCCCCGCAGGCTACGCAGGGGCTCGGGGCGAGCCTAGAGCCTGGCCCTCCGAAGCGCTTCGAAGGAGGACGCGCCTCTTTGAAAAACTCGCCCGTTGTGCATCGTGGGTACCTGTAAACGCGAATTCTCAAAGGAAAGACGCTCCTTACCTCTCCCTCCCGCCACGATCATCACGGCCGCGCCCGCGCTCACTACGCCGCGACGCCCGCGAGATCGCTGCACGCATCTGATCGGCCAACAGACCGGGTTGCAGATGAAGGATGTCCGTGACGCTGTCGTGTGTTTGCACCGTCACCGCAGTGAGGCAAGGCAGCTGCGCACGCCCATGGAGGAGAGCGTCTCGATATCGCGCGCGATTCCGGCACCCCCACTGGAGTCCGATCCGCCGACGACAAGTACATGCGATGCCTGCCTCAGCGCCCTTTCATCCGTTAGAATGAGCGTTCGAAACGCAGGATTCCGCCGACACTGCTCTTCTTGTTGGCGTTGGTCCAATTCATGTTGGAAGCGCCGTCCACCTTGCCGACGGCGAAGTTACCGTATCGGCCATAGTCGAGTTCCGCCGTAACTGTGAAATCTGGAAGAAACGCATAGGCGACGTTTGCAGCGACACCATGGTTCTTGAGCTGATTACCGGAGAGCTGAAGGTTGAACGAAGTTGTCTCGTTGAGCTTGTAAGTGGCGCCAGCCCAGAAAGCCCAGTTCCCGCCCCAACTCTTATAGAAGCCGCGACCATGAGCGTCGATGGCGTTCGTGGAGTCGTCGTTGAGCTTGCCGTTGGAACCGTAGCCGAGCATTCCGAACAGCAACAGTTCGTTGGTGACATTGATGTCGACACGGACCTTGGCGGCCACCGATTCGTAGTTGCTATCATAAGCGGCAACGCCGGTGATCGCGCCCCAGCCATGTGTGTATTTCAAGCCGCCGACTACGTGCGGTGCGTAGCTGTCGATTGTGCCGACCACGCCCGAGCCTTCTTCGAGCGAAACCACGGCCGAAAAGCCGTTCCCGGCGTCGAAGTAGTACTGAACCACATTGGTATCGAAAGCGCCGTACGGAACCGGCGTCTGGTTGAGTACGTCACCCGCGCCGCCAATAAACATGTCGAAGGCCGACCAGTCCTTACCAACTCGGAGGCCACCAAGCTGAATCCAGGCGAAAGTCAAGGTGCTGTCTCCGTTGAAGGCATAGGACCGAGAACTGTCCGAAACCGAAGTGTGGCGGTTCCCGAAGTTCATGCGGGTTTCGGTGTAGGTCTTCAACGTGCCGAGTTCGGTCTCCTGGCCGGTCCAAGTTTTCAATGCGAAGCGCGTGTTGTTTTGCCATGTGCCCTGATGCTCACCAGTCCTCACATCCGAGGTTCTTGCGTGATCAACCAATCCGACATGGCCCAAGCCGACGTCGTAACGGACATAGCCGCCGATGCGCACGCAGGTCTCAGTGCCTGAAATGTAGACGTAGCCCGAGCCGTAGACGTCGCAGACTTTAACGTACTCAGTCGGGTCAGGCTCGGCAACGGCGGTCACGGCGCGAGCGTCGGAAACGGCAATCAGTGCCGCAGTTGAGCCGAGGAGGAGGCTCCTAATGTTCATTGTTGATCTCCGTTCAAAGAGTAAAAGGAATGGACGTCAGTGATGAACTCTTGCTAAGGGAACAGTCGATAACGATGCGCATTGAGTTGAATTTGAGCAGTTTTGATGCGCTCGTCACGCCAGATATTCATCAGAAATTGAGAATATGACTGGGTGTTATTCTTACAAATATGGGATTGTTATTACAAATATAATAATCGCCGAAACGACGCCATCCAACATTTCTGTACAAATCATCCCCGTCATCTCCGCTAGTTGTGGGCGGGCCGTCACAAAGGCTTCTACTGCAAATGACGTGCCATCCTGACGACGCAGCTGCGGCTTGAAGCTCAAGTGTGCCGGCGGACCTTGGTTCGCTCTTCCTTCCTTTTTACCTTGCGGATCAACCCAAGCACGAACGGCAAACGTTTCGGCTACGGTTCGTCTGTTCGCTTCGCGACAGTTTCGTTCAATGGCGACAGCTTTGTTTGCTGTGAGCCCCGACGTTGAGACATCATGCGGCGGCACCGCTCGGTACGACGCCGTCATTTTGGCGAGCGCGATGATCGGTAATCACGCGCTGAACGCGCAGCCTTGCCTCCACCACGGAGTCAGTAGGCGCGCCGGCCTTGGCATTGCGGCCGACCTGACGGTCGCGTCGAGCAGCCTCTCGTCCCGATAGACGGCGCGCCACAGCTAATGCTTCTTGCCAGCAATTCACACAACGAGCTCATCGAGATGCCAGAGATTACTATGGGGCTGCGCTAGCTGGCGAGCAAAGTCTGGTCCCAACGCCGTGTTATCTCGTTGGATGCGGCAGCCGCGCTCAGCAGAATCTACTCGACCAGGCGCAGGCTGAAGGGAAGGGATGGTGGACCCCAACGGTGCGCGTGAGGGTCGCGGCGGGAACAGCCATGGCCAGTCGCTGACCGTCCAGCCAAGACTGAACGGCCGCTATTGCTGAGAAATACAAGTTTCGAGCCCAAATCGGAACGGACTGACATAGCGCAAAGACACAGGCGAGCGCAGCGGTAAGGTTGGCGGTTATCAGCATGGGACGGTAACTGTTGCAGACCACAAAATATCGCGAGGCCGGCCTGCCTTGGTACACTATCTATCCGACTGTGTCAGAGTTCTCTGGGGCGGTCGGCGCCGAGGCTTATGAGGAATGGCTCAGGAACCTGCCGGCTGACGATCCGGTGTCGCTCTATTTCCACGTTCCGTTCTGCCGATCAGCTTGCTGGTATTGTGGCTTCCCCACCACCATCACCCGCCATGATGCGCCGATCCTCAACTATCTGGCGGCCCTGCGTGACGAGATCCGTTTGGTCTCGGAGCGAGCGCCGCAGACGCTGCCCGTGAGCGACATGCATTTCGGCGGCGGAACGCCGTCTCTCATAGGACCAGCCGAGTTCCTGGCTCTGATGGAGTTCCTGCGACGCCGCTTCGCTCTCACGAAAACAGCTACGGTTGCCGTCGAGATTGATCCGCGCACGTTCACGGCCGAGATGGCCGAGGCCTTAGGAGCAGCCGGCGTGAACCGTGTGAGTCTCGGCGTGCAGAGCTTCGATCCCATTGTTCAAAAAGCAATCAACCGGGTTCAGAGTGAGGCGCAGACGTCGGCTGCCGTGGAAATGCTGCGCCGGCATGGAGTAAGCCGCATCAACTTCGACCTCATCTTCGGTCTCCCGCATCAAACGGTGCAGTCCTGCGTCGAGACCGCGAGGGCGGCGGTCGCAATGCGCCCCGACCGGCTTGCGGTGTTCGGCTATGCGCACATCCCGTCGCTTATAAAGAATCAGCGCCTCATCGAGGAGGCAGTTCTTCCGGGCAGCGCTGCCCGCGCCGAACAGTATGCGGCCGTGGCCGCGACGCTGATTGCCGCCGGCTACCGCGAGATCGGGCTCGACCATTTCGCCTTGCCGGACGACGAGCTCGCGCTGGCACAGAAAACGGGTCGCCTGCGGCGTAACTCGCTGGGCTACTCGGCCACCACCTGCAGAACCCTGATCGGTTTCGGCGCGTCGGCTATCGGCCGCGTCGGCGAGGGGTACGTCCAAAACGAAGTTACACGGGATTCCTACATCCAGCACATCGCAGCTGGCCGTCTGGCGACGTCAAAGGGCTATCGCCTCACCGACGACGACCGCGTGCGAGCCGCAATTATCGAGCGACTAATGTGCGATCTCGAGGCCGATGTGCAGGCAATCTGTGCCGCCCACGGATCTGATCCGATCCGTCTTCTCGATTCAGCTGAACGCTTGGTGATGCTGGCCGAGGACGGGATAGTGGACTTCGAAAACGGTTTTGTCCGCGTACGGCGGGAGCATCGCTTTGTAATTCGCGCTGTCGCTGCCGCGTTCGATGCTTTTCTCGATCGGGATGGCCGTAAGCATAGCCACAGGTGAGGGCAAGCATCCAACCGGAAGCTAAACTCGACGCCCTTGGCCGAGGCCTGTCATGAAGCGCGCGTCAAGGATGCGAAAAGCAGAGCTGATCCGCCTATTTCATCTCATCTTCATGACATCGACCTCGTGGCTGCCACCGAGGCGTTTCCATATTGATCGTGGTAGGTGCGGGGCATCTGGGTGTTTCGCCGTCAGCGCATATCCCCGCCATGTGATGGGTCAGGAAATCGCGGTGGCTGCAATCAGCCCGTCCATCGATGACAGACCGCGACCACGCCGCTTCGCGAGGCCCGTCAGGTCGCCCCAGGCCAGGGCAACCAGTTCGTCCACGGGCAGGACTCTCGGCTCGAAGCGCTGCGGCAGGTCCCGGGCGAGCCATCCGGCCAGTGCGTCACGTTTCCGACCTTTGTCCATGAGGGCAGCGCCGCGCCGGATCTCGGCGATCGACACAACGCTGATAAATGAGCGGTCTTCATCGAGCCCGTCATCCATTCCAGCACGCGCGCGTCAGGGCTCGGCCTCGTCACCTCGGAGAGGCCATTAGTGTCGAGCAAGAGCCTCACAATGGCAGACCATGCGGTTCATCGCGTAGCCGCTCGATGTCCAGTTCGGCGTTGCGCAGCGGCGATGCGCAGCGAGTGCCCAGAAAACAGCAGCCAGCTCCCCTTCCGGAAGATCGGAGCGGACGCCACGCAAAAGCGCCAAATCCTTGGCGCCGGCGGTCTGTGTGTTTGCGCGCTGGCGGCTTTGGTGTACTCCTGTGCCGTTTCGACGAGGCTTCCAGTCGGACCGGCAGGGGAGGAGGCTTTGGCGGCGCGGCCGGCACACGGCCCACCTCGAGGACGAGATCGACGATGTCGGGCAGATCCTCGGTCGCCTCACAATCGGTGAGGTCGTCGGGACACCGTCTTCCACTTTTGTTGATCAGCCGCCTTCCTGGCCATGTTTCGAGACAATAAGGCGCCCGTGCGCCGCCGCCTCGATTAACCCAAGACGCGCAAGGATCTTTTGCCGGAGACAACGAGGTCACCATCCTGCGGTGCCGCGTTGCGTCACAGTCGGCATGAGATGTGCAAAGTGGACCGTCGTCAAACGTCAAACAGAGGCGTTGGTGACTGGACTGAACGACCAGAACGGGCTGCTTGCGCCCTTTCGGACTTCACAAAGTTCGAAAATGGCGTCGTTTCAGGGCATAATCGCCGCTTGTCAAAATGTTTGCGACAAGTCCGGTGAAAGCCTACCGAGTATCTTGTGCTTGGGGGGCGGTTAGTTCCGATAAACTAAGCGGCATACACATGCTAATCTATTTGATTTACGGGCCGACCTGCAGCGGCAAAACAGACGCGGCAATCCAAATTGCACGAGAGACCGGATGGCCGGTCATTGCGCTGGATCGTGTACAATGCTGTCCTCAAATCGCCACCGGCAGCGGGCGTCCCTCGGATTCCGAACTGCAATCTACCCAGCGGATCTACTTGGATTCGCGCCCGCTAACCGCGGGCATCATCGACGCCGAGACCGCCCATCGTAAGCTGATAATGCAAGTGGATGAGCGTAGTTCCCAGCCGGGGCTCATCCTCGAAGGCGGTTCGATCTCCCTTCTCAATTTAATGGCGCGAAGTCAGCATTGGGATGGCGCTTTTCGGTGGCATGTAAGGCGGTTGCGGCTCGGCAACTCGGACGCCTTTCTGGAGAGAGCCAAGCGTCGGGTCACAGACATGTTTGTCACAAGAGAAGGACAACCTTCATTGCTGCAGGAACTTGCGGATCAGTGGAAGGAAGATGCAGTCCGTCCCACTTTGGAAGACGTTGACGGATATCGTTGCGCCATTCATTTTGCGAGAGAGCACAGCTTGGCAATCAGCGAAATGCCGTCCCTTCGCAAAGAGCTCCAACAAGATCTTGTAGAGGCGATTGCGAGAGAATATCTCGAATATGCGCGTTGGCAAGAACGCGACTTTCCAGAATGGCAAACTGAGTGAGCAAGCCTCCCCGGACCTCGCCTGCGATGCGGGCACGGTAGCTCCTGAGAATTGCGCTAAGTGGTTTGCTGAAGCAAGCTAGTGCCAGGCGACATTAGGTCCGTGTGGCAGCGGAAGGATTGCTTTCGCCACGGTGACTGCGGAGGAGGCGACATGGCTGCACTGCTCATTTCAGGCATGGGACGGAATGTACCGATGACAAAGTGCTGCGCGCTTCGTAGCGACCGCTACCGTGGCCTCGCGAGCTACTATCCGCCAGCCCAGTCTGTGGCGTCGTCTCGGCTTTCATCGCCACCGCCTTCGCCCAGGAAACGCCCGAGGCCGCAAGCGTCGCCGTGGCAGTGCGGCACCCGGCAAGATGGGTGGTCATCGGCCCTATCTGATCGACGGGGAGCACCGTGCTTCCGTCCTGGGCGAGGTTGAGCGAGAAGCCAACATGACGCTTCATCAATTGACGGCGGCACTGGCTGAACGTGGTCTCCTGCGAGCGTCGGTCGCTTCCTGCACCGCGAAGGCAAGAGCTTCAAAAAAACCGTTCTGCCGGCCGAGCAGCTCAAGCCAAAGCTGATGCGCGGGCGTGCGCAATGGATGCGCTATCAGACCCGCATTGACCCTACGCGCCTGGTCTCCCTGGATGAAACATGGGTCAAGACCAACATGGCGCCGTTGCGCGGCTGGGGTGTGCGCGGCAAGCGGCTGATGGCCCACGCACCATATGGCCATTGGAAGACGATGACCTTCATCACCGCGCTGCGGCATGATCGGGTGGAGGCGCCTTGGGTCATTGACGGACCCATCAATACGCAGGCCTTTCGCGTCTATGTCGAAACCGAACTCAACAAAACACTGAAGCCGGGCGACATCGTCATTCTCGACAATCCCGGTTCTCACAAGGGCCAAGCCGTCCGCGACATCGTCAGGGCTGCTGGCGCAAGGCGGGTCAAGCCCGCGAGAGCGGCAATTTTGTTCCGGCTATCACCCTCTCGTCGAGAACGGCGTGACGGAAGCGATAAAGTTGCGCCGGCCGGCCGCCGGTTTCCGAGGTTGTCTCACCGGTCTCCTCGACCAGCTCCTGCTGCTCGATCAGCCGGCGAAAGTTCGGCTTACGCACGAGCCTGCCGGCAAGCGCCTCCACGGTGCGCTGCAGCTGCAAAAGCGTGAAGACCGGCGGCATCAGTTCGAATACGACCGGCCGGTATTTGATCTTGGAGCGCAGCCGCGCAATGCCGGTCGCCAGGATGCGACGATGATCGGCGATCATCGATCTGCCCGACACCGAGGTGGGCGCAGCGGAATGTCCGGCGCGTATTGCTTCCTCCACCAGGGCGGCTTCGTAGAGCAGCTCATAACGTTGAAGCGCGAGTTCCTCGTTCCAAGGGCGGTCGTCAAAGCCGAAGGCGATCGCCGCCCGCCGTCGTCGGTCGAGGCGTGTCGTACCGTCGTCAGTGCCATCCGCCCATTCCATCAGGCGCGGCCGCAATTCGTCCAACACGACCGCCGGTGTGCCGGAGCGGTGATCCTCCCACGGGAAATAGTCGTACCAGCTTCCCCAGTGTCGCCCGGCCGGGTCGCCAGCTTCGTCTTGGTGGGTGAGCGCCAGATAGCTGATAGAGACCACGCGGTCGTCAGCGCCAACCCTGTCGCGATCGGCGAAGGTGTAGAGCTGTTCGATATAGCCGAGCGGCTGGCCGGTCTGTTGTTCCACCCATCCCCTGAGGCCCGACTGCAGCGAACGGTGAGCAAGCTCGAACGGGCCGGAGGGCAGGGCGTTTGCCTGCGGGATGGTCAGAACGCAGGGGGCGCTGCTGTCCATGGCGACCACAACGGCGATCAAGTCCGCATTGACGTCGTTGGCCTTGCCTCCAGCTCCGCCTTTCCTAATCCCTTTTGCGCGATCGTCCATGGTCCCCGACGTCGTTGAGCAGAGCCCTGCCGCGTAGGCGGCTGAACCGATTGAATTCCGTTTTTGTCTGATAATTGTCGGCGCGTCAACACCACCCGTCGTGGCGATTTTAGCTCTTCGCAGCTGCACAAAAAGTGCCAACGCCACATCCGTGCTTGGGGAAGGAGGCCCATCGAGTGCGCCGATTCAAAGCTCGTCGATCGACATTGCGACGTTGTTCTCGTCGGCGACAGCGCGGCATGGTTCTCCACGGTTTGGCGTCGACGCTGGAGATGATGATCATGCACGGTCAGGCCTGCCCCGTGGCCTGGAGCCGGCGCAAATGGTCGTCGACCCCCCGTTCGGTTCCTTTTGAAGAAACCCGGAGCAGGCTTTCCGCAATGCCTGATAAAGCCCTTCCAGTGCGCCCGCGCCAGCATCATCGCACTCTCGCTCCAACACAACCTATGCGAGTCAGTAAATCGACTCGCCGGCACTATTGTTTCAGGGGAAATGAATCTAGTTTCAAAGGGTTCGGCCGATAGGCCGGGCACAGCTGCGGTCTTCACGGCCTTGTTGACATAAACGCGTCGCCCGATTGAGATTATCTTGACGGTAGCGCAGTGCGCCATCCATGCCACTCGAGATGATCATGGGCAAATATCGAGACCATCGCGAGCCACGCCGGCATCGCTATGACGATGACCCCGTTTCCTTTTCTGAACGGACTTCCGAGCCAAGCTATTTTCAGCGCCCGCCGACCGTGACGGCAGATCCTGTCGATGCGGAGGTATTGTGGTTCACAGTCAGCAAGGGTTTTGGCTTCGTCAAACTGTCGGACGGCACGGAGGCCTATCTGCACGTGCGAGTGTTAAAGGCGGCCGGAAGCCGGGATGTTGCCGCGGGAACGCCTCTCAAGATCACGGTCGAAAAAAGTCCAAAAGGTCATCAAGTCGCGCAGGTGCTGGAGATCGGCGATCACCGCGCGAAAACTCCGTCACATACGCGCGTCGCTGGAGGGACCTTCGTTGAAACCGGTGCGCAGCTGGAGAGCGGGGGCACGGTCAAGTGGTACAAACCCGAAAAGGGCTTCGGCTTCATTGCTCCTGACAACGGTGAGAAGGACGTCTTCGTTCATGCCAGCGCCCTGACGCGCTCAGGGCTCAGCGTGCTGGTGGCGGGACAGAAGGTGTTTGTCGAATGCGGGCAAGGCAAGAAAGGCTGGGAAGTCCGGAGCATTCGCCTTGCCTAGACGGCGAGGCATTGCTCGCCTCGAAGGAGATGCCGGAGAGCGTCGGGCGGCCGCCCGAGCCCGCGTAGCAGAAACCGACATTGTCGAAGCGCAGCACGCCGTCGGTGACGACGAGATCCCTGGCGCCCGCCGCGTCCTCGATGTCAAGTTCGGCGTCGAGCAACTCGAACAGCCGCGTGCCGCAGGTCGAGGCGCGCGCGAACGAGTTGACCATCAATCCGAGCTGGCGCACCGGCATCTGCAGAATGGTCATGAAGGTGAGCAACAGGGCCAGCGTGCCGACGCTGATTTGACCTGCGATCACTTTCTGGCCACCGAACCAGAGCACTAGGCCCATGGCGGTCAGGAACGAGAAATTCATGGCGCTGGTGTTGCCGACACGGATGTCGACGCGCTCATTGGCGAGATCAAGGCGCGTCCTGCTTGGCGCGGTCGAACTTTTCCAGCTCGTGCGGCTGCGCGGCGAAGGCACGCACGACACGGATGCCGCCGAGATTCTCATCCATCACCCGGATCTTTAACGATCGCTGATGCCCAGATATGGGAAGGTCAGGCTTCAATGACGGGGAAGGTGAAGGATTGACTGGTCGGGTTTCCGGGCCGAGCTTGTCGGCCGCTCAATCGAAAGCGTCATTTGAGGCGCTTCTTCTCCCGCGTGTAACTGGAAGACACGCTCGTCCAGTTCCTTGTCTACTTCCGTGAGACGATGATTGAGGCGAAGGTAGTCGGTCCAGGTCGGCGTGCGGAACGTTTCTGTCCACTGCATAGGCTTCTGAAGGTTGCGCTGGAGCGTCCAGTTCCGAGCACCGACGCGGCTGTGTACATGACGCCGCTGCCGCATGAGGTCGAGGAAGGCCTCGACATTTCTCTCGGCTATCAGATATTCGATCTTGACCACGATCGGGCCGCTTCTCGGCTTCAAACTGAGAGCGACAGCTGGGGCGTCGAATTCCTCCAAAGGATCGGGCTCGGACTCACGGCGCTCGCGAAGAGGAAACAGAACGCCGGCTGCAGCGACTATCAGAAGGGCTACAGCGGAACCCTCGAGCGCCCAGGTCAGCGAATGGTTCTGGGAAACCGTGCCCCATACCCAGCTGCCGGCAGCGATGCCGCCGTCTATCAATGCGTAGTAGATCGAGATTGTGCGACCCACGACCCAGCGCGGGCTCGCCAGCTGCACGCTCACGCCAACCCCCGACCAGGCGGTGACCCAACCGGCGCCGCCCAGGGCGAGTGCAATTGCCGCCACAGCGATCGAAGAGGTCAGAGCCAGGGAGAGGGAGCACGCCGCGCAGGCGAGGCAGGAGAGCCTCATCAGCCTTTCTTGCGACAAGCTCCGTCTGAACAGGCTGTTGGAGAGGCCGGCGAAGACGGCACCGGTCCCGAAGCCAGCCATGAGCGCGCCATAGGCGAGCGGACCTCCTCCCAGCTGGTCGCGGACAACCACCGGCAGCAGCGCGAGTATGGCGATGCTCGCCAAGCCAAAGAGGGTTCCGCGCGCGATCGCTGCCTTGATTTCCGATGACATCGCCGTGAAGCGCAGTCCGTCGTAGATCGCCGTCCTCATCGACTCGCGTGGAAGAGGGGACGAGCGAACCTTCCACTTGCAGCGCCAAATAGTGACCAAGGGTACGAAATAGGTGAGCGTGGTCACGGCGAATGCCGCCATGAGGCCGAATGAGGCAACCACAATGCCGCCGAGCGCCGGGCCCACGGTCCGTACGGTGTTGAAGCCAACGGAAAGCAGGGTAACGGCAGCGGGAACATCGCGCCGGTCCACCATATCGCCAACCGACGCCTGCCAGGCGGGATCGTTGAGAGCGCCGCCGCATGCGATCAAGAAGCTGAAGCCAAGGATCATCCACGGACTAACAAAGCCCAGCGCCACGGACGCGGTCAGCATCGCGGACGCAATCACCATAAGGCACCGACCGGCGAACATGACCCGGCGCCGGCTGAAATTGTCGGCGAGAGCCCCGGCGAAGACGGACAAGACGAAAGCGGGCAGGTTCGATGATGCCTGCACCAGCGCAACCATCAGATCCGAAGTCGAGATCGTTGCCATCAGCCAGCTGATGGCGACAGTCTGCATCAGCCAGCCGAGACTCGAAACCTGCGTGGCGAGCCAGATCGAACGAAAGGTGGGCTGCAAAAGTGGCCCAAAGGTCGTTGGTGCAGCCAAATCTTCGTTCAATCCAGCCACCCTACTCATTTTGCGACCCTTTGCTTCCCGTTATTGTCGTTTCCCATGTAATCTAGGCTGAACCGTGGCGGCTAGAAGAATAGAGAGAAACTGTTTGCCTTGCGGCACAGTTCCTCGTGATTAAGGGTTGCGGCCGAGACGCATGCCCGAGCCGGCTCACCCCGCCTTCGAAGACATCACTGGGTGGAGCCCGGATCTTGCTTGTCGTTTGACGCAGCATGCTTCATCAACGGGCACTTTGCCGAGCGATGCCTTTTCGCGAAACGCGACGATGTTCTTTCGTCGGAAACTCTCTCCAACGGCGTTCGATGCGCTGAGTCTGGCTTGGGGCGAGGTGAGGGCTTGCAGATCTTAGACAGGATTGATTCCTGATAAACGCAGACGGTTGCCGGGCCGCGATCGAAGAGGCGCGCGCCTTGCTGCTTCAGCTTGAACAAAAGTCTGACGCGCTCACACATGCCATCGACGACTTTCTGCTCGATCTGATGAGGCTGGCTTTCATTGTTGAATGTTATGGACACGGCTTTGAACTTTTGGCGCGAACGCTTGCCCGTAGAAGACTGGCAAAGGTCAGGCTTTTGTCGGGGCGGTGGACTCCGCCAGGGGAGAAATGACACCCAAAGCCGGATGGCTGACGCGACGGTCGCCCCGCGTTCCGCACAGTGACGAAGGTAACGGTACGGCTCTTCGGCAGATGGCGCATCCTCATGGTAGCGTCTGGCCGTTCCCTCTGATGCCTCGGCCTCCCACACCTATCCGAACAGGCCCGATCCTGGAGGGTCCTCGAAGTGGGCATGAGGGCGATAGGCCGCGTGGTTGGGGTACCAAGCGTAGGCGCGGTATTGGGCTGGAAATTGGCGATGCGCGACGAAGAAGTCCGAGATCAACTCGTGCAATGGCAATTCCTAACACCGTGAACGTGTTGGAGCAGCCTCATCCTCCTAGTCAGGAACGTCATCAAGGTTATAGGATTGATGCGCGGCGAACCCTCGGAACTCAGGATCATGTTGACATCGCTGTTCGACAGAGCCGACTCGGCGCAAGGAAGCCACATCGTTTCGGAATTGCTTATCGCATGGTCTATCGTCGGCCTAGTCAAACCCTTGGCGCGGCGAGGAAGCGGCGGTCGTCGGCGTGATGCATGACGGGAGTCGGCCGCGCCTCACCAGAGGCGAAATGCAGGAACCAAAGGAAAGGACCACCTGCATGGAATTGCGAACCGCGTCCTCGGCGTCTGAGCCGCGACCCTTGCCAACGATCACTCAACCCGCGACGTAGAGCTTCAACCCAGCCTTGGATACGCGAACCGCGCTACCATCGTTGCAGAGGAGCCGTCCACCAGATGGTTGCACTTGTAGTCCGCACGCCTTTAGTCGACATAGCGGACTGGCTCTGGCCACCGGCAAGGTTGAAGAGTGTCCGTTGTTGCAGTCGTACTTGGCCTACGTGAACCAGATGCCTGAGCACGCGGTCGCGTTTCAGGGTTGATCTACTCGTAAAAAGGAATTGTCTTAGGCGGAAGGCCGCACTTAATACCGCTATCCTATTGGCGCCCCATCGGGTTCCCGGATTGAGCAAGTCCGGATCACTACTTTATGCCGCTGCCAGCGTTGTGTCGGCCATGTGCACGCGCGCTGCCGCTGCCAGCAGGTCGGTCTGGGTGATCAGCCCAATAATGCGTCGCTCGGTATCGACGATGACCACGGCATGGCTGCGGCCGTCGGTGAGCACCGGCAGCAGGCTCATCGCCGGCGTATCGGGAGACGCGGTGCTAGCCTTCGACATCACAGCCCTCACCGTGTCGGTCGCCTTCGTCAGCTCGCGCAGGCCAACTACACCGACCAGCCCGCCCTCGGCGTCGGTCACCGGCAGCGTCCGGATGTTGTGATCGAGCAGCAAATGACGCGCCTGGTCGGCAGGCGCATGTTCATCGACCGAAATCACATCGCGCGACATGATGTCCTCGCACAGCAGGGTCCGGTGGGAGCGCACCATCGCCTGCAACTCGACCTGCCGTAGCAGCCGCTCAAGATCGTTGCGGTCGATATCGAAGGTTTCCTCCAGCGCGCCGAGCGCGGCATCGATATCCTCGGGCTGGAAGCCGACCCGCTCCCGCGCGGGCGGATCGATGGTTCCATGCGCGCTTTTAAGGGCGGGGGCCGCCACATGCGGATAGTTGCGCCGCGACAGTTTATGGATGCCGTAGCCGAGTGCGACCAGCACGATCGAGTTCAGCGCTACCGGAACGAAGGGAAACAGCAAGCCCGAGCTGAGGACGGCCGGTCCGCCGAACACCGCAGTTAAGGCGGCGGCGCCACCCGGCGGATGCAGGCAGCGCGTGAACGACATGGCGGCGATGGCCAGCGCCACCGCAATGCCGGTAGCAAGAACGGGTTCATGCACGAAATGCGCCACGGTCACCCCGACCAGCGCCGAAATCGTATTGCCACCGATAATCGACCAAGGTTGCGCCAGCGGGCTTGAAGGCACGGCAAAGAGCAGCACGGCCGATGCTCCCATTGGAGCAACCAGCAGTGCGACATGTGGGCCAGACCCGTTCGCCAGCGCACTGATCACGCCAGTCAATGCGATGCCGATCATGGCCCCGATGCAGGCGAGCAGCCGCTCGCGCAGCGTTGCACCGGCAAGGATCGGAACAAAGAGACGAAACGCCATGGCATACCCTTGGGCGAGTGGTCGGAACTCCGCGCTCCGCAATGCAGGCAAAGCCACAGATTTGGAAGTTAAGCCAATTCGGAAAGCCGGCTCACGGGGGAATACTTTTGCGCGAAACGGCCATTGCCAAATGGGTGCAGACATTTTGATCAGCCAGAGGAGGCGGACGGCACGCTGATCCGCTCGAGCGCAGCTAGAAGCCAAGGGCTGTCGTGCCGCGGGCAGCCGGAAATGGGGATGGTCGGAGGTCGAGCTGGGATGGACACTAAGGAATTCAGAGGCTTCGAAAAGCGTGCTGACAATGTCGGCATGGCAAGACAAATCAGGCCCTTGTCGCTCCACTTCCGAGGCGAACTCCAGCGGAGTACGGCTTCTACGCGGTGCTTGGTCTGCCTGTCCTTGCCACCATCGGATTCGTTGGCTGCTGAAACGTCCACCTGTAGCCGCTGAGAAGACGACTGCCGCCAGTGCCGTCGTGGAACCGCCATATGACGGCGGCTTGGTTACAGAGCCGGCTCGTGTCGATCGGGCGGGGGAGCCTGATGTGACGTACATGGTCCAGAAAGTGGCCAATGAAGGTGCTGGCATCGTGAACGTGATCAGGTCACGTAATAGCGGTAATACAACCGCGACCACGAGCCTCTCAGGCGTTCGATGAGGCGAGAAAATCCGATCACCAGACCAAGCGCGATTCCGCCACACTGCCACACACGAAACCGATCAGGTCACGTTCCAGGCTCACCAGAATATTGGAGCCGAGGCCATCTCGGCTGAACTCTGCCATGCCGCGGGCCGCCACCTTTTCCAGCCGCGGTAGAAAACGTGGGTCAGCAGCGCCGGCATGGGCGAGCAACTCCCAAATCGCGAGCAGCGCCATCAGCACCGCAAGCGGCCGCAGATGTCGGCCGATGAAGCGGAAGGCCGGCGGTGCGATGGAAGCGCCGCGACAGCCTATCCCGACCTGCAATCGTGATCAGGCTGATCGTGGGGTCTCCGGACGCCAGCGTTGCAGATACTTTTCGGCAAGCGTGAGCAGGCCGTGGATCACCAATCCGGTCAGGCCGACCACGATCATGGCCGAAAAGACGAGTTCCAATTGAAAGAGCTGACGACCATAGGCCATCAGGTATCGGAGCCCTTCGAACGATGCGATGAGTTCTACCGCAACCAGGGTCTGCCAGCCGTTGGCAAGGCCTTCTCGCAGCCCTGTAAAGATCGACGGCACGGCGGAAGGCAGCACGATCATCGTGAGTTTCGACCAGCGGCTGAACGAAAGGACACGGCCAGACCCCGTCTCACGACGACGCCGTTGCGCTTCGCCGCCATCAGGCTGCGTAGAGGACTTGCACGTCTAAAGCTGTCGATCATGCTCGGCACATAAAAAAGGGCGGCATCGCTGCCGCCCTTTCCGTATCTGAAGGCTGATGGGTTGGATTAGAAGTCCATGCCGCCCATGCCGCCCATGCCGCCCATGCCGCCGCCGCCCATGCCGCCAGGCATGCCGCCGCCAGCCGACTCCTTCTTCGGAGCCTCCGCGATCATGGCTTCGGTGGTGACCAGCAGGCCGGCGACCGAGGCCGCGTCCTGCAGAGCCGTGCGCACAACCTTGACCGGATCGACGATCCCCATGGCGATCATGTCGCCATATTCGCCGGTCTGGGCGTTGTAGCCGAAGGTTGCCCCCTTGTTCTCAAGGATCTTGCCGGCAACGATCGATGCTTCCGCACCGGCGTTGGCCGCGATCTGGCGGGCCGGAGCCTGCAGCGCGCGACGCACGATGGCGATGCCCGCGGTCTGGTCGGAGTTGGCGCCGGTGACGGTGATGGCCAGCGAAGCGCGCAGCAGGGCGACGCCGCCGCCGGGAACGATGCCTTCTTCGACGGCGGCACGGGTCGCGTTGAGGGCGTCATCGACGCGGTCCTTCTTTTCCTTGACTTCCACTTCGGTCGCACCGCCGACGCGGATGACGGCAACGCCGCCCGCCAGCTTGGCGAGACGTTCCTGCAGCTTCTCCTTGTCGTAGTCCGAGGTGGTCTCCTCGATCTGCTGCTTGATCTGGGCGACGCGGCCCTGGATCTCGGCCTTCTTGCCGGCGCCGTCGACGATGGTGGTGTTCTCCTTGGAGATCGACACCTTCTTGGCGCGGCCGAGCATGTTGAGGCCGACATTCTCGAGCTTGATGCCGAGGTCTTCGGAAATGACTTGGCCACCGGTGAGGATGGCGATGTCTTCCAGCATGGCCTTGCGGCGATCACCGAAGCCCGGCGCCTTGACGGCAGCGATCTTCAGGCCGCCACGCAGCTTGTTGACGACCAGCGTGGCCAGGGCCTCGCCTTCGACGTCTTCCGAGATGATGACCAGCGGCTTCGAGGTCTGCACGACAGCCTCGAGGATCGGCAGCATGGCCTGCAGGTTGGAGAGCTTCTTCTCGTGGAGCAGGATGTAGGCGTCTTCCAGATCCGCAACCATCTTTTCGGCGTTGGTGACGAAGTAGGGCGAGAGATAGCCGCGGTCGAACTGCATGCCTTCAACGACTTCGAGTTCGGTCTCGGCGGTCTTGGCTTCCTCGACCGTGATGACGCCCTCATTGCCGACCTTCTGCATCGCTTCGGCGATCATCGAGCCGACCGAAACGTCGCCATTGCCGGCGATGGTGCCGACCTGGGCAACCTCTTCCGAGGTCTTGATCTTCTTGGCGTTCTTGATCAGCGTCGCGACGACGTCGGCGACGGCGAGGTCGATGCCGCGCTTGAGGTCCATCGGGTTCATGCCGGCGGCAACCGCCTTGTGGCCTTCCTGGACGATCGACTGTGCCAGAACGGTCGCGGTCGTGGTGCCGTCGCCGGCGATGTCGTTGGTCTTCGAAGCAACTTCGCGGACCATCTGCGCGCCCATGTTCTCGAACTTGTCCTCAAGCTCGATTTCCTTGGCGACGGTGACGCCGTCCTTGGTGATGCGCGGTGCGCCGAACGACTTGTCGATGACGACGTTGCGGCCCTTGGGGCCGAGCGTGACCTTCACCGCGTCGGCGAGGATGTTGACGCCGCGCAGCATGCGCTCACGAGCGTCGCGGGAGAATTTTACGTCTTTGGCAGCCATTTTTTACTCCTGGGCATTTCGCCCGAAATTCAGATTGGATGGTGCGGATGAAAGGCGGCGGCGTGTCAGCCGATGACGCCCATGATGTCCGCTTCCTTCATGATCAGAAGGTCTTCGCCATTGAGCTTGACTTCGGTGCCCGACCACTTGCCGAACAGGATGCGGTCGCCGGCCTTGACGTCCAGCGGGACGAGCTTGCCGACCTCGTCACGGGCGCCGGAACCGATGGCGATGATCTCGCCTTCCTGCGGCTTTTCCTTAGCCGTATCGGGGATGATGATCCCGCCCGCGGTCTTGGATTCGGATTCGACCCGACGAACGACCACGCGGTCATGCAGCGGCCGGAAATTCGACTTTGCCATTTTTGGATTTCCCTGGTGCGGATGTTGAACGGTTCTCCGTTGCCGGAGCGTGGTTAGCACTCACCAGAAGCGAGTGCTAACGCGGCAGTGAGATAGGCCGTAGGCTCCTGCTAGTCAAGACGGAAGAGGGACGGGCGAAGAGCAAACGAGCGTGGAAGCACCGAGCCTTTTACGTGAAAGACGTCGGAGATCGGACATGGATGGGGCGGCTCACCATTTGTAACTGAAGGCTTTATTCATTTGGCACGATTGGTGCAGCGGATGATCCGCAAACGTTGCGCGCGACAAATATGAGAGGTGAACGCCATCAGGACTCTTGCGGTTAACGGGTCCACTCGGTGTTTACGGTGTTGGCCGCCGCGCGGGCGCCAGGACTCCGGCCATCCCGATAGTCACCAATCCAATCTGCGGAGAACAGGAGGCAAGATGAGAGCGACAGTCAGCATGAACTCGAATTTGAAATGTTTGGCCAAAGCAACTGCCATCGCCTTGCTCTGGACGGTCACGGCTACGTCGGCGAACGAAGGTATGTGGATGCCGGGCCAGACTGCGGAAGTGGGCGCGGCCATGCGGCCGTCTGGACGCTGACCCGCTCAACGCGATCGTATCACTGGGCGATGCTCCGCCTCGTTCGTCAGTCCACAAGGGCTGGTCGCAACCAATCATCATTGCGTGTTAGAATCCATCCAATACCACAGCAAAGAGGGCCAGGACTATCTCACAGACGGCTTTCTGGCGAAGAGCCCTGGGTGAAGAATTGCCCGCGGCGCCAGGCAGCCGAATCCATGTGATCGAGGACATGCGGGATGTGACCGCCGAAATACTCAAGGGCGTCTCGGACAAGCTGAATGGGTTTGCCCGCTATGAGCGGCTCGCCACGAACCGCAAGGCCCTGATCGCCGCATGTGAAGGACAGCCCAATCGCCGCTGCGACGTAGGGGCCTATTATGGCGCGCCTCCTACTATCTCCAGCAGAAGCTCGAAATCGAGGACGTGCGCCTTGTCTATGCGCCCGCGCTCGGCATCGGTAACCTTCGGCGGCGAAACGGACAATTGGATGTGGCCGCGCCACACAGGCGACTTCGGCTTTTATCGCGCCTATGTCGCTCCTGATGGTTCCTCCCGGCCATACGCGCGCGACAACGTGCCCTACCGGGCCAAGAACTGGCTGCGCATCGCCGCTGAAGGCGCCAGGATGGACATTCTGCTGAATTTTACCTGCGGCGCTGTTTCATGGACGCGCGCTTGGCCCCATTTTCTTGCCCGCCTCGGCTCATGCGGGGCGGGCTTCTTGGCGTTCTGGGAGGATTTGCTCACCATGGTTCATAGTGGCGGCGCGACTGTCCGGTGAGCGCCTCACCTGAGGCTACATGGCGGCCGTGGAGATTGCCTCAGAAGCGGCGCCCGATCGGAAACCTTAGCACCTCCGCGTTTTGGCGTGGCTGCTTGAACTCTTCGACGGCAACCGCCTCAATTAGCAGGTCCAAGGCTTCGCGTCCCCTTCGACTCATCGGGTCATCGCCACATAGGTAGTCATACGCTCGATCTAAATGCACTCGGGCGGCGGAAAAATCGCTTGTCATAGGACCCTCTCTACCCGCCCGCATTGCCGTCTAGGAGGTGAAGGTCGCGCAATCGCCAATATCTACAGACAAATTTGAATTAAATCGGAAATAATCGGGGGAGTAGCCAGGATTTCCCCCCCACGGTGACTGAACCGGTCGACTTCGACGCCGAGGTTTCGGCATTCCTCGCGCGCCTGGAGGCGAAAGTCCCCTGACATGATGCCGCCGTCGAGCCCGCCGACGATCACTCGCTGGCGCTCGGTCGGGTCATAAATGCCGAGCACCCCGTTCCGAGACCACCCTTGACCTCCGTCATTCGATGCAGACGCGCGGAACCGGCCCCGATTCTGCGGCGTAGAGCCAGAGGCGGCCGCCAGGTCCCAGGCCGGTTGGCTCCAAATCGCGCTAGGTCGTGTAGATCAGGTTTGGAGTGCCCGGGGTGCCAACAATCAACAAATGCGCAGGAACGCCGGCGCCTTCGGCAGGCCTGAGACCCTACAACCTGTGCAAGTGCACAGGTAGCGAAGTGCGTGCAGGTTCGAGCACAATGGGCGTCGGCGCAATTTCCATGCCGACCACCAACGGAGATATCTGCGATGACCAGCAACATGCGGCTAATGAAAGCGAGCGAGATTCCCGCCTTCGTCGACAAGGTGATCGAGGCTGGCTGTGATATCTGCGCGATCGGTCACTTAGGCTACTCACTGGGCGATGTTGACGGGAAGGTACCCTGGCGCAAGGTAAAACGAATCGTGGAAGAGTTTGGCGATCGTGATCACCTGCTACCGGAGATCGTTGCCTATCTTCGCTCGATAGGTCGGTACATAGAACTCTCGTCGTCGACAAACGAGGGCCGGAGACCCCACAAAACAGGCACTCGAAGACGGAACGCATAAAGGGCGGATCAGACACGGACGGGTATCGACGCCAACGAGCTGTGGTTTGCCCAACAGGGCAATACCTGGTCTTCTCGTACTGGGCACCACGGACAAGGGTCGGTCAATGACTATTCGCCGGGCAATGTCGTCGAAACTATCAAGTCCGGCGACGGCAAGGTGCTTACCCATTCCGACGTGGCAACTCTGGGTCGCGGCCATGGCTGGTGTCGATCCGGCAACGTCGTACACGGAATTCGGCATCCAACCAAAGATGCGCGGTTTGCAGACGCCTAGCAGGTTGTGACCATTGCTGCGGCAATCCAGCAGTCCTGGATGGCTGATGAAAACAAGTCCAAGATGCCCGGTGCGCGCTGAAAAATCGTGAGAAATTCGATTTGGATTATGACAGCTGATAAAATGACCCGATTCAATTTCGATATCAATCAGCGCCCTTCGCCGGAAGCTGTCGGTCCGCATCGCGCCTGACGGCGGCGCTATGCTGGTGCTCCTACGCCGCCCTGTTGGCGAGGGCTTCGGGTCATCGCACTGTCACGCTTCGGCTATCCGCCTTCCCTCATGCTCAGTCCTAATCGATGCGGTAGACGCCCCCCAACAACATCGCGATGTGCCTTACTGAAAGAATCCACAACTTCGTAAGCTGCGACAGGAGAGAAAAAAGCAACAGATAGAAAACCGCCGCCGAGTTCCATAATATGCGCATCCTCGAAGGCCTCGCGCCAGTTCGAGGCGCATTCATATCCCCCTCCGCAGCAGCACGCGCAAGCATCGTCACAAGCCCCGAGCCGCTTCGCGTTCGGCGCTGTCCAATTTCCGACAATGTCGGATACGCAACGTAGCAGAGTCAGATCTACCAGACTGCGTATAAATGGTTTTCTCATTTGGCACGGTACATGCACGATCATCCGCAAACACGTGACCGACCAAAGAAGACGTCGCATGATCACCTCACCAAAACATACCGCCGCCGCGGAACAAATCACTTCGCCCCGAACCTTGCTTATCGTCCGTCCCGTCACCACAGCCGGAGCCATCCGCTTCGTCTTCGACGGCGGCACCACGCACGACTCGGCTGACAAGGAGGGACTGGCCAATATGATGACCGGCCTGTTCGACGAGGGCGCCGGCGATCTCGACAGCGATCCCTTCCAGGTGACGGTTGACCATGCCGGGGCCGAGATGAGCTTCGACGCGCAGCGCGACGGCATTTATGGCTAGATGCGCATGCTGTCCGAACGGAAGGACGCCGCCTTCGATCTGCTCAGGCTCGCGGCTAACAGCCCCCGCTTCGACCAGGAGCCGGTCCACCGCATCCGCGCCAACATTCTCGCCAGCATCATCGCCAATGAGCGCGACCCCCACGCGATCGCCGAGCTTGCATGGCGGCGCAGAATCTACGGCACGCATCCTTATTCGAGGCCGGACGAGGGGCACCAAGGAGAGCCTCGCCGGCACAACGCCGGCCGATCTAGGCGCCCTCCACAAGGCCGCTTTCGCCCGTGACGGGCTGCACGTCGCGGTCGTCGGCGACATTGATGCCAAAGGCCTGAGTGAAAGGCTCCACGAGGTGGTCGGCGATTTGCCTCAGAAGCAGGCGATCGCCCCGGTGGCCGATGTCGCCCCGAGCTCGGCCGGCGTAATTGGTCGCCTACGACCCGCCGCAGACTTCGCTGCAGCTGGTTTTTCCCGGCATCGGACGCAGCGACCCGGAATTCTAAGCCGCACAGCTGATAAGCAAAATACTCAGAGGCTTGCCATTTACCTCGCGTCTGTTCCAGGAAGTGCGCGAAAAGCGCGGCCTTGTTTACGGTATCCATTCCAGCCTGAAAGACCACCAGCATTCCAATGCGCTTGTCGTGACCACGGCGACGCGCGCCGACAGGGCGGCCGAGACGCTCGGGCTGATACGCCACGTGATCAGGGAGTTGGCGGAAACAGGGCCGACAGAGGCCGAGCTAAAAGCGAGCAAGAAATATCTGATCGGCACCTATGCTACCAACAATCTGGATTCCTCCAGTTCGATTGCAGCCACGCTTGTCGGGTCTTGGCATCGGCTACACCAGTGCCGCGCCGCCCTCATCGATCGACCAAGTCGAGGCAGCGGCGAAGAAGCTGCTTTCGGCCGAACCCGCCATTATGGTGGTCGGCCCGGGCGTGGACGCCAAAGGATGGGCCCGGGCTCCAATTTCGCCATTCTCTCCCTTGTGAGGCTTTTACTGGGAGAGATCGAGCCCAAAGGGAGATTCCGATGTCTGAAGCGAGTCAGGAAAAGTTGGACGCATTCTTGGGGAAAATGGTCGGCGATCTCGGTGCGATCGCTACGGGCGCGGGAGTCTTGCTGGGCGACAGACTCGGCCTGTTCAAGGCATTGCGCGAAGGCGGCAAGATGACGGCCGCCGAACTTTCGACACGCACCGGTACCCAGGAGCGCCTTGTAAGGGAATGGCTTTCCGGGCAGGCGGCGGCGGGCTACGTCGACTACGATGAAGCCAACGACCAGTTCTATCTCAACGCCGAGCAGGAGCTGGTGTTCGCCGATGAAAATAGCCCGGCCTTCATGGCTGGCGCATTCGAGTTCCTATCCGCGCTGTGGCTCGATGAAGAAAAGGTGAGGCAAGCGTTCCAGTCCGGCAAGGGCGTTGCATGGCACGATCATAGCGCGTGTCTGTTTCGCGGCACGGAGCGGTTCTTCCGTCCAGGCTATAATGCCAATCTGATCGACTCCTGGCTGCCGGCCCTGGAGGGCGTAGTCGAGAAGCTCGAACGCGGCGTGGAGGTCGCGGATGTCGGATGCGGTCATGGCGCATCGACGGTGCTCATGGCACGTGCTTTCCCCAATTCGCGCTTCGTCGGCTTCGATTATCACGCCCCTTCGATCGAGCGCGCCCGCAAGGCCGCCGAGGAAGCCGGCGTCGGCGCCAACACGCGCTTCGAGGTCGCGGCCGCCAAGACCTATCCCGGCACCTATGACCTCGTCGCTTTTTTCGATTGCCTTCACGACATGGGCGACCCGGCGGGCGCCGCCACCCATGTCCACGGGTCGCTCAAGCCGGATGGCACGTGGATGATCGTCGAGCCGTTCGCGCATGATCATCTAACGGCGAACCTCAATCCCGTCGGACGCGTTTACTATGCCGCTTCCACGTTCGTGTGCACGCCCGCATCCCTGTCGCAGGAAGTCCGGCTCGGGCTTGGCGCCCAGGCCGGCGAGGCGAGGCTACGCAAGGTGGTGACCGGCGGCGGCTTCAAGCGATTCCGTCGCGCCACGGAGACGCCGTTCAACATGGTGCTGGAGGCCCGCCCCTAGCGCGGCCGTCGCTAGAAATTGCAGCTCATCGCTTTATGGTGAAGATCTCGTCAAAATCCGAACTCACAGTTATCGACAAATTTTCAGAGGCGTCACCCCCTGAGATCAGATTGGAGTTGTTAGAAGCCAACAGTAGTTGAAGGCACACGCAGCCAAGCTCGTCGCCTAGACTAGTTCGGTGCTCTCAGAGAAGCCAACTCCGAAGACCGTACTCCGCTCAAACGCGCAGTCTCTCCACCTGAACTTGGGCGACTTCGGCGGCGTCGGCGACAAACGCGAAAAGCGCCAGGAGCGGCACTGCGACCAATGGCGCTTTCATAAACCTCGAAGGCGCTTTCAATCCTGGCGATGCGTTCCGTCAGTGTCATCTGAATAGACTCATGCTAATCACAGCTTCACGAAGCCTTGCGACGCAACGCCGTTTGGTATCCCAACCATTGGTGAATTTCGGCGGCGATGCGCTCGGCATGTGCGGTGACTTCGGGAATTCCCATCAGTTCGCCGACGCTGCCTCGCGCCAATGGCCCGCTGACGAAAACGCTGTCGGTCGGGCGCCCGGATGTGCCGACGGCACGGCCTTGGCTGTCGGTCTCCAAACCAAGACCAATCGGGTCGAGCCGGACCAATCCCATCCGCTCGAGCGCCGCAATCGCCGTGTTGGTCCGCAAGATATCGGCGTGCGCCGGTCCGGTCGTCACGACCACACTGTCGAAAGCCTCGACAACGAGGCTGCGTTGGCCACGCAGCCGCTGCCTGACGCAAATGCGTCCGTCGACCTGTTCGGCGCCGACAATCGTTGCGGCGCGATAGGCAAGCTTGCCCTCGGCGACGCATCGATCGAGCACGTCCGCAACTTGCGGCGCGAGGCGGAAGCGATGCACGTCCCAGAGCGCACGAAGATGGCGTGCCACACGTCGCTGCTCGGCCAGCGGCAAGGCCTGCCAGATGGTTTGTCCCTGACGTCGGACGGCATCGAGCACCGGATGCCAGTCTTCGCCCCGACGCTTGGCATCAAGGATCGTTACCCGGATGCGCCTGAATAGTGCCGTTGCGCTGCGTGAAGGAAGGGTCGTGAAATCGCCAATTGGATCGGCCAGCATCGCGGCTTGGCCGCGCGAGCGATAGCCGTGGCGTGACAGCGCGACGATGTGGCCACGATGCCCCTTGCGGTCGAGCGTTGCAATCACGTCCGCCGACGTCAGTCCGGTGCCCACGACCAGGACACGGTCGTCGCGGCCGATCGCTTCCAGCCTCTCGAGATCATAGGGATTGGCCACCAGCCCGGCTGTGCCAGCCACGGACTTCAGGGGCATCGGCAAGGCCGGCGGCGGATGCGTCGTCGCAATCACCACGGCGTCGGCAGCGAGCGTCCCGCCATCAGCGAGGATCAGACGGTAGCCCTCGCCGGTGCGCTCGACCGATGCGACGGCGGACCTGACATGGCGGATCGTTTTGCTGAGAAGGAAGGGCCGGAGATGAGATCCCACATAGCGCCCGAAAACGCGACGCTGCGGGTAGAGTGCTCCGTAGGCGGCAATAGCCTCGGCATCGTCTACAATGGCTCTGGTCTGCTCCAGCCAGTCGGCAAAGTGGCTGTCCTGCCCGGAGATCAGCGTCATTCTCGACGCCGGCACATTGATGCGATGTGCCGGATCGGCCGTGGAATAAGCCAGACCATAGCCGAGCCCCTCGCGGGGCTCGACGACCACGATATCGGATGCACCGGCCGGGAGCAGTCGCGCCAGATGAAACGCAGTCGCCGCACCTGAAAAGCCGCCGCCGACAATCGCTACGATCGGTGCGCTGGCGCTCAAGACTGGCTCGCGCGCAGCGCCGACGGGCGATGGTCGCCGGCCACGGTTTCGCCGAAGGGGCCCATGTTGACGGCCGTCGGCCGCGTTGAGATCTCGTGATCGAGCGGCAACAGCGGCAGCACCAGTTCGCCGAAGCGATAGGCTTCCTCCAGATGCGGATAGCCGGACAGGATGAAGGTATCGATGCCGATGCGCCGGTATTCGTCGATGCGCTCCGCCACCGTCGCCGCATCGCCGACCAGAGCGGTGCCGGCGCCGCCGCGCACCAGGCCGACACCGGCCCACAGATTCGGACTGATTTCGAGTTTGTCGCGACGGCCGCCATGCAGCCGGCTCATGCGCGACTGGCCGACGGAATCCATGCGCGCGAAAACCTTCTGCGCCTCGGCGATCGTCTTGTCGTCCAGGCGGCTGATCAGGCGGTCGGCATCGGCCCAGGCTTCGTCATTGGTTTCGCGAACGATGACATGCAGCCTGATGCCGAAACTCACCTGGCGTCCGGCCTTCTCGGCAAGGCCGCGCACATGGTCGACCTTGGCGGCGACGTCAGCCGGCGGTTCGCCCCAGGTGAGGTATTTGTCGATCTGCTCGGCGGCGACCGCATTGGCCGCCTCCGACGAGCCACCGAAATACAGCGGCGGATGCGGGGTCTGCACAGGCGGGAACAGCAGCCTTCCGTCCTCGATGCGGAAGTGCTTGCCTTCGAAGGCAATGGTCTCGCCGCTGAGCACGGCCTTGTAGATATCGAGAAACTCCCGCGTCACCTCATAGCGCTCATCATGGCTGAGGAAGATGCCGTCGCCCTTGTTCTCGACCGGGTCACCGCCGGTGACCACGTTGATAAGCAGGCGCCCGCCGGAAATGCGGTCGAGCGTCGAGGTCATCCGCGCGGCAAGCGTCGGCGATTGCAGGCCCGGCCGCACCGCAACGAGGAAGCGGAGCCGCTGCGTCAACGGCGCCAGCGCCGACGCCACGACCCAGCTGTCCTCGCAGCTTCGGCCGGTCGGCAGCAGCGCGCCGTAATAGCCGATGGCGTCGGCGGCCTTGGCGACCTGGGTCAGATAGGGCAGGTCGACCGCCCTGCCCCCCTCGGAGGTGCCGAGATAGCGGCTGTCGCCATGGGTCGGGAGAAACCACAGGACCTTGATCCTGTCGGGGATGGCAGTGCTCATGAACAGTCCTTTGTGACTTTACGGCGTTCTCGCTCAGCTCCAGGCGTGGAGCGGCGGATTGACGTCGTTCAGGTAATAGTTGCCGAGGATCGCGTATTTCCAGCGCACCGGATCGTGCAGCGTGTGGGTTCGGGCATTGCGCCAGTGCCGGTCGAGATTGTGCTCGGCCAGTGTGGATCGCGTGCCGGCGAGTTCGAACAATTTGTTGGTGGCGTTGATGGCGATCTCGGTGGTGAGGATCTTGGATTCGGCAACCGCGATCTGCGCTTCCGCGACGGTCTTATCGTTCGGATCGGCCACGGCGCGGTCGACCGCCAGCCCTGCCTTGTCCAGAACGGCCTGCGCCGCATTGGCCCGCAGGCGAAGGTCACCGACGGCCTGGATAGTGTAGGGATCCTGCCAGGCATGATCGACGCCGCTGTCGATCCACGCGCGCGACTTGGTGCGCACGAAGCTGACGGTTTCGTCGATCGCCGCGTTGGCGATGCCGAGATCGACAGCAGCCTGGATGATCTGGAAGATGGCGCCGTCGGCCGTCGCCCGGTCATAGCCCTTGTAGCCGGGGACGAGATGCGTCTTCGGCACTTTCACATTGTCGAGCAGGACTGTGCCGGACAGCGTCGTCTTCTGGCCGAAGCTCGACCAGTCGTCGATGACCGTCAGTCCGGGCGCGCCGCGATCGGCGATGGCATACCAGGCCCGGCCCTCGTCATCGAGCGCCACGATCGGCACCAGATGGGCGAGCAGCGCGCCGCTTGAATAGAATTTCTGGCCATTGACCACGACGTGGTCGCCAGCGTCGACGAATTTGGTCTCAAAATCGGCCGCCCGCTTGGAGCCGAATTCCGAGAACGCGTTGCCGAACCGCGTGCCGGACAGAACTTCGGCGAAGAGCAACTGCTTCTGGGCCTCGTCAGAGACGGTGCGGATGGCGGCGACGACGCCGAGATGGTTCTGCGGAATCTGGCCGAGCGACGGATCGGCCGCCGAGATGATGGTGATCACCTTCGACAGCGTCACATAGGAGAGTTCCGGTCCGCCATAGGCCTTCGGCACGTTGATCGACCACAGGCCGCTCTGCGAAAACGCATCGAGCTCTTCCTTCGGCCAGATGCGCTCGCGGTCCCGCCTGGAGGCGTCCTTGGCGAAGTCTGCGGCCAGTTTTTCCGCCACAGCGATCGCCTCGGCATCGGTCTTGATGACATGCGCTCTGGCCGACGGACGCTCGACCGGAGGGACGGCGCTGCGAGTATCGGACGGCTGCTTCGATTGGATGGTCATGCTGCGGTCTCCTGGGGAAAATGTTGCGATGGAAGCGGCGTGCCGCCGAGATAGTAGGTCTTGATGTCGTCGCGCTGGCGCAGGTCGGCGGCCGACCCTTCCAGCACGCTCTTTCCGTTTTCGAGCACTGTGGCGCGGTCGGCATATTTCAGCGCCACTGCCGAATTCTGCTCGGCGACGAGGATCGACAGATCTTCGTCCCGATTGAGCCGCTTCAAGGCGCTGAAGATCTCATCGACGATCAGCGGCGCGAGCCCCATCGACGGCTCGTCCAGCACGAAGAGTTTCGGCCGCGACATCAGGCCCCGGCCGATAGCCGTCATCTGCTGCTCGCCGCCGGAGGTGAGGCCGGACCGGGTTCGCCGCTTCTCGGCGAGCCTGGGGAAAAGCGCATAGACGCGGTCGAGGTCGGCCTTGACGCCGGTGCGGGAGGACGAACGCCCGAGCGCGCCGGTCAGAAGGTTCTCCTCGACCGTCAGCGAGCGGAAGCAGTGTCGGCCCTCGAGGACCTGGACCAGACCCTTGCGGACGAGGTGAGAGGGGCTTGCCCTGGAGACATCCTCGCCGTCGAAAGTGATCCGGCCAGCGGTAACGGTGCCGCGCTCGGCCGGGAGGAGATTGGATACGGCGCGTAGCAGCGTCGTCTTGCCGGCGCCGTTGGAGCCGAGCAGTGCGACGATCTCGCCTTTACCGACCGACAGGTCGACACCGTGCAGGGCGGCGATGGCGCCGTTGTAGACGGCCTCCACGCGACTGACCGACAGGATCGGATTTTCCGGGCTGGACATCGATGACTCCGCAATAGGCAGGAAATCGCGGCCGGCCCGGGGGCCGGCCGCGAGTTGTTTGACTTCAGTTGCTGACCACTGCTTCGGCGTCTTCGGCCGTGCGGATCTTGATGCCCTTTTCCTTGGCATAGGCCTCGGACGACTTCTCGATGATCGGACGCAGCAGCTTCCAGTCGGGCGCAATCCAGTCGGAGACGACGTTCCACTTCTTGCCGTCCCACTGCTGGAAGGTCACGTAGCCGTCACCTTCGTGATTGTCCCAGGAGACGTTGATCGAGTGGAACAGGTCCTTGGCGCCCAGCGCCTCGACGCGTGCCGGATCGAGCTTGAGATGCTCGAAGCCCCAGCGGACTTCGTCGCCGGTGAGCGTGCGGTTGCCGAACTTGGCCTGCGCGATGCGGACCGCCTCGACATTGAGGATGCCGTTGACGATGCCGAGATTGTGGTAGACCGAGCCGATACGGCTCTTTTCCTCGAGATTGCCTTTGCCGGCGCCGTAGACCGTTTTGACGATCTCCTGGACCACCGGATACTGCTCGCCTGACGCCTGGGTGGTGATGGCCGTATAGCCCTTGGCGGCATCGCCCGCGGGGATCACATCCTCTTCCGAATTCGACCAGACATTGCCGACGATGTGATCGGCCGGGAAGCCGGTCTTCTGCGCGGTCTTGAGCGCAACCGGGTTCATCACGCCCCAGCCGCGCAGCACCACATAGTCGGGATGCTCGCGACGGATCGTCAGCCACTGCGCCTGCTGCTCGTTGCCTGGATGCGGAACCTCGATCTGCGACAGCTCGAAGCCGTATTTCTGCGACAGCAGCTCATAGATCGGAATCGTCTCCTTGCCATAGGGCGAGCCGTGATAGAGCACGACGATCTTCTTGCCCTTGAGCTTGTCGAGGCCACCTTCCTTGGAGGCGATATAGTTCACGATGCCCGAGGTCTCGCTGTACGGATTGAGCAGCAGCGGGAAGACGTAAGGGAACACGCGTCCGTCCGTGGTGTCGGTGCGGCCGTGGTTGATGGTGATCAGCGGCACCTTGTCATCGGTGATGCGGTCGATCATGGCATAGGCGATGCCGACCGAAAGCGGGTTCCAGGCGGCGATGCCGGGATTGCTCTTCAATCGTTCATAGACCTCGACGCCCTTCTCGACCTCATACTGCGTCTCGCCCTCGCTCCAGGTCAGCTTGACGCCGTTGACGCCGCCGTCGCGGATGTTGATCAGGTTGAGATAGTCGATGAAGCCGCCGAAGAAGCCGGTGCCGCCGGCGGCATAAGGGCCGACGCGGTAGCTCTGCAGGGGAAAATACTGCTCGTCGGCGTGGACCGCCGTCGCGCCGAGGACTAAGGCCGTGGCGATCGCCGCTTTCTTGAGGTGACTGAAGAAGGTCATGGATTGCGTCTCCTGAGGTTGTGGTCCGTGAGAGGATGTCGAGCGGCGCTCAGCTGGACCTTGAGCCGATCCGTCGTTTCAGGCGGTCGAAGAGGGCCGACAGCCCGTTCGGTTCCGCGATGAGGAAGATGATGATGAGCGCGCCGAGCACGATGCGCTGGCTCATGTCGAGAACACCCGAATCGAACAGTCCGCCAAACAGGAAGGCGCCAAGCCGCGACAGGATGAGCGGAAAGACGACGATGAACGCCGCTCCCAGAAAGGCGCCGCGTATCGAGGCCAGCCCGCCGATGATGATGATGAACAGGATCTGGAACGAGCGGTCGAGATTGAAGCCGGCCGGCTCGACGGTGCGCAGATAGGTGAAGGCCCACAGCACCCCGGCGACGCCGATGATGAAGGACGAGATGGCGAACGCGAGCAGCTTGGTCTTCAGCACAGGGACGCCGATCACCCGCGCGGCGGTTTCGTTGTCGCGCACGGCGATGAAATTGCGGCCGGTCGCGCTGTTGACCAGGCGCCAGACGAGCGCCGTGAGCACGATGACCGTGGTCACCGAGAGCAGGTAGCGGCCCGTCGCCTTGTCGAGCGAGAAGCCCGCAACGGCAAGGTGCGGCGCCGAGATCACCCCGGAAGGGTTGTCGTTGGAGAACCACCCGAACTTGGTCAGCGCCCACTGCACGAAGAACTGGGCGGCGAGCGTCGAGACGGCGAGATAGAAGCCGCGCAGGCGCAGGCTCGGCAATCCGAACACGACGCCGATGCCGGCGGCTGAAATCCCGGCCAGGATCATGGTCGCAGCCAGCGGCAGTCCTTCGACCCGAAGGTTGAAATTGTAGGCGGCGAAAGCGCCGACCGCCATGAAGGCGGAGGAGCCCAGCGAAAGCTGGCCGCAATAGCCGGTCAAAAGGTTGAGGCCGACCGCCGCCAGGCTGAGCGCCAGGAACGGCAACAGGATCGCCTCGACGAGATAGCTCGACGCATAGGCGGGGATCAGGCCGTAGGCGACGGCAATCATAGTGGCCGGCAGAGCTAGCTTCTGCCAGTCGATTGGACGCCTTGCGGCATCGAGCGCTTGGACGGCCATCGGTCAGACCCTTTCGACAGTCTTCTGGCCAAACAGGCCGGAGGGGCGCACCAGCAGGACGACCAGCGCCAGCGCATAGGCGAACCAGCCTTCGATGCCGCCACCGACAAAGGGTCCGAGGTAGACCTCGGCGAGCTTCTCGCTGGCGCCGATGATGAGGCCGCCGACGATGGCGCCGAGGATAGAATCGAAGCCGCCAAGCACCAGCACCGGCAGCGCCTTCAGCACGATCAGCGACAGCGAGAACTGGACGCCGAGGCGCGCGCCCCACAAAAGTCCCGCGACCAGCGCCACGAACCCCGCGGCCGTCCACACCGTTCCCCAGATCCGGGGCAGCCGCAGCCCGACGGCGAGCGCCGCGAACTGGTCGTCTGCGACGGCGCGAAACGCTAGGCCGATGCGGGTCCAATAGAAGAATGCGCTCAAGCCGGCGACCATCGCCGCGGCAATGCCTGCAGCAAGAAGATCGAACGACGAGATCAGGATGCCGCCGACCTCGACCGGCGTGTCGTCGATGCCGAGATCGAGCCCGTGCACCTGCGTGCCCCACACCAACTGGGCAGCGCCTTCAATGATGTAAGACAGCCCAAGCGTGGCCATGAACAGCGTCATCGGCGAGCGATTGACCAGCGGCCTCAGCACAGTTCGCTCGATGGTGAAGCCCAGCGCAACCATGACCGCGAGGGTAATGAGCAGCGAAAGCGCAAACGGGATGCCGCGTTCGACAAGGCTGACAAAGGTGAGTGCGGCGAACAGCACCATCGACCCTTGCGCGAAGTTCAGCACGCCCGACGTCTTGTAGATCAGCACGAAACCGATGGCGACGAGCGAATACATGACGCCTGAGAGCAAGCCACCGACCAGCACCTCGATGAGGAAGAGGAAATCATAGTAGCTCATCAAATGCCCTCGCCATCTTCGCCTTCGGCGGTGCCGATATAGGCCCGGATCACCGCCGGATTGGCCCTGACCTCGGCCGGTGTCCCGTCGGCGATCTTGCGGCCGTAGTCGAGCACGGCGACGCGGTCGGAGAGCCCCATGACCACGCCGATATCGTGTTCGATCAGGATGATGGTGACGTCGTGCCGGTCGCGCGCTGCGCGCACGAAACCGGCCATCTCGGCCTTCTCGGTCCCCGTCATGCCGGCCATCGGCTCGTCGAGCAGCAGGATCTTCGGCTCGGCGACGAGCGCGCGCGCCAGTTCGACCCGCTTCTGCAGGCCGTAGGGCAGCGTCGCGACCAGGCGATCGGCGACGGCCTCGAGATGCAGGAAGGCGATTGTCTGGTCGACCTTTTCAGCGATCGCGGCATCTTCGCGCCGGGCGCGCGGCAGACCGGCAATATGTTCGACGAAGCTGGCGCGCCGGGTGTGGACGCGGCCCGACGCGATGTTGTCGCGCACTGAAAGCCCACCGAACAGTGCCAGGTTCTGGAAGGTGCGCGCGACGCCGAGCCGTGCCAGACGGCTTGCCGACACCCGGGAGAAGGACTGGCCATCGATCGCGATCTTGCCCTGATCGGCGTGATAGAGGCCGCTGATGATGTTGATCAGCGAGGATTTGCCGGCGCCATTGGGACCGATCACAGCGCGAATCTCGCGGCTTTTGACCTCGAGGTCGACATCCCGCAGTGCCGTGACGCCACCAAAGGAAATGCTGATCCCGCCCAGCGCCAGGATCGCATCAGCCTTTGCCGACAGGCGCGCCGGGCGCGTGTCCTCGACGGAACCAGCACCAGCAAGAATGCCGGAAATTTCGGGCGCGCGCTCGTATGCGGCGGCTCCCAGCGAAGCACCAATCATGAAACGTTCCTGATTTTTTTTTGAAGGCGTGCGGGCGGCGGCCTGATGGCCGCGCCTGTCCTATTCCGCGGCGACGAGCTCCCTGTCGCGCGCCGATTCCAGTTCGCGCACCAGAGGGATGACGCGCTTGCCGAAGAACTCGACCTCTTCCTGGAAATGCAGGAAGCCGAGCAGGATCAGATCCGCGCCGGCATCCTTCAGCTTGAGGATGCGTTCGGCAATCTGTTCCGGCGTGCCGATGAGATTGCTGCGGAAGCCGTCATTGTATTGGACAAGATCCTCGAAGGAGGATTTCGCCCAGTTGCCTTCGCCTTCCGGCGAGGCCTTGCCGGCATTCTTGACCTGATCGGCGAAACCCTGCACCGCCTCCGGATTGGCCTTGGCGATGATCTCGTCGAGCACGGTGCGCGCTTCTGCCTCGGTTTCGCGAGCGATGGCAAAGGCGTTTACGCCGATCTTCACCTTGTGGCCATTGGCCTTCGCCTTGGTCTTGATGTCGTCAACCTGCTTCTTGATCTCTTCCGGCGTGTTGCCGTTGGTGAAATACCAGTCGGAAACCCGCGCAGCCATGTCGCGCGCCGCGCGCGATGAGCCGCCTTGGAAGATCTCCGGCTGCGGATCGATCGGCTTCGGCTTCATCGAGTAGTTGGTGAAGCGATAGAAGTCGCCCTTTAGCGTGAAATTATCCTCGGTCCAGATGCCGCGCAGCGCACGGATGAATTCCTCCGAGCGGCGATAGCGCTCGTCATGGTCGAGCCACAGCTCGCCGATGGCGGCGAACTCACCGCGGAACCAGCCGCTCACGACATTGACCGCGACACGGCCATTGGTCAGGTGGTTGATGGTGGCTATCTGCTTGGCCGCCAGCGCTGGATTCCATGGGCCGGGCAGGATTGCCGCGATGACTTTCAGCGTTCTGGTCGCCGCAAGCAAGGCGTGGCTGAACGATACGGATTCGTGCTGGTTGTCGGCGCCATAGCCGGCCGTGAAGCGTATCTGGCTCAGCGCGTAGTCGAAGCCGTTGGCCTCGGCGATCTGAGCGAGCTTGCGGTTATAGTCGATGTCCCAGCCTGTCCGCTGCTCGATGTTGGAGATGACAAGGCCGCCCGAGACGTTCGGGACCCAGTAGGCGAATTTCACGTTGTCGGAATTCGAGGTCATTCGTTCGTTTCCCCTTTTGATTGGCTTCAACCGACGCGCGTGGCGACGGCAGCGTTTGCATGACTGGAATTAAGCAAGGAGACCGCTTCGGCAGCGGCCCGTGAGATGCGATCGATAATCGCCGCGCCGACGAGCTTTGCATCGACGAAATCGTCGGGCGCGCCGTAGACGCCGGTCGGGACGGTGACGGCCCCGAAAAAACCGAACAATGGCCGGAGCTGATGTTCGAGAACCAGGCCATGGTATGGACTTCCGCCTGTTGCCGCGAGAAGCACGGTCTTGCCAGCCAGCGCACGATAGTCGACGAGGTCAAACAGGTGCTTGAGGGCCCCGGAGTAGGAAGCCCGATAGACAGGCGTTCCGACCACGAGAAGGTCGGACTTCTCGACACGCTGGATGATCGCTTCGCCAGACGCGCCGAGCGCGCGACGAGACAGCCCGGCGAAAATCGAAGGCGCCGCCTCGGTGATTTCGATCAGGCCGGTGTCTGCCGGGACGCGCAATGCGACTGCCTTGACCAGCGCGTTGACCACCGCGGTAGTGCGCGATGGTGTGCTTACGCCGCCGGATATTCCGAGAACCGATAGCCTTGCCAACTCGTCAATCTCCCAGACCCTGCGTGCGCATCGGGTCATTTCCAAACCGGGGCAGACGATATTCGACAAAATCTATAGAGATAAGGAATTATCTTTTGATTTTTCCAAACCATTGAGAAAATCGGAGTGCTGACGCCTCATTAGCATGAGCTCTAACATCCGATTGGCGGCAAACCGCGGGCGCAGACCGGCCAGGCTTGATCGTGGCGATCGGCGCTCCGTTGCCCGGTGCGGCCCGCGCCGCAGATTGTCACCACCGGCACGTCGCGCTTTTGGTTGTCGATCGGCGTCGCCGCCGTGATAGCTGCCGTTGAATCGGACCCCGAACTGCCGCTCGGCGCCGAAACGCCCGCTCACATCGAGATGCCCGCCGCCCTGGGGGCTCGACCGTGTCAGATCGACCTCGGCCCGCGCGCTTGGGATGATATTGGTCGTACCCCCCGAGACTGCTGTTCGGCGCGATGCCATAAAGGAGCGCCACCGGTCCTTTGAGAACCTCGATCGCTCGATATAATCGGTGAACAAGCGATAGGTCGGCGCGACCCCGAACACACCGTCGAACGCGACCTCGCCAAAATTTCCTTCATTGATCGGAAAGCCGCGAATGTAGAAGGAATCCAATATCCCGCCGGTTGAATGGGTGCTCCGTACCAAGGATCATTGATCATCACGTCGTCCACCGTGCGTGCGCCCTGATCCTCGATCGTTTGCGCCGTGTAGCTGCCTATGTTGAACGGCGCATCCATGGTGTCGCGATTGCCGAGCAGGCCCAGGCGCCCGCCTCGCGCGACTTGTCCGCCCGGATACGCTTCCGGCAGATTGTCGATCGTTGCGGTCAGGGGCAGGCCGCCCAGCCCCACCACCACGATGCGCTCGAGCACCGTGCCATGGCATGTTCGTTTCATTGTTGACAGGTTAGTCATGCAAGACCTCCTGACCATCCTCACCCAGCTCTCGCCGGGCAAGGCAAAACGTTCTTGGTCCTTGGCGTGAGGGGACTTGGATGAGGAAATCTGTTGGGCTGTTCGCTGCGCTGGCCGTGATGGGTCAGGACGCCGCTGCGCAGGAGTCGACGGCTGATCGTCTGATGAAACTAGACCGGGAAGACGGTTATGCCGGACTTTTCTGAAACGCCGGTGGCTGGCGCTCGAGGTCAGAACATATCGGTTTTCGCTCGCCTTCCCTCTCGGCTCACTCACTTGTGCGGCATACAATAGACGCCCTCGGATTCCATGAGTACCGCGCCGCCCATCAACTCGCTCATTGCGCCAACCCAGGCTTCCGAATAAGTGCGGCTGGCATCCACGGCCGTCAGCCAAAGAACGCGATTGTCAGCCAGTTCGACTTTAACTTCCTGCTGCAAAGGGCTTGCCTGCACGGTCTGTTGATAGTGCCGTTTGATCCTGACATTGCTGGCCGGGAACTCAGCTTCGTTGCTGCCATAGTTCAGCACAAACCTAGTATGGTCCTCGGCCACTGTGCAACTGCCGTCACGCTCACACACGATTTTGGCGGCGGTCTTGCAGTCCCATTTCAGTGAAGCGGGCCACATAGGATTGTCCACGCTTGATCGCGGCTTGTCGCTCTGACCAGCCGCCGTCAACACTGCGCCTGTGTTCAAAATCACAGTGGACAGGAGAAGCGCTTTGAACACTACAGACCTCCCTGAATTGCGATCCCATAGTACGTCGTCCTGCGTGATCGCCTGGCTCATGGCATGTTGAGATTGAACCAGCTTTTCTGGCGCACACCGTTCGCGTCATCATACTCGATGAACCAGGGCTTTCCGCGTATCGGTCGAGGGATGGTGACGTAGGTGGGGCCATTACCGACGGAATGCCCTCGATCGTTCCCCGCGGTCTGGATTTTTGCCGCAACCACCTTACCGTCGATTTCGATTTGGACCTGACGTGATCCGTCTCCATGATGCCTGCTGAGGGCGTTGTTTTTGAAAACGACGGGCAAGGAGAGCCTATTGGCCGCGATGCGGCAGATGTTTTGTTCTTGACCTAAGCCCGGCCGATCGAATTCGGAGCTGCCAACTGCTTCCCAGCCAGACGGACAATCCTCATACTTCTCAAATCTCGCCGCGCTGGAGTTGGCTTGCGGACAGGTCGGCCAATTAAAACCCGGGGCTTCCATCGCCGCAATCAACCTGTAAATTGGCGGGTGGCACGAGGGGGTGCCTTGCCAGTCGCCGGAAAGACATAGGAGGACCTGACAGCCCCATTCCGACGCTTTTGATTGGGATGGAAGAGCTGCGGCGCCCGCCATGGCGACGGCACCCCCCAATAGGAATTTGAGTATGGTCATAGCCTTTTCCTCGCTGCGGATTTGATAGTTTACTATGGATGATCCGCGCGAAAAAGGACAGATCAAAAAGGCAGGCTTTGTGCGACTACATCGATTTATGAAACGAGACGACGGAGGCGTGGTCAACAACCCGTTGCGCGCCAACATTGCCCTGACGCTCGAGCGGGAGAGAGCCAGACGCGGCTTATCCCATATGCACATGGCCGAACTGTTTCGAACCCCCGAGGGCGAAAAACTGGCCTATCGAACCTACATTCAGACTGTGCGTCAGAAAAATAATGTCACATTGACGACGCTGCAGATCATGGCAAACGGCTTGCAAGTGTCCTTTGCAGGACTGCTCGCCGGCGGTAAGAAAGTTCCGGAATGGGCGCATCGGTTTGACGACAATGCGATCCGCAAGCGGCTGGCGCACATCATCGATTTTGAGCGACAACGACGTACTTTGCACCGCTATGAGATGGCCGAACTCATCGGTGTGGCGGAGGCGACATTCACGAAACTGGAGCGCGCGAGCGGCAATATCAGCGTGGACACGATTGCCGCGATCGCCAAGGCGTTAAAACTGGATCCAGCGACCTTCCTCTTTTCCGAAATGATCCCACCAACAGCAGACCTACCTGTTTCTGATCAGCTGGAGGGGTAGACACCCATTCGAGAGCTGATCCAGCGTCATCATCCTTCTAGTGGAGACTACGGAATGACCTAGCAGGCTCTGGCGATGCTCGCGCAGACCGTGCAATTCACGTCAAAATAGAGCAGAGCTGATACCTAGCCGCCCCACGAGTGTTCCTTTGTTCGCCCGTACCTGCGGAACAATTGCCAAAAAGTGGCTGCGGCGGAAGCCAGGGGAATTCTGACCTGTACGGTTGTGCCGACACCGGGAGCGCTGTTGATGATGAGCTTTCCGTTTAGCGTCGAGACCATCTGGGAACATGCGGTCAGACCAAGGCCAGTGTGGTTCCCGGCTCGCGTTGAAAAGAACGGCGTGGTTGCTTTTGCAGCGATCGCGGGCGGCATGCCTGAGCCCTCGTCGGCCACTTCAAGCACGAGATAAGTGCGTGGGAGGAACGGGTGTCGCTTGACTGTCGCGGAGATGAGAACTTGTGCATTTCTGGCGCCGGATAGGGCGGCCAGAGCGTTTTCTATCAACTCATTGACCACCAACCGCGACGGCGTCGCCGGAACAAGTTGCAAACGCGCTTTGGAATCGACCGAGACTTGCACCAAACTGCCGCGATCTTGCGCGAGATCCTCGAGCAATGGGCCGAGCGGCGCGGTGCTGGAATCTTGTGGCGCATAGGCGATCTGAAGCACACTGTTGGTGATTGATTCCAATTCGGTCGCGGCACTGCGCGCAGCCTCAAGCATTTCGCTGCTCCACTGCTTGTCTGGCTGTGCACGCTCAAGGAACAGTCTCAAGGCTGAAACACGCGATCGGGTGGTATGCGCAAAGAGCGACGCGAACGAGCGCATATGCTGATCGCGGCGGCTGGCCGAGGCATAGCGCTGATGGATCACGAGATAGAAAATAGCACCCAGGCCAAGTGCGATGGCGAAGATGAACCAGTTGCGCGTGGCGGCGATGTCGATGCTGGCGGTCTGCTGCAAGGTGGCGCTGTGATCAACAGTAGAGCTGGAAATCTCGTAAATTGACTGTTCCAGCTTGGCCATGTCGGCAATGGCTTGGGTGTAGTTTTTGCGCGCTGAAACTAGAGGTGCAATTTTCTGTTCGAGGGTCAGGCGAATCCGGCCCAGGAGTTCGGCGTCACGGTCGGGAAAAAAGCGATTCAGATAGGGCAGGTTTTCCAACTGCGCGACGTTGACGCTCACAAGCGCCATTTGTCGATCGATGTCGGCATCAAGCTTGCCCGTCTCGTCGGCAATGCGAAGATACCCATAGACCCGTATAAGGCGCTCGCGAATCTGTGCCGCGCGCCACTGAATCTCGAAAGTCTGATTAAGGATGGCATCCGTCTCCTGACGATAGCGGTTCGATTGGATGAATGTCCACGCACTCAGCCCAAGCGCTGCAGCCATACCGAGATAGGGCAGAACAGTGAGCAAACGGCCGTTGAAGAACTTCATTGCGTGGCGCGCAGGATGACTGGGAAAAACACCCAGATCGAGTTTCTTGCGGGAACGTAGGAGGCGGGCAGCTGGTCGAAGGGCCAGACGATGAAGATGGGGCCTTTCTCTACCATGCTGATCGGGCGGAAATCCTGGCCCGGTGGGCAGAGTGAGATGGCCTTGTCATTCTCGTTGCAACGACGCTCGACCGCCAGGATCGGATTATAAGACCGGATTTCGTCCATACGAATATCGGAAACGAAGTTGTCATAGGCGACAACTTTGACCTCCTGCGCGGCGGTGATTCCGGCCCCGGCAAGCACGTCTGCAAGCAGCGGTCCACGATATTCGATTTTCTCGTTGTCGCTCGTCCAGGGCGTACGCGTGTCATAGGTCTGCTGCGGAAACTCTGCCCGTAGCTGCTTTACCGAAAAGACCCCGATGGTCTTGCCGCCGGCATCTTGAACCGACACTTCGTTGGGATCGAGCGGGATTCCCTCGGCGGCGCTGGCGAGCGGAAGGGCCACGGCAAATATAACGGCGAGAGCATTACGCAACATCTTCCACATCCTCGTATTCGCGGGGTCCATCGTTCTTGGCGAAGAGCACGCAAGGTCCTCGGGAGCCCCGCGGATCGTAGGCAAATCCCTTTTCTGCCAGGGCAAGCGTGATGTTTCGGATGCCGTCAAGGCCATAGAGATGGTCGTGCAGCTCAAGAAAGATGCGCTCGACCCCGGGCAGCTCGGCATCCTGCAGAAGTTCTTTCTCAGCACCTTCAATGTCCATGACGAGGGCGTTTATTCGATGATCGGTGATGAAACGATCAATGTCGGCCGAGACGATCGAAAGTTCGCGCTCGTAAGGTCCTTGGTCTTTGTCCGTGGAAGACATCCAAAGGTCGCGGCGAACGTAGAAGGTGAAGGACCGCGGCGGGCCGGCTGTGAGGATACCCTGGGAATATGTGACGTTGTCGAGATCGTTGGCCGCTATCACGCGTTTCGCTAGCTCCGCCGTTGCGGGATTTGCTTCAAAAGCCCATACCTGAACGCCGGGGATTTTGGCGATCAGTGCGGTGATGATGCCGATACCCGACCCTAGCTCCAGTACGCGATCGCGCGCCTTGACCGCCCTGAAGATCCACTTCGCCTCCTTAGCCTCATAGCTCTGGCTTTGAAGCGCTCGCCAGATAACCGGCGAAACATCCTGTGGTGCGACAGGAACCTTGATTCCATGGACGATCATAGCTCACAGCCCCCGCGGGAGCCGATGGCCTTGCCGCATGAGCTTGGCGCGAGCCTGCTTGTAGTATTTCTCGGCCGAGCCGGGCTCAATGGCAAGGCGATCGGCCATGAGAGAAAAGATCTCCGTGCGTTTCACGCCGGGTGCACGGTGCGCCATCATGTCGATGGCCTCCTGCTCGCGCGGTGTAAGGGCTGAAAATCGGTAATCGGGTTTGGTCATGACAACCCGCGAAAGGCGCAAGGAGAACCCCTTGGTGGAAATATCGTCCAGCACATCGCTGAACACGCCGGGCGCAAGACCGGTCTTGCCGAGATAGGCGGCAGCGCCAATTTGCCGAAAGCCATCTGCCTCGCAACGGTTATCGGAACCGGTGATGACAATATGAATTGCACTGGGTGAAGCCTCGATGATCTTGTCAACGACTGCGACGCGATCCCCCTGTGAGGTGGGATCAAAGCCAGGCAAGCCAGGATCGATGACGACCAGATCAAAATAATTGTTTTGAAGCTCGGCAGTGGCGATCGTCAGCGTCTCAGCACCCAGGACGACGCATTTTTCGAAGCTCGCTTGCACTTCGTTCATCAGTGCCAGACGCATTAGTGTCTGGTCTTCGACCACCAGGGCACGAAACATCGGAAGCCAGTTCCTTTACGCAGGCGCCCCCCGCCCCTATCTCGCAGAATTCGTCGCTTCAAAAAAGGGATGGTGTCGCCCCTTTTTCCTCATTTCGAGAGGTACCAGTATGTAACCGAAGAACGCCAGGGCGATGACGATGCCTCTTCAACAGGTCTGCAGCGATGGAAAGATGGCAGCGGCTGAAGGCGTCGCGAAACTGATTGCGGAACATCGTCAAAGCGTCGCCACGCTTGAACTTATCGGCAAGCGATGGATGGGGGCCGAAGGGCCGGACGCGATCGTGCTGGGTGAGAGACTGGACGCGGCCATGGCGGAGGAGGCCGCTGTGCGAAGGCGTGCTGCCACTGCTCCAGTAGCCACTATCGCGGAAATGAAAATGAAGGCTGCTTACTTCCAACGGCTGACGGCTCATGGCTGGTGCGAGATTGATGTCGACGATTGGCGCGCGTTGCTCGGTTCCTTCACGAAACTGCAGCCCTAAGAAAAGATCATCGAAATCCATGAGACCACGGTATTCCAGGCCGCATAGAGTCCTGTCGGCACCAATATGATCGCGATGAATGCAGCGGCTCCACCAATAGCACCGTCACCGCGTCCTTCGACGGGATAATAATATCTGTGCGCTTCATCGTCATGCTTCATTGTTGTCTCTTCGATACTTGGCTCAGCAGCAGTTGCACAGGATGCTGAAACGTCGTGCCCCACAAACCTGCACGTTTCATCTTAGCGTTGATTTCCGCGACGAGGTAGTTCTCATTGACGGCTTTGCCCTTTGCTGTCGTTGCGGCAAATGCGTATCCGGTCGCTATCAGCGCGGTGCCGACGTCGATTGTTTCGCCATTCAGCTGCGCACCGCACACGACAAAAACCGCCTTATCCAAGGCGTAGCCGATTGGCTGGCATGTAACCGCCGCGCTATCGAATAGGGCTGCAAGGTGCGCCAGCGAGGTGTTCCCGCAATCGATTTTGTTCCCATTTGGCTCTTCAGCTGATGTGCCTCGAAGACATGACTGGACGCCATAGAGGCGGAAAAGGTGATCTCCGTCACGCCAGGTATCACCGGTCAGCAGTTGAGCCGATTTCGATACCGCTAAGGGCGTTGGCACGGCAGATTCGGATGCATCCTGGGCCTGTGCCGATGCGCACAAACCAAATGCCGCCAGCACTGCGAAGTTCGCCTGTTTCATTTCTGAAACTGTCCACCGAGGTCGGCGGAATGCTCGAGATCGGGGCGCAGCGATTTGCCGTCCTTGTTGCGTCTGATTGCCGCCATGTCGAAAAAAACCATTTCGTCATCGTCGTAGGCGACGTTGTACGGGTCGTTTGCGTTGCCCGCACCCACGAGCGAGAAACACGACACAGCGTCGGGTTCACCCTTCTTGCTTTGCAGCACAAGTGTTTTGCAAAGCACGACAGACGCACGATCGTTGTAGATTACCTCTTCATAGTCCTGCGCGGCCTTCGTGCAGTCCCATTGCTGCGTCTTGTACGTAATCTTCGGTTTGGGGCAGGCCGCAAGGCCGCGCAGCCGGTACGTAACGCCGTTGATGACGCGCTCGGTCGCCGACGGCACCTTGACCGGCGAGATGAGGGTCGCCGCATCGCGCTGAAAGAGCGCGCCTTTTGCATCATAGCGTTCATAGACGAACACCTTCTCGCCCGGCTTCGCAAACTGGAGCAGGTAGTGCTCCGACGGCTGCGCGAAGGCACTCGGGGCGTCGACGCCTGCAGCATAAGCCACGGTGCCCTGGAGCAGCAGAACCGTGCAAAGGGCCGCCTGTTTCATCGAAATCCGTCCTTGCGATGACATACCGTGTTGACACTTTACTAGGGCTGCGTGTAGCCATAGTAAAGTGTTAAATTTTGGCGACACTATGAACGCTCGATTCGCTCTCCTGCTCACCCTATGTGGCGCCATGATGCCGTTCAAAGCGCACGGCCAGGAACTCGCATCAGACCGCGTAGCAGTTGCCTTTGCAACGCCGGCAGAAGCCATCGCGGCGCAAAGGCCGGCGGCGTGTACCACCGGAAATCGTGCTGAGGTCTCGCGACTTGTGCGTTCAATCGCGCAGGAGGAAGGGTTCGACACCGATCTGGCCGAGGCGATTGCATGGGCCGAAAGCGATCTCGGCGCCAGTCAGGGCCCTTCCAAGGCCGGAGCGCTGGGAATCATGCAGCTGATGCCAGGCACGGCGGCCGATCTCGGCGTGAGCGACCGTTGCGACATAGAGGCAAATGTCCGGGCTGGCCTCCGTTATCTGAAGTCACTTTATGACGAGTTCCAGGATCCGCTGCTGATGCTGGCGGCTTACAACGCCGGGCCCAACAGCGTCTACAAGGCGCAGGGCATTCCGGTGAATCCGGAAACTGCAGAATACATCGTGAAAATACTGAACCGCTGGAAGTTCGGCGGTGTCGTGAAGAAGTCTGCCCTGGCCAAATCCGAAACGCTCGCGGCCGCTCCGCCAGCAAGCGAGGACGCTTGGCAGGACGGTCATGTCATGGATTTCGGCAACTGAAAGGAGCCAAGGGTGGAATACAGAAAAGCGGGCAAATTTGCCCTGAAACTGGCCTTGGCCTCAGCGGTCGGAATAGCTCTCGCGCCAGCCACTGCATACGCCCAGTCGGCGGCACCAGTGGAAAATGTGCTGGAATGGTTCGTCGGAGTTCTGCAGGGCAACATAGCGCGCTCATTCGCCATCATCGCGGTCTGTTTTCTCGGCTTCCTCGCCATGACGGGCCGCCTGGCGTGGATGATGGCTTTTTCCATCATCATTGGCATCGCTCTGATCTTCGGCGCCGCCCAGCTTGTGGATGCGGTTCGCGCGACCGCCGGGGGCAGCTGAGACATGGACGACGAGGAGGTCTATGTCGAGCCGGTCAGCTTGCCACTGACACGCCCCCCGATGAAATGGGGCGTGCGCTATGAGGTTTTCGCGCTGAACGGCATCCTGGCGGTGGTCGGCTTTATCGCCACGAGCAGCTTCATGCTCGGCCTTGGCGTGTTCGGCGTGGTGCATCTGGTCAGCGCATATTTGTGCCAGCGCGACCCCTATATGTTTCATATTTACGAACGGCGCATCTCCAAACGCGGAGCGGTGGCGAACCTAACTTTTTGGGGCGCGAGGAGCTATTCCCCATGAGCCTCGATGCTGATCTTAAATTTGGCCGTGAGCGCCGGCGTGAAAAGCCCGCGGCGATGCACGTCCCCTACCTTCGCCATGTCGATGACAACCTGATCGTGACGAAGAGCGGCTTTCTGGTCGGCGCCATCCAGCTCAGTGGCCTGCCGTTCCAGACGATGGACCAGGCCGAGTTGAACAGCCGAATGTTCAACCGCAACACGACGTTCCGCAACCTATCGACCTCTCGATTTGCGGTCTACACAACGATCATCCGCCGCCACGTGACGCCGGAGATCGAAGGCGACTTTGACAATCCTTTCGTGGCCGAGCTCGACGCCCGCTACATGGATGAGCTTGGCGCAAAAAACCTATTCGTCAACGAGGCGTATCTGACGGTCATACGCCGCCCAATGGTCGGCCGCGTCGGCTGGGTGGATAAGGCGCTCAATGCATTCCGCATCAGTACGGCGGGCGAAGAAACCCGCGAAGAGGCGATGGCCGAATTGCGTGACGTTCTCGACGGCGTCGTCAAGGATTTCTCGGCTTATGGGGCGCGTCTTCTCGGCGTCGTGAAGCGCCGCGACAGCTTCTTTTCCGAGCCGGCGGAATTTTTGGCGAAGATCCTCGCCGGCGGCGTCGACGTGGAAATGCCTTTGCCGCGCATGAGGCTTGGCGATGTGCTGGCGACACGACAGCTGTTTTTCGGAAAATCCGCGCTGGAACTTCGCGGGCCGGACGCCGCCAAACTCGGCGCCATGGTATCGATCAAGGAATACCCACCGTTCACCGCTCCGGGCTCATTGGACGGTCTGTTGCGCCTGCCACATGAGTTTGTCCTGACGCAGAGTTTTGCGATCGAAGACCGTATAACCGCGATGCGCAGGATCAACACCATCGCGAACCAGGTTGAAGGCTCCGACGAGGCGGGCACGACGGTCGAGGAGTCAGTCCACGACGGCGCCGACAAGCTGGCCGGCGGCGAAGTCGTCTTCGGACAACATCACATGAGCGTCATGGCTTTGGCGCCCGACATGACTGGCCTCAACCGTGCGCTATCCGACATCACGGCCGAGCTTTCGCGCATGTCGATCGTGCCGGTTCGCGAGACACTGAACACGGAATTGGCCTTCTGGGCGCAGCTGCCAGGAAATTTCAGCTACATCGCGCGACGTGCGTTGATCTCGTCTCTTAACTTCGCCGGCCTTTTTTCAGGACACAATTTCCCGTCCGGCCAACGTGAGCGGCTGCATTGGCAACGGCCCATCGCCTTGCTCGAAACGACCAGCCAGACGGCCTACTATTTCAATTTCCACGTTCACGATGTCGGGCACTTCACGGTGTTCGGCCCGACCGGCTCGGGCAAGACCGTCGTGCTGTCGTTCCTGATGGCGCAGGCCATGCGCATCATGCCGCGGCCGCGATGTGTTTATTTCGACTACATGCGCGGCGCTGAAATTTTCGTTCGGGCGCTCGGCGGTCGTTACGAGGTGATGGAACCCTCTCAGCCGACCGGGTTCGCGCCATTGCAGCTCGACGACAGGGCAGAAAACCGTTCTTTCCTGGAAGATCTGCTTATCTACGTTCTAACGCCGGAAGGCGGTGCGCTGGACGTGGCGGAGATGCGCGTCATCAACGCCGCCGTCGACATGATCTACAAGATCCCGCGCGAACAGCGGACCTTCGATCTGCTACCCGAAGTGCTGCGGGGTTCGCTGATGCCTGGCATGAACGATCTGGCCGCGCGGATACAACCCTGGCTCGACCCGAAGGACAAAGGCTGGCTTTTCAACAATCCCGTCGATCTGGTCGATTTCTCGAAACCCGTCGTCGGCTTCGACATGACCAGGATCCTGGGCGACCGAAAGCTGCGCTCGGCGGCGTTGCTCTACATCTTCCATCGTCTTGAGGAGGTCATCGACGGCTCGCCGATCATGCTCTTCCTCGATGAAGGCTGGAAGCTGTTGGACGACGAGGTCTTCGCTGCTTTCATCAATGAGACACTGAAGACCATACGTCGCCGCAACGGCGTTGTCGGCTTTGGCACGCAGACAGCGGAAGACGTCGTCAGTTCCTCCATCTCGTCGTCGCTGATCGAGCAAACGAAGACCAATATTTTCTTCCCCAACCCGAAGGCGAGCAAGGAGTCCTACATCGAGCGCTTCTCGCTGACGGCGAAGGAATTCGAGTTCGTGCGCCGAACCGCGAAGGAAACACGCACCTTCCTCGTCAAGCACGATAGCGACTCGATCGTCGCCAAGCTCGATTTGTCGGCGATGCCCGATCTCATCAAGGTCTTGTCCTCGAACGAAGCCAACAGCAAGGAATGCGCACGGCTCCGGGAGACCTTCGGCGACGAGCCGGAGATGTGGCTGCCATACTTCTGCGGATGGGAGAACGAGCATGACGAAGCGGCTTAGCAGCGCTTGTCTGGCCCTGGCTCTCGCGACGGCGGAAAGCATGAGCGTGGCTGTCGCCCAGATCGCGGTCATCGACGGGCAGAACCTCGACAAGCGGCAAGAGGACGAGCAGCACAGCACGACGTCGGATGAAGCCAAGAAGGTCGAAACCGACAAGAAGAAAGGCGTCGTCTGCACCTATTCGAACAAATACCGCTCACAGATGTTTCGCCGGTCGCCGGCCGAAGCGTTGCAGCGCGACGCCGGCAACGTAAAGCTAATCCGCTATTATGCACAAAAATACGGCGTGCCCGAAGGCCTGGCACTGTCCGTCGCCTATCAGGAATCGCGCTTCGACACATGCGCCGGCAGCCACACCGGCATCAAAGGCGTCATGCAGCTGACCAAGGGCACCGGCAAGTCCATGGGACTGGACCGTGACGTGAATGAGCAGAATGTCGAAGGCGGTGTCAAATACCTCGGAATGGGCGTGAAGCAATGCGGGGCGACGAATTACAGCTGTCTCGCCTCCTTCTACAACGGATCGAACGCAGGGGAGCAGAACCAATGGGCCGGCGGTGTCGGCCGCTGGAACAGCTACTTCAACGACTATGTGTCGAGCGGCAAGGCTCCGGCCGCCGCGCCGCCACCGTTCTCGATCGCAACGGCCGACGGCGCCGGCGGCACGGCCCAGGACGCGGCCATGGGCACGGTGAGGAAGGCGGCTGGCGGCCTTGATGCAAGCTCATCGCAGATCGGCGCCAACAATGCTGCAATCGATGCGCTGGCGGGCAACGTTGGCCAGGTGACCGAATACAAGGATGCGTGGGAGCTGAACTCGTCGGCTCGTGGGATCAACGCCGATGTCACCAACCAGTACCTCGCCCAGGCGGGGGATTTTACGACGTTGCTGGCCCAACTTCTATCGTTGCAGAATGTTCAGGCATCGCAGTCGTCCAAGCTGGTGCAACAGCCGAAGAGCGGCTCTCCAAACCCGTTCTCTTGTGATCCCGCGGAACTGGAGCGGTTGAGGATCGATCGCGGCCGGTGGCTACCATGCGCACTTGAGAACGCGGGGGCAAGCTCGGCCGACAGTCGCTCGATGATCATCACCAGTGATCCTGCCGGCGCTGCCAGCGTGATCAATTCTCTACAGCAATAGGAGGCTGACATGAAGAAATTCGCGATTGCCGCCAGTCTGGCGCTTTGGGCAAGCACGGCCCACGCACAGATTGCCGTCATTGATGGCGCCAATCTCGATGTCGCCCGCAAGAATGCGGACAACACCAACTCCATCATGGATTCGAACAAGGACATTCTGAAAAAGAGCGAGGAGATCCTGCAGGCTCTCAGCGGCACTCGTGACGGTTCGCTCGGCATCGGACAGATGGGTCTTGGCGGCAACATGTCGATCGCCCAGGCGCCGTCGTTCGGATCGATCCTGAACGGCGGGGCTCTTTCGTTTGGTGGCCTGTCGCCCGAAATTCAGAAAATCGCCGGCGCCGTCATCAACGGGCTGCAACTGGTGAAGCAGCTCCAGCAGATTGCCGGCAAGGAGACGAGCGCCGTCAACACAGCCTATGGCGGCAGCGTCAATGTGGCCTCGCTGCTAAGCGCGTTGACCTCGCAGGCTTCGCAGGGCGTTACCCAGCGCCAACAGTCTCTGCAGTCAGCGAGCGGGCAGATCGGGCAGTCGCAGGACGTCAAGGGTTCGGTGGACCAGAACACACGAATGCAGCTGGAAAACGCGCGCGCGGTCAACGAACTGATCGGCGTTCAGAACGGCGCGGTCGCGGCCCTGAATGAGAAGCTGAAGGGAGATCTTCTTCGCCAGAGCCAGGTGCAGAAGATGATGACACCGCGCACCGTCAATCCGTTCGCGGAATTCGGCAAGAGCGGAGGCTGAGCGCTTGTCGCGGCGAGTCCTGCGCATATGCGTTGTGATTGGGCTCGGCGCAGGGCTTTTTGGATGCGCAAATCGCGAACTGAAAGCGCCGTGCGGGCCTTTGTCGTATGCCTACGCCGACGAATGCGGCGCGCCGAAGCCGGTCAATTCAACGCCGTTCGCCAGCATCATTGACGAGGATCCATGAACGGTCTCGCCGCAAGCATCCTCGGTGGCATTGACAACATCGGCGAGGACTTCGTTCGCACCGTCTATATGCAGTTGGGCAATGCGATGGGCAACGTCTTCACCCTCATGCTGACCCTCTATATCGCGTGGTGGGGCTATTCGATCCTGAGTGGGCGAGAGTCGATTTCGCCAATCGAAGCGGCCTATCGCCTCGGCCGCACCGTCATCATCTATCTGCTGCTGACCGGATGGGGCACATTTTCCGCGACGATCTATCAGCTCGTGCAAAGCATTCCAGACGAGGTCGGTAAGGTGATCGTCGGCGCCGTGTCGCGGGCCACCGGCAATCAGCTTAGCGACCAGGCGGCAATTCCAGCGCTGATCGACAATCTCTACCAAGGGGCCCAGGACGTCGCCAATCAGGTCTACAGCGGATCCTTCTATGACATTTTTGGTGCGCTCTTGTCGCTGCTCGTCCTGCTGTCTGCCATCATCTTCGCAGCGCTTGCCATTGCCGCGATCATCGCCGCCAAAGTGATGTTGTTCATCACGCTGGCCTTGGCGCCGATATGGATCATTCTTTGGCTTTACCGATGGTCCTCGCGCATGAGCGAAGGCTTCCTTTCGCTGACCACGTTCCTGATGATCCAGCAAGTCCTGATCTACGGCTTTCTCGGTTTCTACTTCTCGCTCGTCAACGCGGCGCTGAACACCGCCACGTCCGGCGGAGCGACCATGGACAGCAAAATGTCGCTGGTGCTGCCCTTGGTGCTGGTGACGATCATCGGCATCTACGTTCTCATGCAGATACCCTCGATTGCTTCGATCCTGAATGGCGGCGGGTATCTCAGCACCGTGGGCGCATATAACCCTTATAGAAACTTCGGCAGAAACGCAGTGCGCTATTCCGGCGCGCGATGGGCCGCCGGCCGCGCCGCTCGCGGCGCCCGCCAGCTCGCGACAAACAGTTTTCGATCTTCGCGAGCAGCCAGGACGGATGCCGCAACCCGGTCCGCCATCCAGCAAGGTGCGCGCGATAACTCCAGGCCTCTGGCCTAGGACACAAGAACGATCACCGATCGCGGCGTGGATCAGAATGCGTCGCGCAAACGAGGCAACAGTAACGTGGCAATGCCAGTGGAAACGGCTGCTGACCGCAACAGCGAACTCGTCGACAAGCGCTATTACAGGGCGGGCGCGACCTGGGAAGACGACACGCACCGGTCAATGCGTCGATCGCGTACATTGGCCTGGATCATCAGCGGCGTTTCCGGACTGGTGGCGGTGCTGTCTCTGCTGGCGCTCGTGCTGATACTGCCGCTCCGGCAGTTCGAACCGTATGTTGTCGAGGTCGACAAATCGACGGGCTATCTCGAGATCATGCGCGCGCTCAAGCCTGGAGATTTATCGCAGAACGAGGCCGTCACGGCGGCCAATGTTGTTCGTTACATCAGGGCCCGCGAAACCTACGATTCGCGAGAACTGAAACAGAATTACGACCTGGCACAGCTCTATTCGACCGACACCGCGTCCAAGGATTTGACATGGCTTTTCACGCCTGCAAATCCGCAATCGCTGGACAAGATTTTTGGCCGCAATGTCACTGTCTCGGTCGAGATCAAGTCAGTTTCCCTGCTCAATCGCAATACAGCCTCGGTGCGCTTTGCCACGACGACGCGGCGGGACAACTCGTCCACCGCCGACAATTGGGTGGCGGTCATAAAATTCCGCTACACCTCAACGCCGCTAAAGAACGAATGGCGTTTTGACAACCCGTTGGGCTTTCAGGTTACGGATTACCGCCGCGACCAGGAATCGGCGCCGGCCGCGGGGAGCCTGCAATGAGATGGCGCGTGAGCCTCGCCCTGTCGGCCACCCTTCTGCTCGGCACGATGCACGGCGCGGCCGCACGCGACGGGCGGATTCGGTATGTCACCTTCAACAATGACGATGTGACGTCGGTGCGCGCAGCTCTTGGCATTTCAACGATGGTCGAGCTTAGCCCGACCGAAGTCATCGAAACCGTGTCGGCTGGCGACACGAAAGGCTGGTCGATCATCCCCAAACGCGGATCGCGATTTCTGTTCGTCAAGCCGCTGGAGCGCGATGCGTGGACCAACGTCAACGTGGTCACCAACCGGCGCGTCTATTCCTTGCTGCTGCAGGCAACCGACAATAGCCGTGACCGGGCATCCTTCCAGGTCCGGTTCAAATACCCGGACGAGGATATCAACGCGCGCCTGCTCTCACAGGCCAAGGAGAGCGCCGCCGATCCGGATTTCAAGGACCTGAATTATGCCGATCTCAATTACGACTACGCCTACAAGGGCGACGACAGCCTGAAGCCGCGCACCGTATTCGACGACGGCACCAAGGTGTTTCTGGAGTTCAAGGGCGACATTCCGGCGATCTTCGTTGTCGACGACAAGCGTCAGGAGTCGCTGGTCAACGTTCGCACGCAGGGCAAATACACCGTCATCGACAAGGTCGCACGGCAATTCACCTTGCGGGCCGATGGCAAGACGCTCTGCCTCTACAACCGGGCGCGACCCAACGAAATCGATCCGGTCGAGCAGGTCTACGGCCCAACGAAACTGACAGGCGGTTCCACGGTGTTCGGAACCAGCGGAGGGCGGTGATGACCCAGATCGACTATAACCAGCTGGACGGCAGCCCGACGGTCGCACGCCGCGGTGCGGGCGTGGGTACCAGGATCGCCCTGGTCGCGCTCGGCGTGGTGCTGGTTGGCGCGCTGATATGGCTGAACTGGCCTCGAGAGCCGGTATCGCGCGATGTTCGCAGCGATGGCGAGGAAAACTTCAACCCGCCCGAGTTCCGCCCGCCGGCGTTGAACGAACCGCCGCAACCTGCCGACGGCACGATCGACCAGATCGTGGTGCCGCCACCGGCCGCCGACCAGAACGGCACGCAACAAGCCGATAATGTCGATCAGACCGTGCAGGAGGGCGCGGATCTTGATGCGCAGCGGCGCGCGCTGGAGGCGCAAATGGCGGCCGAGGAAGCTCGCCGCAAGGCCGAGGCGGAAGAAGCCCGCCGCAAGGCCGCGGCTGAGGACGAGGCTCGCCGTAAGGCAGAGGCCGCCGAGCATGAAAAAGCGGTGTGGGAACGCCTGCGGTCGAACCAGATGGTGACGAATGATCAAACCGGCTCGACGGATGCCGGTGCCCAGGCGGCACAGGTCGAAATCGCGGCCGACGGTCAGATAATCCCGGTTCCCGGGGCCGACAGTGATCCCAACAAGGCATTCCTGGTGCAGTCTGAGGCAAGTTCTTCCAGCATCGTCAAAGCCAGGGTTTTCCGACGCACCGATGCGTTGATCCCTGAAGGAACGATCATTCGTGGCTATTTGGAAACCGCTGTTAACACCGACCTTCCCGGTGCCGTGCGCGCTGTCGTGCGTGAGGATGTCTTCTCGCTCGACGGCAGGCGGCTCCTCATTCCGAAGGGCTCGCGCCTGACCGGAGAGTACCGCTCGGGGCTTGCGCGCGGTCAGAAGCGTGTTTTCATCGTCTGGAGCAGGGTTATCCGCTCGGATGGTATTTCCGTCGATATCAAGTCGCCTGGCGCAGACGCGCTCGGCCGCGGCGGTATGGGCGGCCGTGTCGATACACACTGGGTTGAGCGCTACGGCAACGCCATCATGCTGTCCGTTGTTGGCGGTGTCTCTGAATATCTGTCCTCGCTTGGCGATAGCAGCCAGAATGGACAACAGCGCCAGGTGTCGACGATCGATCCCGTAACCGGCGAGACCACCACCGTGACTTATGGTGGCAATGGCTCGCAGCGCGACGCGCGCAGCATCGCCTTCGATAAGTCATCGACCGCCCTGCAGCAACTCGCGCAAGAGGCGTTTCGCGACACGCAGAACATTGGTCCGACAGTCTACGTCGACCAGGGCACATCGATTGTCGTGCTGGTGCGGCGAGATCTCGATTTCTCGGACTTATACGCCGACCCCGTCCAGGAAGAAGTGGCGCGCCTGAAGGCAGGCCGGCGGCCGAAGACGGCGATCGATCCGACGCCTCTCTACGGGACCCCGAAGGATCATTTTTATCCCGGCTATGGGAACCCGGTGAAATGAACGCCGTGCATCCTCTCCCCGACCCTTGGGCGAGAGCCCCGGTCCTACGCGCTCATCTGGAACCGATATGGTCCTATTTGAACGAAGATTCGGTTTCCGAGATTGCGATCAACAGGCCGGGTGAATTGTTCATCGAACGCCTCGGCGCGAAGGAGATGGAGCACGTCTTCAAGCGCGAGGTCACGCCAGGCTGGATTAGGCATATATCGACTGGCGTCGCCTCGGCGACAAATCAGGTTATCAACGAAGAAAAACCGGTCCTGTCCGCCGCCCTACCCTCGGGTGAGCGCATCCAATGCATCTTGCCGCCCGCGGCTCCCGAAGGCGGGGCGATCTCGATCCGCAAGCAGGTCATCATGGATATGAGCCTTGTTGCCTACAAGGATCTCGGCGCATTCGAGAACACGGCAATGGGCAGCGGCCTGGCGCTTTCAACCGAAGAAAAGCGACTTGTCGAGATGTTGCACGACACGTCGCCGATGGACTTCCTGCAATATGCAGTGCGCAATCGTGTCTCGATCGTCGTTTCTGGCGGTACATCCACCGGCAAGACGACGTTTTTGAATGCGCTCTTGAAGGAGATCCCTGCCCATGAACGGATCATCACGATCGAAGATACCCGCGAACTGAGGCTGCCTGCTCCCAACAACGTCACATTGATAGCCTCAAAGGGCGACCAGGGCCTTGCCAAGGTCTCCGCGCAACAGCTGTTAGAAGCCTCCCTTCGCATGCGGCCCGACCGTCTGCTATTGGGCGAGTTGCGCGGCGCTGAAACCTTCGCGTTCCTCCAGGCGATCAACACCGGCCACCCGGGTTCACTCACGACCGTTCATGCTAATTCCGCCCGGTCCGCCTACGAGCGGCTGGCGCTCATGGTCATGCAGGGCAGTTCGGGCCTCTCACGAGGCGAAATCCTCGACTACCTGCGCGAGGTCATTCCGGTGGTCGTCCAGATGGTCCGCACCGAAGGCGGACGGCGCGGCATCAGCGAGATCAAGTTTACCAAGGCGGAGACAATCTAGCGGGGCCATTCATGCAGAAAATCGCAACAGCAATTTTCATGGTGCTCATGGCGACGGCCCTGGGCGGCCTGGCCTTCACGGTCGCCTATGCCGCGACAGATTGGTTCAGGACTGGCTCCCACGTCCTGTTCGACCAGTTGAACGCCAATCCCTTGCCGGTCGTTCGTCTGGCCTGGGCGGATACGATGGCGAGGAACTTTAGCCGGGTACAATACGCCGTTGCCGCAGGGGCATTAGGGTTTCTTGCGCCCCTGGTCGGCCTGATTCTCATGCGCCCGAGAAAGCGCAATGACTCTCGCTTCATGACGATGGGCGACGTATCGAAAACCGGCCTGACGAAAGTTGGCGGCGTCTTCGTCGGTCGAGCCGGCGGCAGGCTTACCGGAATTCTGTCGCCCGGCCGCGATCAGATTTCCGGCAAGATCCGCTTGACGCAGCGCAGGCTGATCGGCGGCAAGAAATTGTGGATTGATGGCGATGATGTCGGCGGCTTCGTCATAGGGCCGCCGCGCTCCGGTAAAGGCACTTCTCTCATCATCCCGAACGCCCTGACCTGGCCGCATTCGTTCGTGGTTCTCGACCTGCGTGGCGAGACCTATGCGGCCACCGCCGGCTACCGTTCAACCATGAGCCGCGTGGTGCGTTTCGCGCCGGCTGATCCGGACGGCAATACCGCATGCTACAATCCGATGGACTTCATCTCGCTGGATTCGGCGCAGCGCGACATCGACCTTCGCAACATCGCTGCAGCGCTGTTTCCGCGCCCCCCTTCGAACGCGGATCCCTACTGGGTTAACGACGCCCGCCTCCTTTTTACTGGCATAGCGTCCTTCGTCATGGAGTCGCCCGCGATCCCGAACGAGAAGAAGACCTTCGCCTCAATCCTCGAGATCATGAACGGTGCCGAGCAGCCGCTCCTGGAGTTCATCGGCTCGCTGCGCGAGCAACGCCGCCGCGAATGCTCGCATTTCACGCTGCAAACCTTGTTGCCGTATTTTGAGATGTCAGAGCGGCAGTTTTCCGGAATCTACGCCGGCGTACGCACCGGCATGGCGCCCTTTCTCAACGAGCGTCTGATGCGAGCTACGTCGCGCAGCACGTTCGATATTCGCAAGCTCAAGTGCGACCGGATTTCTCTCTATCTCGACGTGCGGCGCGAGCAGATGACGTCGCTTGGACCGTTGTTCAACGTCCTGATTACGCAGATGATGAACTTCATGTCGGAAAGCCTGCCCCAGCCGGGCGAGCAGCCGGTGCTTGTGCTGCTCGACGAGTTCCAGAACCTCGGCAAGCTCGAGAACGTGACCGAAATGGCGAGCGTGCTCGGCGGCAACGGGGTTTCCATGTGGTTTTTCGTACAGTCACTGAAGGCTGTAGACGAGATCTATCACCAGGAAGGGCGCAAGACACTCATCAACGCGGCTCGCGTGCAGATCTTTTTCGGTGCGCAGGACGCTGACGATCTGCGCTACGTTTCCGAACAGCTCGGCGAAAGATCGGACGTGCAAAAGGACGTTACGCGCACCAAGGCAACGTTGTTTGACACTTATTACACGCGCTCGGAGCACCGCAAGGAAGTGCGGCGGCCCCTGATGCGGCCGGACGAAATCCGTACGCTCGACAAAAACAAGGCCATCATATTGCCGCGTGGGGAACTGCCAATCCTCGGCACGCGCAATTTCTATTTTGCCGACGGCCAGCTCGCCAAACGCGCGTTCATGCCCCTGCCCGCCTCTACCGAGGTTTCGCGCACGAAGAGCCCTGCGTTGGACTCCTCTGCGGTGGTTCAATCTACTGCGCTCCCAACTATTGTGCCGAAAGCACCGGCGTACCGCTCAGGCCTCTTGCAGACGCGCCTGGGGCGCGGCGCGACATTCGCCGCAAAGGCCGGCCGTATGGCTCCGCCGCGGGGCCGGCGCACAATCGTAAAAGAACGGCCGAAAGCAACCGGCGCTGCAGCCGTGTCAGCTTATGCGGCCATAGATTTTTCCGCGTTGGCGGCCAAAGCTGTGGCAACAACCATAGCGCCCGAAAAAGAAGCGGCGGTTGCGGCGATCCTGAACCATGTGCGCTCTCTCCGGGCCCACTCATCCGACAAAGAAGCTTTCGACCGAAATTTGAGCGTCGTCGAAGACACCTTGCCCGATGTAGTCGACGGGTAGCACTGCTGCGCCCTGCTCGTGTCAGATAGAAGAGCGGCAACGTCATGCCTCAGTGTCCGATCCAAAAAGGAGTGAGTGATTTCAGTAGGTTGTGATTCTGTCGGATTGCTGAGATTCGACGGAGATCACGATGCCTTGGACCGAAACCACTCGCCGGCAGTATGAACGGCTCTGCCCGCGCTACCAAGTGATCTGACCGATGACGAGTGGACGCTGATCGAACCGATGATGCCGGCACCGAACCGCATCGGTAGGCCGCGCAAGACCGAGCTGCGCGAGATCGTGAACGCACTTCTGTATTTGGCATCCTCGGGTGGCGCGTGGCGGCTCCTGCCGAAGGACTTCCCGCCATTCTCCACGGTGCAGAAATATTTCTACCGCTGGCGCGACGAGGGCTTGCTGCGCGCAATCAGCAATGAACTGGTGATGGTGGCGCGTGAACGGGAGGGCAGAGAGGCCAGTCCCACTGCAGGCGTCATTGACAGCCAGTCGATCAAGACCACGGAAAGCGGCGGAATTCGTGGGTTTGACGCCGGCAAGAAGGTGCTGGGCCGCAAGCGCCATACGTTGTCGACACACTCGGCCTGCTGGTGGGCCTCGTCATCCATGCCGCCGATATCCAGGACCGGGACGGCGCGCCCGGCCGTCCGATCCTCAAACGCTGGCCGTGGCTGCGCCATGTCTTCGCCGATGGCGGCTATGCCGGACCGAAGCTGAAAAGGGCATTGCAGAAGGTCGGCAGGTTCACGCTCGAAATCATCAAGCGCACGGACGCCATCAAGGGCTTCGAGGTGCTACCCCGCAGATGGTGGTGGAGAGAACATTCGCTTGGCTCGGCCGATGCCGCAGACTCGCCAAGGACTTCGAACGAACCATCGCATCCGCCGAAGCCTGGGTCTTCATCGCCCACATCCGCCTGCTCACGCGTCGCCTCGCAAGACATTGAAATTGCACCAGTCGTTTTGATTCAGACACTCAGGCCTTCCGTATCAGATGCCAGTTGCCGCGCGGTGCCGCTTGAGCACTCCTGTCAATCGCAGCGTAGGATCTTTGCTTCGCGCGCGACCGCGACGAAAGCCCTGCGGGCGGCGGGTGGATGAAGCTCACCTCGTATAACCTTCAGACAGGCGTCCATAGCTGCCCTGTGCTTCTCCGTCTGACGACCACCAAGATCCCGCAGCAGGATGGAGGCCGCATCATTAACATCGAACACGGTGCGTTCTGTATAGCGGCCAATCTGAATCACAACTGGCCTCTCAAATCTTACCAAGCCGGTCATCTACCCTCACCCTTGAAACTCTATCAACAACAGCCTGCGATCACCGGCGGAAGAAAAATCGCGTCGGTTGATCCCGCTTGCGGGTTGCCCCGGTCGGCCGCTCAATCGAAAGTTTAGTAAGAGGTGGGTTTCCACCCATGTTCAATTCGAGCAGACGTTGGTCCAATTCCTTGTCCGCCGCTGTGAGGCGATGGTTAAGGCGCAGATAGTCCATCCAGGTCGGCGTGCGGAAGGTTTCTGTCCAAAGCGAGGAATCCTGAAGATCGCGCTGGAGGTTCCAGTGCCTGGCGCCGACGCGGCTTTGCACCCGCCGTCGTTCCTGCATCTGATCGAGGAAAGCTTCGACGTTTGCCTCCGGTATTGAGTACTCGATCTTGATGACGATCGGGCCGCTTCTCGGCTTCAGGTCGAGAGCGAGTTGCGGTGTCTCGAAGCCAAAAGGATCCTGATCAGAGTCTTGCCATTGACGGATCGGCAACAGGAACCCGGTGGCCGCGACCATCAGTAGCGCAGCAGCTGAAATCTCCAGGGCTGAGGCAAGCGAATAGTTCTCAGCCACCGTACCCCACAGCCAACTGCCGGCCGCGATACCACCCGACGAAAGGGCATAATAGATCGAGAGCGTGCGACCAACGACCCACCTTGGGCTTGCCAATTGAACGCTTACGTCGAGCCCCGTCCAGGTGACCACCCATCCCGCGCCGCCGAGCGCCAGCGCAATAGCCGCCACTGCCACTGAAGACGTGAGAGCAAGAGATAAACAACACGCCGCGCAAGCAATGCATGCCAGTATTGTCAGTCGCTCCTGGGAGAGCGACCGTCTCAAAACATTGTTGCAGATGCCGACGCACAAGGCGCCGGTCCCAAAGCCAGCCATCAGGATGCCATAAACGATCGGTCCTCCGCCTAATTGATCGCGGGCAACGACAGGCAGGAGCGCGAGTATGGAGATGCTGGTCAGGCCAAAAAGCGCGCCACGCGCGATTGCCGCCTTGATCTCCGCCGATAGTGCCGTGAAGCGCGCTCCATCATGGATGGCCGTGGTCAATGGCTCGCGCGGGAGAGGGGACGAGCGAACATCCCATTTGCGGCGCCCTATGGTCCACAGCAGCGCTAGATAGGTCAGCGTCGCCACAGCGAAAGCTGTCAAAGGTCCAAAGGAGGCAACGACAATGCCACCAAGCGCCGGACCGACGCTTCGAACAGCGTTATATCCAACCGAGATGAGCGTAACCGCGGCTGGAACTTCGCGTTTTCGTAAGATGTCGCCGACCGACGCGTGCCAAGCGGGATCGGTGAAAGCGGCGCCCGCTCCGGCCAAACAACTGAATGCAAGAACCATCCATGGATTGAAAATTCCCAAGCCTGCAAGAACCGTCAGCATCGCCGAGGACAGCGCTATCATGGACCAGCCAGCGAACATCAGATTGCGGCGGCTGAAATTATCAGCCAGGGCTCCGGCGATGATCGACAGGATGAATGTAGGCAACGTCGTCGAAGCCTGCACCAAGGCGACCATCACGTCGGAAGTCGAAATGGTCGCCATCAGCCAACTGATGGCGACAGTTTGAATTAGCCAGCCAAAGCTGGACACCTGCGTAGCAAGCCAGATCGATCGGAAAGTTGCATTCTCGAGCGGCGCAAATGTCGCCGACGAAGCTGGAGTCGCATCTGCGGGCGCCACCCTGCTCATTGGGTTGAGCCCTCCCCTCGGTCTATCGGTCGCGTTTAGAGGTGCCCTCCCGGCGCAGGTGCCCGTGGAGGAATAGCAGCATGAGCGCATTTGCTAGGGATAGCGCAAGACAATTCTTCACCGCCGCCGCTCTGGCCGAAGCGATTACTTGGTCTGGAAGAAAAGGCGGATGCAGCCTGACCGCAAATCGGGCATCGCACCGAGTTAGGAATTGCCGCCTTCGGGAAGGAGACCTTCATTCCGCGCGGGAAACGATGCCCATGGAAAGCCTGGGACGACGGCGCTATCAGAGAGCTGGCCCGCAGCGGATTCAACGAAGCCGGGCCACACCTACCTAGCCGCCTTGATGCACGGCGATAAGCTTTTGACGGCCTGAAGCGACGCTGTGGTCGCCGTTGCGGTGCTTTTCCACGCGCCTCGTCAGGCGCCGGGATTGCTCCGTCGTGATGGCAGGCGGGGGTTTGCAGGTTGCGGTCGACGGGTTCGTTTCGGGGCGTCTGCCCCCATCGTTATGTCGCGAGTTGGGGGATGCGATCGAGGACGATGCGCAGGATGCGCTGGTCGGGGCACGATGTCGGCACGTGCAGGCGGATTTGCGATTTCATCTCGACCACCCGCGCAGCGATTTTGATGAGGCGCAATCGCAGCGTGTCGAATTGGGCGACGGCAAAGCTCGAGCGCCTCGGCATCGCGGCCCGCAAGCCCCACATCAACCAGTGAGCACCGGCATGCAGGAATAGCCGGAACTGATTGGCCGTCGCTCTGGTGCAGGATGTGCGGTCGGCGGCAAGATGCGTCTTCCACGACTTGATGTGGTTCTCGGCCGCGCCGCGCCGGCAGTAGACATCCTCGTAGAGCGCCTTGGCCTTCCCACCGGCAAGGTTGGTGACGACGAAGCGGATATCGCCACCTTGGGCGCCGACCTCGACCCGCGCGATGATGCGCTCGACGCGGCTCCAACTAGCGGCGCCGTCAACGAACTCCTTGAACCTGCGGACCTTGCCTGTCTTGGCCGACGCTTCGAAGCGCGCCGTCGTGCTGGCCTCCAGATCCGCGACATGCTTGCGCAGGGTCGTGGTGGGCGCGAGGCCAAAGATGAAGTCGACGTCGTTGGCGCGGCACCAGTCGATGACCTGCGGGTTGCAATAATGGCTATCGCCGCGGAGCAGGATTCGAATGTTCGGCCAGTTGATCCGGATCGCCCGCACCAGACGGCGCAGGTGGGGGCGGATCTCAGCCCCACTCGGCCGCTTGGCCGGTCGCAGGATCGCGCTGACGAACCGTCCCGCACCATCGAACACGACGATCGGCTGGAAGTCGTACTCGTCATGTGGGCATTGAACAGGCGAAGCTGTTGGCCTCCGTGCACAGCGTCGAAGGTGTCGTCAATGTCGAGCACGATCCGCTTCGGCACCTGCCGGAACGAGGCGCAATAGAGATCGACCATCGCCCGTCCCATCGCGACCAGCTCCCGCACGCCGGGCAGGTTCTCCAGCCGGCACAGCGTCAATTGTGATGCCAGATCCCGACCCGACGGCAGCGCATCCTGGGCCATCTTGAAGACCGGATCGCAGCGCAGCCGGCTGGCGTCGTTGCCGTCCTCGTAGCCGGCGGCGATCATCTCATGCGAAAGCCGATCATGTCCGCCAGGCTGTGGACGACCTGGTCCGGGCAGCGCGGATCGTCGATGCAACGCGCCAGACGCTCGGCCACCCGCAACCGCTCTTCCACCTCGGCCAAGGCCAGAACGCCGCTGTTGGACGACAGCATGCCGCCGTCGAAACGGGCGACGACGGACTTGCCGCCGACTGATGACAAACCGCTCAGCGGCAGCGCAAGATCGTTCATGGTGGGGGTGGTCTCCGGGAAATGGTTCGGATCGGCTTAAGCAACCAAATCCTACGTCATTTCAACGGCTTGCGCCACATCCACCAACCCCCATGAATTTTTCAGGCTAGGATCCGGACCCATCAAGGGATTCCACTGACGGTGGTTTTATGAGTCACGGTCTCCAAAGGGAGGCCACAGATGAATCGCGATTATTTCTGGCTGACGGAGGGAGCAGGTTTCGCGGCCGCAGGCGCTGCTGCCAACCGACACGCGCGGCAAGCCAAGAGTCGATGACCGCCGAGCGATTGGCGGTATCGTCCATGTCCTCAAGTCCGGCGGCCGCTGGGTCGATGCCCCGCAAGTCTACGGGCCGAGAAAGACGCTCTACAATCGCTTTGTCCGATGGGCTGCCAAAGGCGTTTGGGTCGACATCTTCCACGCCCTGGCCTCGGCTGGCGGTCCTCCGGCTGAGGTCCTGATCGACTCTTCGGCCGTGAAGGCGCATCGCTGCGCTTCTGGCGGCAAAGGGGGGAGCAAAATCAGGCGATCGGCCGGTCGCGCGGTGGGCGAACCACGAAGATCCACGCCCTGACCGATGGCCTGTGCCGCCCGATCGCTTTCCTCTTGACCGGTGGCCAGGTCGCCGATTGCAGCGCCGGACATTTGCTTCTGGAGCAGATGCCCAAGAGCCCGATCCTGCACGCCGACAAGGACTATGATACCAATGCCATTCGCCACAGGTCTAGGCTAAGGGGCGATGCCGAACATTCCGCCGAAGCCAACCGGCGCTGGAAGAACTGCTTCTCCCCGTTCCTCTACCGTGATCGCAACGCCATCGAGCGCATGTTCGGACGGCTCAAGGATTTCCGCCGCATCGCCACCAGATACGATCGATCGGCCACGAACTTCCTCGCTGCCGTCTGCCTAGCCGCTACGGTCAGTTACTGGCTGTGACAGTTGTCCTCGACAAACAGAAGCGAACTTGCGCCCTGAAGCAGGGTGATCGCTTCAGAAACGGTGCGAAGGAGTATGTCACTCGCCGGCTCGATGTCGTGGATGAGGCCGGCGGCCTCACCAATCATGATCGCGGCTATTGTGGGATCGCCGCTTGCCCACGCTTCCCGGTAGGCAGCGGACTGCGCGTCAATGTCGGCAAGGAGATGGGCCTCATTGCCGTGCCAGGCTTCCGTAAAAGCATTCTTCCGAACGCGCAGTGAAAACCGCGATGGCCAATCCAGGCGGCGCGCTAGGTCCATCACCGAGGTTCGAACCGTGTCGTCTCCGGTCGCGGCAAGGGCAGCCTGGTGCAGATTTGGATGAACGAGAGCCTCCAACGAGGCCCAGAAACGTGATCCCATCACGACGCCATCAGCGCCAAGCATCAGCGCCGCTGCAAGCCCACGACCATCGGCGATGCCGCCGGCCGCGCAGATGAGCGTGTCCGGCGCCCGTCGCCGTACCAAGTTCGCGACCTCCGGAACAAATGTGAATGTCGCTCGCTTCTCACCGTGACCGCCGGCTTCCGCGCCTTGGGCGACGACAATGTCGGCTCCGGCATCAAGAGCGCGGCGCGCGTCGTCGAGGCTCTGGACCTGGCAGATCAAGGGGACCCCGGCGGCCCGTATTGCCGGCGAAAAAGGCGCCGGGTCGCCAAAGGATAGGAAAATCGCACTTGGTCGCCGCTCCAGGGCCTTATCGAGTAGGCGCGGGTTCCTGGCGAGTGACCAAGTTATGAAGCCGCAGCCGACAGGTCGGTTGCCAGATCGCTCGAACTCTCGCGTCAGCCAATCAGCGTCGCCATAGCCGCCGCCGATAAGCCCAAGCCCTCCGGCTGAACTGACCGCACCTGCGAGTTCCCCGCCCGATGCGAATGCCATCGGCGCGCTGATGATCGGATGCTGCAGTTTAAGCCGATCAGTGAGACGGGTTACGATGCGCATCATCACTCCAACAGATTGCCTTGAGTATCGCAGGTTCGGTTGATCCTATCGAGCCCCGCTCAGCGCCCGCGACTAACGGCAACCAGAGCCGCCAGCGCAGTCGACCGACGGTTATGAGTCCGGACCCTAACCCATCAGCAAACTTACGACCGGGCTTTGAGCCCGTCACCGATCGATCCAATGGCGCTGCGGTTACCTGGACCGACCTGAAAACCAGCCTGTCACAGCCTCAGCTTCGGTCCATCCTGCAATGCGGCACAAAGCAGATTTCAAGATCATGCGCGGCGTGAGATCTGCGTGGCCATCATCCTGAATCTCGTAGGCGCCAAATGGGCCTCGGCACATGAGGTCACTAACACTCTCGGTCTCTTTAGCCGCAGGCGGCAGTGAGCTCGGCTCAGCGCTCGTAATCGTTATCATTTGAGCGCTGGGTCTTGCGGTCCTGCTCTTCCGACTGCCGTGCCTTCTGTTTGTTGGCGTCCTTCTGCTTGGCTGCCACCTTCTCCTGCTCGGTGCCGGTGCGCGGCTGCTCCGGCTCGCGGGGATCGTCTCGAGTTGAAAGGTCTCGCCCTCGCGGCTCGCGCTCGGGGATCGGCTCGCCACCGCCACCACCACGACGCTGCTGCTGCCGCTCGAATTGTAGCCGCGCGAGACGGTCGTGCATCTTGTCGTTCACCTCTTCACGATACTGTTCGAACTGTCCTTGATGGGCCGGCGGCAGCGTCTCGCGCATGTTGTCCAGAGCCTGATTGACGCGGGCCATCTGACGCCGCATTTCCAAGGGGGTTTGCGCCATGTTCAAATCTCCTAGCAGTGCATTCAATTCTCTCATACCGGGATGGGACAGGAAAGACTTTTGCCCCGATTGATCAGCTCCGCGACCCGCGGCAGGACCTGGCTGCCCCTCCCCTGTCCGGTCGCGACGGAACTGCAGAAAATTGTTGCCGATCGACTCCGCTGCCGTGAGAGCCTGACCGACTACGCCCGCGGCCCGCATCGTCGTCACAGTCTTTTGCCATGCGGCAGCGATAGCATCGCCGTTCACGACAAGGGATTGCCCATCCAAACGGCGTTGCCGCTTGGCCTCCACCCGCTCGATCGTCCTGGCGCTGACCTGGTAGCGCGGATCGCTCTGGGCGCGGCTGTAGGCTCCGGCATGCTCCTTCGTGAACGGACGCGTCATCGCATGGTCCATGCGCCGCGTCGCCACCATCGCAATGCCGTTCTCGCGTGCCTTTTCAGCAAAAGTCTCGCGCCAGGCGACCAGATCTGGCTTGTAGAATTTCAGGCGCTCGCCGTCGGCTGACCTTGCCTGCACCATTGCATGGATATGGACGTGCTTGGTGTCCTTGTGATGCGCCAGGACGAACGTGTATCCTGGCGCTCGCTCCTCGAGCACGGCGCGCGCCGCAGCCATGACGGCGTTGGCATCGGTGCCGGCTCTTGCCGAGAAAAGCAGGTGATAGGCATTGCGCCGCTCACGCCCCGAAAACTGCGGGCGCCATTGTTCATAGATCGAAGCCGCCGCCTTGGTGGAGCTTTTCACAGCAGGCACAGGCTCGCCATTTGCGTGGCGGATGTGGCTGTGGGTGCGGATGAACTTCTGCAGGAAATATTTCGCTTTGGGTTCACGGCTCACAGCCGCCGTTACCTCTGCCTTGGCGACCACCCCCGCCTCGCCCATGGCTTCAGACAGGCGCGCTTCGATCTTGTCGAGCGCCTTGCTGCGCGAATTTTTTTCCCGACCGCCGGCGAGCACCTTGGCAAGCGGTCCGGCCCGCTCATCGGTATGCGCGTAAACCTCCACCGTCTGTCCATCCTGCGCATAGATGAACGGTTTTGCCCCGAAGGCCTTGCTCAACGCCTCGCTCAAGGCGGCATCGGTGACCTCGCTAGCGAGATCGAAGCGAACCTCGATAAAATTGGTGTTTTCCAAGGGCGGTTCGAACGTCTCGCAAAACGATTCCAGGAACGCCTTTCTTGCGGCACCTGTCGCAAGCACCTGCCCGTCCTCGTCGAAAATCTCGATGTCGTGTTTCTCGCCTTTTTCGTCCTCGCGCTTCCCGATGTAATTGAGCAGCCGGGCGGCAGCTTCCTTGGTCGATGGCGGATTGGGCATGACCTTGAACACGGCAGGCTGCGCGCCCGCCGCATAGCCTGCCCGTGCCGCCACGGCCCGCGCCTGATAGCCCGTCCGCGCCGCTCGTGCCGTACCGCTCGGACGAACAGCACCACGACCACCGCCGCCGCGCCGCTTCCAGTCTTCCTCCTCCTCTTCCGGCCGGAAACCGGCGAGCGTGACGCCATAGATCATGATCGGCGCGCTAGCGGCCTTGGGCGAACTCGCAGCAGCAGTGGACTTCGGTGCCCTGCTGGACATGGAGCTCCCCGCCGCCCCCAATCCTCCCGGCGACGAACAATGGGCGCTCCTGCCGCCACCTGCCGTCGAGCCGCCTCCTTGCCCGAGGCGTCCGCCGCCACCGGTCCGCTCATAACTCTTCATCACCTGGAATTCACCGGCCGCGCGTCGGACGCCCGTCCCGGACTTGTCGTCGTCGAGCTCCTCACGCTTCACGCCGGACTCGCCCCGCAGATAGCGTTCGATTTCGGCCGCGTAGCCAGCAAGACGACCGCTCATGGCCTGGCCTCCCTCGCCTTGCGTGACCCGCCAGTCATCGCCTTCAGTTCCTCGCGAAACTGCCGCACCAGGTTGCCCACGGCGACCAGCGCCTGTTCAAGATCCTCATCGTGGGCAACACGGCCGTCGTTCATGGCGCGCACGGCCTGATTGAAATTGATGCCAACGCGCCGCAGCTGATCGGTCATGTCTACGATCGCCGGCCGCAACGCCTCTGATGCGATAGGCAGATGCCCGACCTCTGCCCGCACCAGACGCCGGACGACCTCGCTGACGGTAACGCCGTCTCGCTCCGCAATGGCTTTAAGGTTGGCCAGCTCGTCAGCCGAAAACCGGATGTGCGTCACCTCGCCGTAGCGTCGTGACGCGTTCTGTACCGCTGCTTTCTGGGCGCCTGCATCCATCTCTCAAGCCCGCTTGCGGGCGCTAAGGCCCGACAGGGCCGCGCCGCCTATTTTGTGTGTATCACAAAATAGGCTATCCTGCCAAGGATAAGGGGGAAAGGAAAAAGCCGACGTTCCTTTTCCTCCAACCCAGTTGTCATTGGCAGGTCCGGTCAACAATGTTCTCACCGTCATTTGATGCGATGTGTCTATGATGCGTTGACAACTTGTTTCCATGTTAACATGGAAACATCAGCCCTCTGATGCGCAAGCCGGAATGCGCAGTCGATGGGCCACCGGACCTGATAGCAGCTGCGCAAAAACTGCACCTTTAGCGAGCCCTTGTCGATGCGCGCCTGGGTTGCCAAACCGGTTCTCCCCGTCGACAATGGCTCCATGTTTTGACCGTGATTTTGTTTCATGTATCCATGATGATTTGTTTCCATGTTAACATGGAAACAAGGACACAACGCCGGAAGGAGGCCCCATGATCATCTCCGCTGCGATCCCAAAGGGCGGCACTGGCAAATCGACGATGCTGCGCACCCTCGCATCCGTCGCGCTGCATCGGGGCTATTCGGTCACTCTTATCGACGGCGACCGGCGGCAGAACATGAACCGCTGGTTCCAGATGCTGGGCGAAGCTGGCAATCGTCTTGACAGGCTCCAGATGGTGAGCGCGATGACCCCGCAGGAAATCCTCGACGCCGCAGCCATCTACAACGGTGAACGCTCGGTCGTCTTGATCGATACGGAAGGCACCACAAATGACAACCTCATGGCCGGGCTCTTCGCGGCCGACATTGTCGTCGTGCCGGTCTATTTTGCCCTCGATGATGTGACCGCCGCCATCCAGATCACCGACCACTACATCCCGCTGGCGGTCGAGAGCCGGGGTAGACCGCTGCCTGCGATATTCGTGCTGACCAAGCAGACCATCATCGATGGCAGGGCGCGAGCCCTGACCGAACTGCGCGCGATCATCCAGGCCAACGGCACGCCCATTGCAGAACACGTCCTGCACAATCGCGTTGCCTACCGCGACCTTCAGACCGGGCAGACCCTTTACAGCCCCGAGGTGCCTGACACGAAGGCGATTGCCGAGAGCGAAGGGGTCTTCGACGACCTTCTGCAAACCTTCATCGAAGCCACAAGGAACGCGGCATGAGTGAAGAAACCGCACCGAAACCCGGTGACGACAAGAAGGCCCGCATGATGAAGGCCATCTCCACGCAGCCGCCGGCGCTGCCCAGTATGTTCATCCCGCCGAAGGCCGAGACGTCAGGGACCAAGGAGCAAGCTGCGCCACAGATGCACGAACCGACAAAGCCGTCCCCGGCGGTCGGGCCCGATTTCCGCAAGCTGCTGCGGCAGGGTCAGAAAAAGGACCCCATCGCCGGAAAGAAGATACGCGAGGAGGAGATGATCCGCTGCGGCTACTATTTGACGGCCGTGGAGCAGCGCCAGTTCAAGTTGCTGGCGATCAGCAACGGGCACAGCATGACCGAACTGCTGCGAAAGGCCATCCAGGACTATATCCGCATTCATAAGCACAAACTGCCGAAGGAATGACCGGCGGTTTGGAGTCGCTGTCTCTTGCTGTAGCGGGTGATGTTCGTGGCTCTTTTGCGACGCGCAAAAAAAGGGCCCGCGACGGAACACTCCGTCGCGGGCCCTGGGACGTCTTGCCTACTTGGGTTGGTTGAGGTGTTTCAGCAGTTGACCGAGGATACCGTCCCGCTCCGGACGCCCGCTGGCTGCCGCTTTGTCGTCGACCAGCTTTGCGGCCAATTTGGGCGACAGCGGCATGAAGTCGTAGCCGTGTGAGATGGCTGCGCGGTGAAGATCCTCAAGCGTTTCGAACGCGCGATCGTGGGTGCCGAGCCAAAGACCGGGCTCGTCGGTTTCTTCGTGCGGGAACGCTTGCAGGAAGTAGGTCCGAAGTGGTGGATCGTAGCCGATGACAGCGTCTGGATCCGAGCGGACCTGTCCGGTGACGGTGCCAGTGACAGTGATGGTGTAGCGGCTCATTGCAACCTCCTTTTGCCGGTGGGGAGCCGGCCCCTTGCGGGGCCGGCCACCGATGCCTCAATGGGGGTTGTTCCAGAGGATGACCTTCTTGTTTTCCTCGCCGCCCGGGGCGGGAGCGAGATTGCCGAAGATGACGCCGATCTCGGGGGCTTCCAGCTTGACCGAGAGGTACTCTTCGCCGGAACGCTGGGAGGTGCGGTGCCAGCCGGCTCCGATCTCGAAGCCCGTGCGCTTGTTGACGATCCGGTAGTCGGGCGCGTCCTCGCGCGACTTGTTGGTGTTCGGGATCAGCGTGATCGGGGCGTTGACCCGGAGCGTGGCAAAGACGCCTTCCATCGAGCCGTCGGCCTTGGTGGTGAGGTTTGCGATCGTGGTGGCCATGGTAGTTCTCCTTCGGTTGCATCGGGGCCATTCCCGATGGCGCCAAAGGAGAGGACCGTCCTGCTGCGGTCATCTCGGCGAAAATTCTGGAAAATTCTATTTGCCGAAAAACAGCGGGCAGGCCCTTCGCCTGTCCGCAAACAAAAAACAGAAATCGAATTTTCCAGAATTTTCGCCGAGTGTACCCCCAACGGGGGTTGACCGCACAAAGCAGGCGGTCGTCTACAAAGGCGACATGAAACGGGAATGGCCCCGGATGCGGCAGATGGACAAGAACTCAGGCCGCCATCGCTTGACCGCCGACGCAACGCTGCCGGATCGCAGGAACAGGCTGCAGCCTCTCGGGTCATGTCGCCTACGTCGTCAATACCTCGAACAGCAGCATGGCGCGTGAACCGCCTTCCCGAATGGCGGAACAGCGGTATCGAGATCGGAGTGGGCTGGCAGCGAACTCCCCCAATCGGTGGCGATGCCTCGCAACCAAGTTGGATGACCGGGCAAGGCAGGATGTTCGGCACGCTTACACCCGCAGATGCGAGACAGGTCAAGAAGACATCCTGCACAACGCCCCGCGGCTCTGCGCGTGGGCCGGTCTCGAAAGGGGCCGGCTCCGGCCGTCCATAAAAGTGGAGTTGGCAGCGCGGGGCCGGATCCAGCCTATCGGATGGGACCCGGCGGGCTGTCGGCGGATCCGCGCGTAATCATCCTGGCAACGCCAGACGTTCGTCCGGCATCATGCGGGCTTCGGCTTGGCGACGAATGTCCGGACCGGCGTGATGAAGCATGGCGCACCAGTCTTGCACATTGTAGGTAGTCGCCATGCTGCCCTTGGCCAGATCGTAAATGACGCACGGCTTGTTCGCGATGGCGAGCCGAAGCACGTTGACGGCGGTCGCGGGTGATGCGCCGTCCCAGACCATCATGCCAAAGTCGGCGCGCCGTGTCATCTCCCGGTCCTTGGCGGCGTGGAACCAATACCCGTGAGCGCCTTCAGGAGACGGGACCTGGTAGGCAGCCCAGTCGCCCAGATTGTTGCGAGGTTCCTTGCCGGCATGAAAGACCCCGACATGTTCGTAGCCGTAGCCAGCGAGCAGGCCCTGCGCCTCGGCATTGGCTCCGGGCGCGTCGCCAATCAGCACGCCGTGCTCGGCAGCCACGATTGCGCCGATGCGAGTGATAGCAGGTTCCGGCAGCTCGAATATCTCGCGTGATCCACCTACGAATATCATCGACATGGTGACTTTCCCTTCTCTCCAGCGTCCCCCGCCCCGCGCCGGCCGCCCTCTCCCTCTGGCCCTGCGCGAGGGATCGTCACCCGAAGGCCGAGACGGCGAAGCCGGCTCGGGGAGCGGTGGGACGCCGCGATTAGAGCCCGGCCGGCCGCAGGCCGGCGCGCCCGGACCCTGCCGCGGCCGGAGGCGCTACGCGCGTCGAGCTAGTGGCCTTTGTCGGCCAGCCAGAGGGCTCACGTCCTGGATCGAGTGCATGAGCACCCGACGGATTGTCTCGCGCGGAAATGAAGCCCCAGCTTTGCCAGTTGCGCTCGGCCTGAGCGTTGATCGCACGCACCACCACCGCGCGACCGCCGACGATGTCGGCGCCGGCGACGCAGCGATGCAGCGCGTCCTTGACCAGGCCGCTGCCGATGCCTTGTCCGGCATAGCGGTTGTCGACGGCGAGTTGTCCGATCAGCAGCCCGGGAATCGGATCGGGCGGCCGGCCGGCGCGTCGTCGAGGAGTTCGATCCCTGAAAGCGCCAGCTAGCGGTCCCAGGGCGGGGACCGACGCAGCCGCTCGTCCGCCTTCAGCGGAGGCGCACCGGCCGGGGCCGAGATCGCCTGCATGAAGGCGTCATAGGCTTCCGGGAACACGCGGATGACGGTTTCGTGAGGATGGCCGCCTGCGCCTCCTGGAGTGCTGCACGCCGCATGAGCTCCGTGCGCGACAGGCCGAGCAGCTGCGCGCCGCGATCCTGACCAGGCAGAAATCTACCGCTCATCATCGTATCCTTTCCCGCGCGCTAGTCGATCGATCTCGGCGACGAAGAGTTCCGTGTGTTCCTCCGGCATCTCGGAGACATGGTATGCGCGGCGGGGATCGCCGCCGATGCGCATCCGTTCGTAGTGTTCGTAACTCATCAACACGAACCGGGGTTTGCGGTGCTTGGTAAGAATAACGGGTTCGCGGCTGGCAACGTCGGTGACGTCGCCAACCTGTTTGTTGAGATCCCCCGTCGTGAACTGACGCATGGCTGGACTCCTTATCGATCTCCATATTATCTAGATTTTCTTGATTTGCAAGAAAACGGCGCTCACGCGCCTCCCTCCGCGAACCGCCAGACGGGGATGCCGAGCCGACGGGCCTTGTCGGCAAGGTTGTCGGTGATGCCGGAGCCGGGAAAGACGATCAGGCCGTAGGGCACCACGGAGAGAAGCTGGTCGTTGCGGCGGAACGGAGCCGCCTTGGCGTGCCGGTTCCAGTCCGGCTTGAAGGCGATCTGGGTGACCTTGCGGCTCTCGGCCCAGCAGGCGGCGATGCGCTCGGCGCCGCGCGGGCTGCCGCCGTGGAGCAGCACCATGTCGGGATGCTTCTCGCGGGCCTTGTCGAGCGCCTCCCAGATCCGGTCGTGATCGTTGCAGTCGAGGCCGCCGGCGAAGGCGATCTTGGTGCCGGCCGGGACGAGCACCTCGGATTCGGCGTGGCGGCGGGCGGCGAGGAAGTCTCTGGAGTCGATCACCGACGCGGTCATCGCCTGATGAGAGACCTTGGAGCCGGTGCGCGGCCGCCATGCCGATCCGGTTTGTGCTTCGTAGAGGTCGGCGGCCTCATCGCGCATGATTTCGAGCACGTTGCGGCGCTCGATATAGGTGATGCCTTCCGCGGTCAGCCGTTCCAGCTCGACGGACTTCACCTCCGAGCCGTCCTGCTCCTGCTGGCTCGAACGCTGCGCCTCCTCGTTGCGGTCGAGGCTGCGGGCGACGCGCTCGGCGGCACGGTGGAAGACGTTTACGAAGGACCAGAGCAGGTCGTCGAGATCGGGTTCGAGCCTGGTGTCGCCAAGCATGCCGGCGAAGGTCTCGACGATCCCGGCGAGGCCGGCCCGGATCACTTCGTCGTCGGGAAGTGGCCGAGGATCAGGTTCGTCCTGATGCGGGCGATGGCCGTACATCTGCAGTTCGAGGAGGACGCGGTCGGTCGGCGAGGAGGCGTGGTAGGGCTCGTAGGCGTCGTCGAGAGGAAGCTCGTAGGTCATGGCGGTGTCTCCGTCGGCTATGCCGCGCCTATCGCGGCCTGACAGCGCATCCCGGCCGCGCGCCGGGCGCGGCCGCACCGAAGGCCGGAGCGCGAGCGGAGGACGGCGCAGCCGTTGCGGCCGTGACCGGGGGGTGGCAGGGGTCGCCTCTCAGGCAGGCCGCGGGCGCGGCTTCTCCGGTGGACCGCCGCTATGTCTGCAGGCTGTCCGGCGACGCCGCGCCGGCCTGCGTGCCGGCCCGACCCATTCATCCGGGCGGCAGGAAGAGACGGGCATCCTCCGGGACGAGCTGGTCACTGAGCCATGCTGCGAGATGGGCCGGGCCGAGATGACGCAGGTCGTCGTTGAAATCGCCGAGCTGCGGCCGCAACACCAGGGCGAGGATCCCGGCTTGGCCGGCTCGCTGGCTGAGACGCTCGATGCCGTGCCGGCCGGCGGCATCGGCATCGGCCGCGATATAGAGGCGACGGCAGCCAAGCGGGAAGGTCAGGCCGGCGAGGTGATTGGCCGAAGTGGCGGCGGCAACCGGCAGCGCCGGCATCACCACCTTAAGCGACGCCATCGTCTCGAACCCCTCGCCGGCGGCCATGACCGAGACGGGCGCACCGGGCTGGTGGCCAAGCCAGATGCCGTTGCCAAGGAGATTCCCCAGCGAACGGCGTGGATCCGCGAGTTGCGCCTTGCCCTGACCCGAAGGATCAAGCCAGGTGCGTTGTAGGCCGGTGATACGCCCGTCGAGGCTGGTGACAGCGGCAATGAGCGCAGGTAGGGTCTGCGTCTCGCCCGTCACGAGATCCCGGTAGTAGCAGCCGGGATGGAAGCGCACGGCACGCTCATGCGCGGAAAGCAGGATGCCGCGGCCGGCGAGGTATCGTTCGGCCAACGTGCCGGCGATCGGCTGCGACATGGCGAACAGGCGACGCGCCGCGTCAGGCGAGCCGGGTGCCGCGGCAGGCTGGCGTTGCGCGCCAGGAGCGTGGGGCGGTGGCAGCGGCACGGAGAGGAAGCGACGCGCTTCATCCGCGACGTCACGGAAATCAACAAGACCGCAGCTTTCTCGGATGACATCGAGCAGATCGCCAAACTCAGACGTCGCCTCGTCGACCCACCTACCCGCCGGGCCTTTCGCGTTGGCTTTCAGCCGCACATGCATGGAACGGCCGCGCGTGTTGCGGACATCGCCGACCATCCAGTAATTGCCGGAGCGATGGCCGTTGGAGAGATATTCCCGGCACACCGCCTCGGCATGATCGCCAAGGCGGCGTGCCAGCTCTGAGGCCGAGCCGGTCATCATCCCCTCCCTCAAGCCGCCGAGGTGCGGTCGGTGACGCCAACCAGCGTATGGCGGTCGAGGAGCGCGGCGAGGATGGCAGACCCTTGCGCGGACGTCGGGATGAACAGCCGGAGCTTCCAGGAGATGATCTCGGAGATCAGCCCCAGCGCCTTCAGCCGCGGAACCATGGCGTCGGTGAAGCCGATCAATTCGACACGGTAGTCGTTCATGACGCGGCCGCGGCGCAGAATCAGGCCATCGGCGAGTTGCAGTCCGATCCGTCCGTCGACAAGCCCGGTCCAGGCATCTTCCGGCGCGAGCTTGGGTACATCGTCGAGCCCCAGATTGCGGAACATGGTGGCGACAAGCGTCGGGGCGATGTGACGCCCGATGATGCGTTCGCCGGCATCGGTCTGGATCCGGTAGACCTGACAATCATGGTCTGGCAACCGCCGCCAGATCGGCAACAGCAGACCCGTCACGATGTGGAAAGTGCTGGTGGTGAACTCCGGGACGGCGTCGATTTCTGCCTGCCAAAGCTCGCGGAACAGGTTTCGGTCGGTCGGCTGCCAGTGGGTTTCGGCAAGGGCGTCGAGACCGAAGCGCAGCTCGTCGGTCGGCCGCAGCAGCCGCACGCGGTGTTCTATCGTGCCGTCGTCGAGCATCAAGCTCGCCGTCGGCAGCCGGATCGCCGCACGGCTGGACCGGGCGTTCACCAGCAGAACCGATTGGGGCTCCGCCCGGACGATGGCCAGCGCGTCGACCAGGCCGAGCGGCCGGATACGGTCCTTGCGCGCGACGGTCAGCACATGCGACTGCGCGCCCGAGACTGGGTGCGCGTAGACGGTGCGGCGACCGGTGACGACGATGCTCTCCGCCGTGATGGTCTCCAGGCCCTTGTCGTAGTTGCCGGCGGCGATGGCGCCTTCTATTCTTCCCGCCATCAGCTGCTCGAATACCTCGAACAGCAGATTCTGGGTTTCGATGCGCAGCGCGAGCAGGCGGTTGAGCCAGGTCGTGATCGGCGGCAGTTCATCGCGCAGGCCGCCCTCCTCGGTGGTCAGCGACAGCCCAGTTACCGCTTCGAAGGTCGTGAGTGAGCAGCCCTCGATCTTGCCCTGGTGCAGCAGATAATAGAACTGCCGCAGCGCTGCGCGGGCATAGGGGCTTTCCAGATTGTCTTCGGCACGAAACAGACCTGCCCCGCCGGTCTGGCGCTGACCGCGAGTGATCGCGCCCAGCGTGTCGAGCCGCCTGGCGATCGTCGACAGGAAGCGTTTGCCGGCCCTCACATTGGCGGCCATGGGTCGGAACAGCGGCGGTTGCTTCTGGTTTGTGCGGTGGGTCCGTCCGAGACCCTGGATGGCGTTGTCGGCGCGCCAGCCAGCCTCGAGCAGATAGTGTTTGCGCAGCCTCTGGTTCCTGACTCCAAGATCGGCATGATAGGAGCGGCCGGTGCCGCCAGCATCCGAAAAGATCAACACGCGCTTGTCGTCATCCATAAAACTCTGGGACTCGGCGAGATTGGCCGAGCCAGGGCGGTTTTCCACGGCCAGCCGGTCGATGCCGTCGCGGCCGGTCTTCTCGACGATGCGGCGCGAGCGGCCGGTCACCTCGGCGACGGTGTCTGTGCCAAAATGATGGATGATCTGGTCGAGGGCGCTGCCGACCGGCGGTAGCGATGCGAGTTTTTCGATCATCTCGCCGCGCCGGCGAACCGCCTCGCGGCACTGGACCGGGTTGCCATCTTCGTCGTGGACAGGCCGCGAGTAGACGTTGCCCTCCGCGTCGGAATACTCCTCGAACAGTTGGGTCGGGAAGGAATGCATCAAGTACCCGCCGACATACTCGCGCGGCGTGATGTCGACATGCAGGTCCGACCATTCCTCGGTGGGGATCTCGGCAAGCCGTCGTTCCATCAGCGCCTCGCTGGTCGAGACGATCTGCACGACTGCCGCATGCCCGTCGGCGAGGTCCTGCTCGATCGCGCCGATCAGGGTCGGCGTCATCATCGAGGTGATCAAATGCGAGAAAAAGCGTTGCTTGGTACTTTCAAAGGCTGAGCGCGCCGCCGATTTTGCGTTGCGGTTCAGCGTGCCGGCCTCGCTGGTGATGTTGGTGGCCTCGAGTGCGGCGGTCAGGTTGTTGTGGATGACCTGGAAGGCGTCTGCATAGGCGTTGTAGATGCGGATCTGCTCCTCGGTCAGCGCATGCTCGAGGAGGTGGTATTCGACGCCGTCATAGGAGAGCGAACGCGCCGTATAGAGGCCGAGCGACTTGAGATCGCGGGCGAGCACTTCCATCGCCGCGACACCGCCGTCCTCGATCGCGGCGACGAATTCGGCACGGTTGGCGAATGGAAAATCCTCGCTGCCCCAGATGCCGAGACGTTGCGCATAGGCGAGGTTCTCGACGGCGGTCGCACCGGTCGCGGAGACGTAGACAATGCGGGCATCGGGCAGCGCGTGCTGCAGCCGCAGTCCCGCCTTGCCCTGCTGCGAGGGCGCGACGTCGCCACGCTCGCTTTTGCCGCCAGCGGCATTGGCCATGGCGTGGGCCTCGTCGAAGACGATGACGCCATCGAAAGATTTTTTTGCCCCCGACGGGTTTTCTCCAATCCCTGTCTGGCTTTCTTTAATCCCTGTCTGGCTTTCGGGCCTCCCCGCCAAGTTTCCTCTGTTCCCCGTCGGGCCTTCGTCCCTCCTGGCCTCTTGGCCGACCCAGTCGAGTATCTGGGCGATCCGGGATTTCTTGCCCTCCCGCTCTTGCGAGCGCAGGGTCGCGTAGGTCGTGAACAGGATGCCCTCGGCAAGGCGGATCGGCGTGCCCTGCCGATAGCGCGAGAGTGGCTGCACGAGAAGTTTTTCCTGGCCGAGTGCTGCCCAATCGCGCTGGGCGTCTTCCAGCAATTTGTCCGACTTGGAAATCCAGATCGCACGGCGGCGGCCCTGTAGCCAATTGTCGAGGATGATGCCGGCGACCTGCCGTCCCTTGCCGCAGCCGGTTCCGTCACCCAAAAACCATCCGCGGCGGAAGCGGACCGCGTTCTCAGCACCTTCTGGCGCGGCGGAGACGACATCGCAGGTCTCGTCAACAGTCCAGGCGCCGGTGAGATGGCCGCAATGGGCTTCGCCGGCATAGATGACGCTTTCGAGTTGGGCGTCTGACAGCAGGCCCTCGTCGATGATCGCATCAGGAAGAAGCGGCCGATAGGAAGGCTTTGGCGGCGCGACGGCGGCCATTGCGGCCGACTGCACGAGCGACGTCGGATGCGGTTTCGCGCGGGGAATGTCAATCGACTGGAGCGCATAGGGTTCGTAGATCGTGTCGGTGAGCCGGCCGCCCTCCTCCGGCATCCAGTCGCGCAGCTCATAGGCGAGGGGGACAGCCGGCGTGCTGTTTGCCATGACCTGGCGGGCGGGCTTCGCCCGCGCAGTCGGGCCGACCGATTGGATGGCCTTCGGAGCAGCCGTTGAGGCACCGAGGGGTGCGGCTCTCGCTCCCGATTGGGCACCCATGTGCATGGCGGCATTGCGCACGATGCCGTTGGACAATGTACCGGTCGAGTTCGGAAAGCCGCCCGGTGTCCGGGGCGGCAGATCCGTGATCCAGGAGAGCAGCGTTTCGACATCCGTGGCCTTGCCCGGCGAGCCGGAGAAGCTGGTTGGGTCGTTAGCAGGAACTTTGTCGATGATGGTCAAGCGGGTCTCAGCCGTCGTCCCATGGCGGGCGTACACACGGCCGTCGATCGCTGCGGTGAAGACGGTGGTGCCCTGCTGCTGCAACCGTTCGAAGGCCGGCCGCCATTTGGAGTTTTCGGGAGACAGCCCGGAGCCGGTGACGGCAACGAGGCGTCCGCCCGGAAGCAGGCGTGCGAATGCGGAAGAGAGGTGCCGCCATGCGGCATCGGCGACATGGCCGTCGACATATGCGCCGACGCTGAAGGGTGGATTCATCAGCACGACGGACGGCTCCATGGCCGCGTCGAGATGATCGTCGATATGGGCGGCGTCGTGCCGCGAGACGGGAACGCGCGGGAACAGAAGGCCGAGGAGATCGGCGCGTGTCGCTGAAAGCTCGTTGAGAGCGATCGAGGCGCGCGCCATCTCGGCATGGACGGCGAGCAGACCGGTGCCGGCCGAGGGTTCGAGAACGAGGTCGCAAGATGAGATCGCCGCGGCGTGCGCCGTGACGAAGGCCAGCGGCAAGGGCGTGGAGAGCTGCTGCATGGCCTGGCTCTCGTCGGACCGTCGCGTATGAGTGGGAAGAAGTTCGGCGATGCGCTTCATCATCGCCAGCGTCGCCTGCGGCGTGGTGGACCGGGACAGGATCGCTGCTCCGAACCGGCGCAGAAACAGCACCTGGGCGGTTTCGAGCGCCTCATAGGCGTCTTTCCAGACCCAGAACCCTTGCGCATCGCTGCCGCCAAAACTTGTCGTCATGGTGGTGCGCAGTTCCGCAGTGGTGACAGACTTGCCCTGCTCGAGGAACGGCAGAAGCCGCATTGCCGCCTGATAGATCGCCTGGGCGTTGTTGATGGGGACGTGCCTCGGCGCGTCGAGGGGAGCGGCAGCTGTGGTCGAAACGATGTTCATGGAGATGTCCTTCGCGAGAGGGGAGAGGCGCCCGCGCCGACACTCTCTGCGCGCCAGCCGGGCCGCATTCCTCCCGGCTCCCCTCTGCCTCTGGCGCCGATGCACCAAATGGGTTGCGCTCTGCGCAAAGCCATGACTTGAATGCGCGCACAGGGATGCGGCGGCGACCTGGAGCGGCGGAGGTGATGCGACGGTTCAGAATTGGCAGTGAGGTTTACGAGGGGGCAGCGCCTGACCTGCAGGCGGCGTTGGCGAGCGCCTATGCCCGCACCGAGCGTCCGCTGTGCCTGTGCCGCGAGCCAGGCTGCCCGATGTATATCGCCCGCATCGGCGACCTTCACCTGATCAAGCGCATGCCGCTGAGCGGCGGCGGACATGATCCATCCTGTGATTCCTATGAATCACCTTACGAACTGTCCGGTCTGGGCGCCTTGATGGGCAGCGCCATACAGCTCGATCCGCAAAGCGGCATGGCGGCCCTCAAATTGGACTTCAGCCTGTCCAAGACGGGGAGCCGGGCAGCGTCCGTGCCTGCGGGGCAAAGTTCCGCCAGCGTAACCGCCGATCCCAGGGGGATGTCGCTGCGTGGCCTGCTTCATTATCTCTGGCACGAGGCCGAACTGACGGTCTGGACATCCCGATGGGCCGGCAAGCGACATTGGTGGAATGTCCGCTGGCATCTGCTCGAGGCTGCCGGGCAAATGACGGTGAGGGGCGGACCGCTCGCGGATATCCTGTTCGTGCCCGAGCCGTTTCGCGCCGAGAACAAGGAAGCCATCGAACAGCGTCGCAACGCGGTTCTCGGCACGGCGCTCCCGCCGAAATCCGGTCCCCGAAAGTTGCTCGTCCTGGTCGGCGAGGTGAAGGAGATCGTGCCCGCCCGCTCCGGTCAGAAACTCGTCATCAGGCATTTGCCCGGTTTTCCCTTCATGATCGAAGATGCATTGCATCGCCGCTTGCAGGTGCGATTTGAGAAAGAATTGTCGTTGTGGGCAGCGGATTCCAGCTCGCATCTCATGACGATCGCGACGTTCGGACTGAACCCGGCCGGCCTCGCCATTGTCGAGGAGGTCGCGTTGATGGTGGTGTCCGAAAACTGGATTCCCTACGAGACGGTCCCGGAGAAAAGGCTCGTCGATGGGCTCGCCCGCCTTCGTGAGAAGAGCGTGAAGGGATTGCGCTTTGACCTGCAACCCGACCAGCCGATCGCCAACGCATTGCTTCAGAACAGGGACGAGCCGATAGCGCTCTTTGTCGTTCCGGCCGGTGCGGACGAAGCGTTCGAGGCGTCGCTCGACGAAATGATCGCCACGCGTCCGGAGATCGGCTCCTGGGTGTGGCGTGTCGGCGGAGGCGATATGCCGCCGCTACCGCTCTGAGCGTCGGCGGAATTTCCGTCGATGCTTCAGTATGCCTTAGGCCAGGCCCAGCTTTTTCTTGAGCTCGGCATTTTCCTTGCGCAGACGGTCGGCAAGCAGGTTCTTGAGGCGCTTGTTTTCTTCTTCGAGTGCGACAAGATCGCGGAGATCACCACTTTCTGAAGAAGGTGCGGCAGCTCTTTTCCAATAATAGTAGGTCTGCTCGGATATGCCGGCCTGGCCGACCGCAATCTTGCTGGTCGCGCCGCCAGCGATCGATTTCTCGATCTGGTCAAGCTTCTGGGCGCGTTCCTTCTCGGAATATGTCTTGCGGGTGGTCTTGACTGCTAACGGAGATTCAGCGGCCTGGGGCGCTGGCTTCGCCCCGTTCCTGCGGGCCGGCTTTGCGAGCTCTGCCTTCGCTTTCTTTGCTCGCGGAATTTTCTTCTTGGATTCAGGCACTTCCACTTTGGCTGGCGCTACTGTCGTCTGAACAGTCTGAGCGTCCTGAAAATCGGCCATGATATGCTCCGCTTTTGGTTTATCCCCTCCTTCAGCATCAATGGCTCTTATACTGAAGTCAATGACCTCTGAATTTGGCAACTGAGCACCGTCAGCCGGCTGCGTCATTTCCGTGACAATTTTGGACAGGTCGAGACCACCCCAGATCGAATGGCTTGACTTTTGCTTGCCGTGCTTCTGTTTCACTTCCACAACAAATGGCCGGATCTGGCGCTTCATAGTCTGTTCCTTGATGTGAGGACGACTTGCAAGCCAAGTCGCTGTTCGTTTTTGCGAGTATCCGACGCGAAGGTATCTGTCGCTCTCGCCGTGCTTTATCGGAGAAGCGACGCAACGAGCAAGCGATGTGTCATGGGCCTTAGGCGACCGGCTCAATCAGCGGGGGCAAACATGCCTACTGAGAGGTGGATCTTCAGAGCTGCATCCATACACGCGATGCTCAGGCGTCTAGCCAGCGGCGCGCGATGACTGTGCACAATCCGGCTGGAGCGATTGCAATCCAAATTTTCTTGGGAACTAATCTTCTCATGGCGGCGGATGAGCTGGACGCGCTTGTTTTCGGGATGGCAGTCGAAAGCGTTCGTGCGCTTACTGTACCTTTCACGGAAAAAGTCTCAGAAATCGCCAACCGAAGCCACGGCGTACTGCTTTTCAATTTGCGAATCGATGGCGACATGGAACTTCAGCGGGTCGCCGCCATCCGCTATCCTAGCGATCAGACAGGCGTTCTGGTGCTGGACAAGCAAGGCTTGTTGACCAGCCATTGCATGGTCAATGGCACTTTCTCCAGCTTTATCGCTCCCTTGGAGGACTGGAACACCCTTCCGCTATCGATGCAGGCCAAGACGAGTATCGCCGGCCCGGCCTGCCTGTTCATCGGCGCTTTACGCAATGCCGGGTACCTCCCGCATGGTAGGCACTGACCTGAAGTTTTGCTGAGGGCCGGATGCTTATATCCTCCTGGCAGTTGGCCATACGGACTCGCATGTTGGATACCGGGATGCAGGCTGGTGTTGCGGATAGAGGTCCGACCCTGGAGCGTGGCTTTCTTGACCACGAAGACCTCGTCGATGTTTGGCTCAACAGCTTGAGGATGCGCCGTACGCGGGTGCATCCACTGAGCCAAGGTCAGTCACCGTGAGGAGACGTTTCGCCGCCGAGGCGCGGTTCTTATAGGTGCCCATCGTCGCCTTCCTTCGTCAGCTCTGACGCAATCGCACTTTGGACAGGAACTCGTCGATCTCGAGATCCGACAGATCATCGAGCAGCTTGAAGACAGCATCATGCCTTCCGGCGTAATGAGCGTGCGTTTGCCGCGATCTTCGGCCCACCGGCTCCGGCGGGGTCGCTCCCGGCCGACAGGCTGTTGACTTGGCTTTGGCGGCTGTTGCGGAATGTCATGCGGCGTGGGATTGGAACGGATTCTGACGACCGACGCCAGTGATGGCGCGGACGGCCGCCGCGAGCGCCGGAATGTCCTCGAGCATGCTGAGTGCGACGAAGTGGTTGGCCCCGCCGGTATAGTCCTTGCGCCCCGTGCAGGTCCTGATCAGGATGCCGTGACCTGAGGACAGCCCGAACTGGCCGACCTGAATGTAGGCGCGGTCATGGTGCAGGGTAATTTCACCGGAAACGGCTATGCCCGCCTTGTTTGAGCGCAGGTCTAAGCTTCCCTGCGGCAGGGCAAGTTCGACGGCGAGTTTCTTCAGCCGTGAACGGGCTGTCGCGTGGAAATGTCTCTTCTGCTGCTCGTCGTACGAACAGCTTCTTTACCAGGCCAACATGCGGATCTCCATCAAACGAAAGCGTCCGGGATCGCCATGGCGATCCCGGACTTGAGAGTGAGTTGGAAATGAATGAGTCCGGTGGAGGTGCCGGACCCGTGCCGAGCGGGAGGCCGATTATTCGGCGGCCTGGAGGTGATCTGCTTCGTCGCCGTCGATGGTCACCGGCTCATCGGAGGACGGATCCGCATCGTCGGCGAGGAAGGCCGGCAGCTCGGCGGCATCGCCGTCGATAGCCGCCTCGTCCGACCTGTCGCCGGCGACCGCGTCGCCAGCATCGGTAGCCACTTCATCAATCTCAAGGCGCAGCGGCTCGGGCAGCCAGTTCGATCCTTCGAGAAGACGGGCGGCCTCACGCGCCATGCTGTCCTTCTTCATGTGGTCGATCAGCTGCGCGGAGTCTGCGCCACGAGCTTCGCGGACAGCCTGTAGAATCCGCGCCTTGGTGAGCCGCCCGAGGAACTCAACGGTAGGCGTCCAGCCGGCGTCGACCATGTCAAACTGGAGCGAACGTCCAAGCAGGTCTGCATGCTCGAGCGCCTTCGCTCGCCTGTTCCAGGGTTCGACCACCGCATTGAGGGTCAGCGAGACGCAGTGCGCGAACAGCGCCTTGCGGCTTGCTTCGTCGAGGCCGAGCAGGAAGTCCCACAGGCCTTCCGCTTCATCGGGCAGATCGCGGTCCCAGGCTTCGTGCCGCTCGGCGATCTCCTTGGCCCAGGATGTCTCGGCAAGACCATCGACCTGGCTGAAGCTGCCGCTCTTCAGGCTGATCTCCAGGCACGTGTCCGGCGCGAAGCGATAGAAGACCTGCAGGACGAAGGCATGGAGTGCGGCGACGATGGCGATGTCGACGTCACCGGCGAGCGCGTTGCGTAGCGCCAGGGTCCGCTGCGCGGTCAGGTCGAAAACGAGCCGATCGGGCAGCGGCTTGATGCAATCGTCCTCGCCGTCGTCGCCAGAGCCGTCACCCACCGGCTCGCCGTTGACGACAATACCTTCGCCATCGTCGCCATTGGATCGGGTTCCGCCGTCGGCGCCCCCTTCCTCGCGCTCATCGACGTCGCCAGTTTCGGTCCGCGGCTCGTCCTCGGGCCGCACGAAACCGGCGTCGACCTGGAGCTTGCCGTTCGCGGCAAGCGTAACGAACACACCGGCAATGGCCTTCTGGGCGGGATCGTAGCTTTGAGGACGATCATCGATCGCATCGAGCTCGGCACCCAGTTGGTCGAGCTTCGCCTCGATTGCTTCGTCGGCATTCTCGGCCTGGGCATAGTCCGCATCCAGCTTGTCGTATTCGGCCTTCAGCGCGTCGTAGCGTTCGATCTCCTCGGCGCTGAGCTCCTGCGCCTCGGCGTAGATGCGCCGCATGCCGGAGGTGTGGCCATAGGGAAAGCTGATCGCCGCCTCGACCCATTTCCAGCCTTCGGCGCGGATCGCCTCGGCATCCACCTTCAGCCTGTCGAAGACAAGCTGCTCGAGGAGCGCCGCATCCTGGAACCAGCCACCGGAGTCCTGCTCGAAGAGATCGCGCAGGATGACGCCGCCAGCTGCTTCATAGGCTTCGGCGCCGACATAGACGGCCCGGCGATCATCGGCCCGGACCGTGGTCTCCGTCAGCAGACGCCTGATGTAATAAGGTTCCTGCATGTGCGAGCTGGAAATCCGCTCCCAGACCTGCTCCTGGCGCGCGTGATCGTCCGAGATCGAAAACGCCATGATCTGTTCGAGCCGGATTTCGTCCTTCTCGTAGAGGTCGAGCAGCATCGGGGACACCGATGCCAATCGCAGGCGCTGCCTCACCGTCGCCGGCGATACGAAGAAGCGTGCGCCGATCTCCTCCGGATCGAGGCCCTGATCGCGGAGCGTCTTGAAGGCCCGGAACTGGTCGAGTGGGTGCAGGTCGGCGCGCCGCAGGTTTTCGGCAAGCGAGTCCTCTTCGGCCGAGGTCTCCTGCCTGCGGTTGACGATGCAGGGGATTGGCTCGTTCTTGGCCAGGCGCTTCTGCTTGATGAGGATGCCGAGCGCCAGATAACGCCGCCCGCCGGCGGGCACCTCGAACGTGCCGGTCTCCTCGCCCTCGCCGTCGAGCATGGGCCGGACGTTCAGGCTCTGGATCAGCTTTCGCCGTCCGATGTCTTCGGCCAATTGCTCGATTGACACGCCGTCCTTGATGCGCCGAACATTTTTCTGCGACAGCATTAGCTTGTCATAGGGAATATTCTCCGCGGCGTTCATCGCGATCTTCTGAATGGCGTTCTTTGCCATGGTCAGGTTCTCCATGACGGACGGTCCGGGGCCTCTCCCCGAACCTCCAAGCCCGTCAGGAAACCTCCCCTCCCCCCTCTGCCTCCCGTCGGGCGTCTGGCACGGACGCCGCCGGCTGCCGCAAAGCTTCGCTGGACTGCGGAAGGCAGAATGACTATATATCTTCCACGAATGTGGAAGGATTATTGTCATGCCGGGGTTTAGCAGCGAAGTGCTCACCGCCAATGAGGCGGCGGCGGTAACGCAGGTGCCGCTCAAGCAGGTGCATCGCATCATCGATGCAGGATTGCTGCGCGGCCGTGTCGAGACGCGCCGCGGCAGCCGCGTCATCGTCGGAGCGGGTCTCGTCGGCCTACGCCTCGCCTGGCTGACGGCGGAGACGCTGACGCCGGCCGCGCGGCGGCGGATCGTCGAGCACGCCATTGCCGATGATGCTACGCCCGTGGTCGCGGACGATCCCCTTAAGGTCGACCTGAAGCCGATCACCGCCGGGGTAAGGGCCGGCCTCAGCCGGCTGAGGAAAGCAAAGGCGATGGTGGCGCGCGATCCAGCGGTACTTAGCGGTCAGCCGGCCTTTGTGGGAACACGCGTGCTTGTTCATGACGTTGCCGACATGCTCGCCAACGGCGACACGGCCGACGCGATCCGTGCCGCCTATCCGCAACTGACTCTCGACCGGATCAGGCTCGCGGCCGACTATGCGCTCGCCTACCCGCGGCGTGGCCGTCCGCCGGTCAAGCCGGCGTGGCGCAGCACGGCGGCGAAATCGAAACGCACAATCCGTCTCGACGATCTGCCGGCCGTTTCGTGAAATTCCTGATCGACGAATGCCTGAGCCCAGAGCTTGCGAAACTGGCGCGCGAACGGGGTTTCCCCGAGTCGAGCCATGTGCGCTGGCTGGGCCTCGCCGGCGCCAAGGACCATATGGTAACCCGGCGCGCGGTCGATGACGGCTATGTGCTCGTCACGCACAACACGACCGACTTTCGCGGCCTCTATCGCCGCGAGGAGCTGCATGTCGGGCTCGTCGCCTTCAACACCGCCCCTGGCCTGATGAGCCTCGATCTCCAGCGCAGGCTCTTCCTTCTCGCCCTTTCCGAGCTTGGTGGAGGGGAGGCATGGAACGAAGTGCTGGAGATTACGGTGGATGTCGAGCGTACCGTCACCATCGAACGGTTCAACCTCCCCGACTGACGGACCTCCGCGTTCGTTTCCTGCAATCGGGCTGCGAGAAGCCGCCGCTCGCACAACGAAAAAGCCCGCCGCGGGAGGAGGTGCGGCGGGCTTGATTTGGACGACAGCATTCGGGAGGAATAAATGCCGTCCCTGATCGCCGAGGTCGGGAGGAGGTGACCCGGACGAAACTTGATACCGACAACCTACTCCCTTCCACGCTCCCGAGAAGCATTAATTGTGCATAGCAGCATTGCGATTTTGTGCAGCGCACACCTAGACCTGATAGATGTGTTTGCCAGACCTGCAGCGCAGGCCGTGTGCTGCGCGCCGCAGCGATGCACATGTTCGAAACTGGCGGCATCAGCAGCCCGGTGACGTTACCTACTCCCGCCGCGCGCAGCATTGCAGTATCATGCTGCCAGATCGAGAAGCTTCTTGGCCTTGCCCTCCATCTCCAGGCGAACATCCTGATGCGGCTTGTCGCGCGCCACCCGTGTAATGCCCTGCACGAAGTCGAAAATCGAGGCGGGCGGGTGCCCTTCCTCCGAAAGCACGGCATCGATGATCTTCGTCGTATCCGCCTTGGAGAAGCCGCGCTTGCGCAGGAAGCTCTGGCGATCTTCGTCGTCCCGAGCGACGACACGCTCCCGCGAAGCCTTGATGCCATTGACGAACGGCATGGGCGAAGACTCCGCGAACTGGATCAGCGCTGGCTCGGCTTCCAGGGCAAAACGCGAGGCGGCATATTTGGAATGCCGGATAATGATTTCCTGGAAATCCTGCACGCCCCAGAGGCAACGATTCTGGCACACTGCACGTAGATAGAAGCTGGCGATTCCAAGCGTGCGGGCGCCGACCTCCGAGTTCCAGCAATAAAACCCCCTGAAAAAGACGTCGGGCGAGCCATCGGGCAGCTTGCCGGCTTCGATCGGATTCAGGTCGTCGACGAGGAAGACAAAGACATCACGGTCGGACGCATAGAGCGTCGTCGTGGCATTGGAAATGTCGACATTCGGATTGTAGATTCCCGTTGACCAGTCGAGCACGCCAGGAATCTTCCAGCGGGTGTCGCCGGTACCGTTGCCGGCGATTTTTTGGACGGCCGCGATCAGCTCTTCATCGAAAATCCTGCCATAGTCCGGACCTGTAACCGCTCGCAGCTCGAGGCGTCCGTTCTCGATTTCCAGCATCTTCACCTGCTCGGCGCGGCGGTTGAGGAGACCGTGCTGAAGGTTGATCGCCGCGAGCGGGGCCGGAAGCTGGCGCAGATAGGTGGCCGGTGCACCTACCAGGCTGGCGAGTTGGCCAAAACTCCAATGCGTGGGGGCAACTGGGGCAGGCGCATCGGGCAGCATTAACCTCAGGCGCTCCGGATCGTCGCGGCTGGCCTCGACGCGGATCAGCTCACTCTCGACGATGCGCGTCTTGCTACGTTCGGACCGCAATTTCACCGAATTGTGGAGATCGGTGAGAGAAAGGTAGCGCTCGTCGGCCGGGCGGCTAAACCACTCCGACGACACCCGGCCGATGCGCTGGCCGCGGCTGACGTCGACCTTGTAGCCTCGACGTTCGTTGCGTGTGGGCGTGTGAATTTCCATCTGTGTCATGGTTGGAACTCCGCGGCGGGCGCCGGGAGCCGATCTCCCGGACCTCCACCCGCCACCCGCAATCCCGTCCGCCCTCTGCCTCTGTCGGCCTATCCGCGCCGAAAGAAGCGCTGGCGCAACGGCAGCGGCCGCGTCAGGGCTGACACCCAGGAAGGAAGGTTCGGGCTTCAGAAAAGCCCGCCCGTAGGACCAAGCGCCGCTTCACCTTCCGGACGCGACAGAAATCCGCTGTGCTTTCTTGCGCAACAAGACCGGGACCCATCGGGATTTCAGATAGCGGCCTGCTGAGATTGAGCAACTGCAGGTTCTCTTCGGACCCTAGCCAATAATGTATAAATCGACCCCACGTCATGATACGCGAAGACCGTATCGAGGTCGGAGCTGAGAGAGTAATTGCATGTCGAGCAGGTTCGTCCGGCCCGTGGTGGTGCAAGTTGGCCGGCATGACCGTGAGCGCGTGATATTCGATGTGAACGATGCTGCCACGATCCTGCTGCGGAGTTTTCCTTATCAGACGAAGAAGCGAAAACTGGCTATGGATGCATGTCTTCAGGTTCTGAGTGGTGAAGCTCAGCCGCCGGTTGCGAGACGGGCCTTCGTTGTAGCGGCGCCAGAAGCGAAAATCCTACGCAGCGACTGAGGTCCAAATGATAGTAGCCTCGATGGCTTCCAAAGTGACTTAGGAAAGCAGAGCTTCACGCGTCGCTGCGATGACCGCGAATTATGCAGCCGAAGCAGAACATCGAGTCCTGCCGTCGTGGGAAACAACCCCGACGTTCATTTGCTTGACTCGACGACGGTCAGGAAGACGGCAATATTTACATCGATCGGAGATAGCATATGCGAGATTTGCCGAGCGACATCGATGCTGACGTTGTGATCGAAGTCAGTCGGCTTCTCGATGCCTAGGATCTCTCGCCTTTGCCGGTGCACGACTGGTTAAACGGATTTGTACGATACTGCATACCCGCCTTTCCGATCACGCCATCGAAGAGTTGGTCGTCGAGATGGCGTCGAAACGTGGGTTGCCCATGGTCTTCGACAAGCCTGCAGCATAGTCAATTCTTCCACATCACTTGGAAATATCGGCAAAAGCACGCGGCGAATTGCCATCGCCCTCGAATGACCGGCCAGAATGGCAGGTCGAGAAAACGGCCATGGATCAGTTTTCCGCCTGCCGGGCTGGCGACGTTAAACGTCGGCTTGATAGCTCTCATCATGGTCGTGATTTCACCCGGCGAAGTGGCAACGCGATATTGCAAAATTCTGGCAGCGAGATCGCCCAAGCAGCGCCGGGCGTCGTCGCCTCAGTTTACCCGTTTCTCGCGCGAAAGAAAAAGGCCGGACCAAGCGCCTTTGCAATTCGAACCAAAGCCTGGCCACTTTTGGAATATCCGTGTTTTGTCGTTGATTAAGGAGAAGTGATCCGGATCGATCAGGAGCAGTGTGTCGCATTCGCCTTCGTCCAGTCGGGCGAGGTTGACCTCGTGTTGCTGTCGTCCAGCGTGGCGGGTCTGGTGCTCGCACCGGTCGCCGGCCATCTGGTCGATCGTCATGATGGAGCAAAGAACTAAGGTCTTTCAATTTGAACCTAATTCCCGCAGCCCCGACCGTCAGACCCCTCTTGTCGCGGACGCCGTAACCACATCTGACAAGCGGAGCGTGTCGCCGCCTGTTCGCCCTCATCCGGCGAACAATTCCTTGTAACCGGTCGTCACCATCCAGTTCGCCCGATCGAGATGGCTTCGCACAGTTTTCCGGGCCCGCTCCGGCTCATGCACCGGATCGATGCCGAGGATGACCTGCGCCATCTCCTCATAGCTTGCCTCGTCGGCACCTGCATCCAGGAGCCTCAGGTAGGTCGTGAAGTGCTGGCGGTCGTAGCTGGTCAGGCTGTCAGACCAGGGCGCTTCTTCTTTAAGACCTGGTTTAACGTCTGGATATTTCATCATGATATCGGGCTCCGGAAGTAAGTGATCGAAGAGCGATTGTTTCTTTTCGACAGCCTAACCAAGCGGATGGGAAACATCGTAGCTAAGACAACATCACGATCATAACCCGCAAGCGCCCGCTCGAGGCGATATGCGCATCTTCTGAGCGGTTCGACCCAGGTTAGGGATGAATTGCAAAAAGCTCAAGACCGTGCGGCGCGCACATCGGGTTTCGCATTGTTGGCCATCAAGGTCGTTTGTGACCACAGGATTAACAGGCAAAGCTTGTGCTTGAATTACCGCGATGCTCAGCATCGGTTCAACCACCGTATTCGAGTTCGTAGCGCCCGCCGAGGGCGCGCTGGCCGGGGCGCAGGTCAAATCGAAAGTCGAGAACCGAAGCCTACGCAAAGCATCTTTGGCGCTTCGTTTTGCCCGGCCGACAGCGCGCAGATCAACACGCGCACGACGGCGGATGCAGCGCTATGGTCCTCGGTGCCGACGAGCATCGCGATAGTCCTGCCGGGCTGTATTTGCTTTCAGCGGCGACCGCCACTATGAAGCGACGCTTCGCCGACTGTGTTTCACGCCGCCTGGAGAGTTTCATGACAGAAGAAG
>NZ_JAMYKY010000019.1:0-111284 GCF_040317695.1 Mesorhizobium sp. M1403 | reverse complement strand
CACGGGGTGGCGCCCGCCAACCACCGACGACCCCCCCGCGAATTTCACAACCGGGCCGCCCCCGCCCCCTAACAACACAACACCCGCGGCGGGGGCCTGGCCCATTGCCCCCCACCCCCCCCCGGCGATTTCGTAGCCCATGGTCGAGAAGCCGTATTCGGCATGATAGGAGCCGGGCGTGCCCGCCTGCCATAGCTTGTGCAATTCGCCGGGCAAGCCGCCGGCGGCATGGAGCAGTACCACGCCGGAGCCCATGGCGCGCTGTACGGCGCCGATCACCTGCGCGTCGGACGGATAGGCGGCATTGGTCGACGCCGTCACCTTGCCGGCATCCGCCTGCCAGTCCTTCTTGCCGCTGATCGCATTGTCGGTCCAGCCAGAAGGAGCTTTCCAGCCTTTCAGCGCCGCACCGAGTTCGGCGAGCCCTTCAGCCGCATCGGCGACCAGCGGCAGCGCCTGGTGCTTTCCGGCATCGAAAGGCTGGACGTTGAGCCCGATCATGGTCTTGCCGGAATTCTTGAACAACGCCCAGGAGCCAGTGGTGAAATCCTGCAGCCTGGTGCCGACGGCAAGCACGACGTCGGCCTCTTCGGCCAGCCTGTTGGCAGCCGAAGTGCCGGTAACGCCGACCGCCGCCATGTTCAGCGGATGATCGTCGGGCAGCGAGGATTTGCCGCCTTGCGTCTCGCACACCGGAATGCCAGCGTCTTGCGCCAGCTTCGCCAATTCATCCGACGCTTGCGAATAGAGCACGCCACCGCCGGCAATCACCAATGGCTTCTTCGCGCTCTTCAGCGCCGCCACTGCAGCTGCTAACTCTTGGCGGTCCGGGCGCGCTCGCCGCTGGGTCCAGAGCCGCTCGGCAAAGAAACTCTCGGGATAATCATAGGCCTCGGCCTGCACGTCCTGGCACAGCGCCAGCGTTACCGGGCCACACTCAGCCGGATCGGTCAGCACCTGCATGGCGCGGTTGAGCGCCGGCATGATCTGCTCCGGCCGGGTGATGCGGTCGAAATAGCGCGACACCGGCCTGAGGCAGTCATTGACCGTCGCCGTACCGTCGGAAAAATCCTCGGCTTGCTGCAGGACGGGATCGGGAATGCGATTGGCGAAGACGTCGCCGGGCAGAAACAGGACAGGCAACCTGTTTACATGCGCAAGTGCTGCCGCCGTCACCATATTCAGCGCGCCAGGGCCGATCGAACTGGTCGCCGCCATGAAGCGGCGGCGGAAATTGGCCTTGGCATAGGCGATCGCCGCATGCGCCATCGCTTGCTCGTTATGGGCACGGAACGTCGGCAATTCGTCGCGGACCTGGTAGAGCGCCTCGCCGACGCCGGCGACATTGCCGTGGCCGAAGATTGCCCAGACGCCGCCGAAGATCGGCACTTTCTTGCCGTCGATCTCGGCCATCTGTTGGGCAAGAAAGCGGGTCAGCGCCTGCGCCATCGTCAGGCGGATTGTCTTGGTCATGTCGTTTTCCTCCGCAGTCCTTATGCCGCGCCTTCTTATGCTGCTTTGCGGCCGCGCACGGCAAGCCATGCCTCGGTCAGCCTCTCGAAGCGCGACGCCATGTCGGCAACCGCCTCATCGTCCGACATCTTGCCGGCAAGCCATTGTTCGGCCGCGTTGATGAAGATGGTACGGCCGACAGCGAAACCCTTGACGATGGGCGCCTTGGCGGTGGCGGCGAAGGCCGCTTCCAATTCGTCCTGCGGTGCTTCCAAACCCAGCAGTACAATCCCGCGGCACCACGGATCGTTCTTCAGGATCACCGCCTCGATCTTTGCCCATGCGCCGGTCGATGCCTGCGGTTCGAGCTTCCACCAGTCGGGCTTGATGCCGAGTGCGTAGAGTTCCTCAAGCGCCCGCGGGATGGTCATGTCGTCGAGCTTGCCGTGCTTGCCGGCGATGATCTCGACCAGAAGTTCTCTCCCCACTTTCCGCGCGGCCTCGAACAAAGCGCGCAGTTTCTGCTGCTGTTCGCTCTTCAGCGCCGCGGGATCGTCGGGATGATAGAAGCACAGGCATTTGATGCAGTGGTCGACCGGCCATTCGGTCAGTTGCGAGCCTATGTCTTGCGAGAACTCGAAGCGAAGCGGCCGCGAACCCGGCAACTCGACCGGCCGGCCGAGCCAGGCGAAGGAATGGTGGGCGAATTCGAACATCGCCTCGCGCCCGTATTTTTCGTCGAGCAGCATGCCATAGCCGCCGCGGCCAGCCGCGACCTTTGCCGCAGCCTTGACCGTCAGCACCTTGAAAGCCGGGATTCGCGACGGATCGGCGCCGGCCTTTGCCGCGACGTCCTCCAGCTGGACGCGGTGGTCGCAGGCGAACGCCATCAGAGAGGGGATGTCGCGCCGGCGCGTGGTCGCCCAATGGATGTGGTTGATCGCCTCGTCCTTGCGCAGCGCCAGATGCTTGCTGCCGTTTTTCAGGAAGAACTGCAATTCCTCGAAAGTCGGGTATTCAGGTGCGCAGAGCAGCCGCGATACGGCAAAGGCGCCGCAGGCATTGGCCCAGGTCGCGGCCGTCGCCAGGCTTTCCTCGCCGAGCCAGCCGCGCAGGAAGCCCGACATGAAAGCGTCGCCGGCGCCGAGCACATTGTAGACCTCGATCGGAAACCCCTTGCCGACGATACCGTCCTCGAGATCGTCGCTGATCGGCCCGTCATAGACGATGCAGCCCATGGCACCGCGCTTCAGCACTATGGTCGCCGTCGACAGCGAGCGGATGGTTTTCAGCGCGCTCAGGCAATCGTCTGCGCCGGAGGCGATCATGATCTCCTCTTCGGTGCCGACGATGAGATCGCAGTCGGGCAGCACCGTCTTCAACTGCGCCGAGACGCGGTCGGATTTCACATAGCGCTCGAAGCCTTCGGCATGGCCGGCGAGGCCCCACAGGTTAGGGCGGTAGTCGATGTCGAACACCACCTTGCCGCCCTTGGCCTTCATGACACGGATCGCCTTGCGTTGCGCGGCGTCGCTGTTGGGCCGTGAAAAATGCGTGCCGGTGACGACGACCGCGCGTGCTGAAGCAATGAAGGCCTCATCGATATCGTCTTCCGAAAGCGCCATGTCGGCGCAATCGCTGCGATAGAAGATCATCGGCGAGACGCCCTCATCCTCGACCGACAGCAGCACCAGGGCGGTCAGCCGCTCCGGATCGGTCTTGAGGCCTTGGACCGAAACGCCCTCGCGGGTCAGCTGCTCGCGGATGAAGCGGCCCATCTGCTCATTGCCGACGCGGGTGAGCAACGCCGAGCGCAGGCCGAGCCTGGCAGTGCCGACCGCGATATTGGCTGGACAGCCGCCGACCGACTTGGCAAAGGAGGTGATATCTTCCAGGCGCGAGCCGATCTGCTGGCCGTAGAGATCGACGGACGCACGGCCGATCGTGATGATGTCGAGCGGCGCATGTCTCGCTTCCACGGCTTCGCCCATTCGAACCTCCCATCGGCTTTGTTGTCTTGGGTAACACGCGCGAGCGGCAGCGTGGCGCCGGTAATATGAAATAATAATTCCAATCCATAGTCAATATGGAACGAGCATTCCCAAGGCCGAAAAGTGCTCTGCAAAGGCCGGCGCGGTGAGAAACTTTGAAGTCAGACGAACGTCAAGCGTCTGCCGCTGAAACCAGCTGATTTACCAAGGAAGCGGGCCGTCATCGTTGAAGTACCCGGCGGTCGGGCCATTGGCGTCCAGGGTCGCCAGGTGAATGACGATCTCGGCTGCCTGCTGCACCGTGCGCTGACCTTTATACCCATTGAGATCGGTGGCGGTATAGCCGGGCGCCGCGGCGTTGACCTTGATGCCCTGGAGCGCGAGCTCCCTGGCGAAGCCCACGGTGATGGCGTTCAAGGCTGTCTTGGAGCTGCCGTAGCCCATCATATTGACGGCGTGATTCGCGGTGGCGGGATCGAGCGCCCGGCCGATGGACCCGGTGGAGCTGCTCACCATCACGATACGGGCAGCAGGTGCTGCCAGCAGCAGCGGCAGGAATGCCTGTGTCACGCGGATCGGGCCGAAGACATTGACGTCGTAGGTGGCCTGGATGTCGGCGATCCGCTGCTGGCTCGGCGGCAGGTCGTAATTGATGGCGACGCCGGCGTTGTTCACCAGCACGTCGAGGCAGGGGCTGGCCTGCCCGAGCGCCTTGGCTGCCGCCTTCACACTGTCATCCCTCGTGACGTCCAGCTCAAGCCACTCTGCGTCGAGGCCTTCCGCGCACAATGCCTGCGCCGCCGCCATGCCGCGTTCGGCGCTCCTGGCGCCGAGCCAGACCTTGAAGCCCATGGTCGCCAGTCGCCGGGCGATTTCGCGGCCTATACCCTTGTTGGCGCCGGTCACCAGCGCGGTCTTCGAAGTCGTCATTTCGGTGTCTCCATTTTTCTTGTGGAAGACCCACAAATGGCGCGAGGCAGCGGGCGCCGCGCGCCGGAAATTCTCAGGCTCTTGCCTAATCCTCTCACGCTGTTGCGCGGCCAGCGTGAATGCGCGATGCTGGCGCAATGAACGAGGCGCTGCAGGAGTTGATCGAGATCGCCGGCCGCCATGCGCGCGGGCGACGAACAAGAACGGCGGTTCCCCGCGTTTCGATCGGCCGCAGCGAAGTCGCCACGGCACCATTGCCAGGTGTGTGGGGGTCGGGGATCTTATTCGTATTGCAGGGCGCAAAGACGGTCCTGATCGGCTCCCGGGCTCTTCGTTACAACCCGGCCAGCTATTTCATCTACACTGTCGAGACGCCCACTATCAGCCAGATAGTCGAAGCGAGCGCGGCGCGTCCTTATCTGGCCATTGGCTTGACCCTTGACCTGCAAGCCGTCGCCGCGCTCCTCGTCGAGCACGCGCCAGCCCTCGGTGGCGACAGTTTCTTCTCCACCACTCCCGTTGATGACGATCTGCTCGACGCGTTGCGTCGAATGATGCGGTTGCTTGACCGGCCAGCGGAGATTCCCGTGCTCGCGACCATGCTCGAGCGGGAGATGCTGTTTCGGCTCCTGCAAGGCCCCCAGGGCGGAAAGCTTCGTGAACTTGCGCGCGCCGATGGCCATCTGTCCCGGATCGGCAGGGCGATCGCCTGGATCCGTTCGCACCCCCATCAGCCGGTCCGGGTCGGCGATCTGGCCGAGATCGCCCATATGAGCAGTGCTGCGTTTTATCGTCACTTCAAGGCGGCGACGGCCATGAGCCCAATCCAGTATCAAAAGCAAATCCGCTTGCTGGAAGCCCGCCATCTGCTGATTGCTCAGCCGGGCAACGTGGCGCGTGTCGCCTTCGCTGTCGGCTATGAGAGTGCTTCCCAGTTCAGCCGGGAGTATGCCCGCCAGTTCGGGTCGCCGCCTGCCCGCGACGCAGCGCGGCTTTTGGCAGAAGGCGAAACGGCAATAGAGGTGATCTAGGCCTTGCGCTTGCGGCCGCTATCGCGCCGCTTCTCGCCGACGGCAACGGTCAGCGCCATGGCCAAAGCCATCGTCGCCGACAGCGAGCGGAAGCCGGCGAAATCGGCCTCGGCGACCTCGAACCAGACCCTGGCGAATTGGGCGAGCGGCGAAAAAGAGCTGTCGGTGATCGCCACGATCGGCACGCCTTGCTCCGAAATGACGCGCGCCTCCTCGATGGTGGCAGGGGCATAGGGCGAAAAGCTGATGGCGATGACGGCATCCCTTGGAGAGGCAAAGCCGATCATCTCCGCGTTCAGGCCGGCGGCCGATTCGATCAGCTGGTTGCGGATCTTGAGCTTGCCCAACGCATAGGCGATATAGGAGGCGACCGGGTAGGAGCGCCGCTTGGCCAGCACATAAATGGTTTCCGCCTTGGCCAGAACGGCGATTGCGTCTTCGAAATGGTCTTCATTCAGCGTGCGCGAAATGTCGTTGAGCGAGGTGCTGGCTGCGGCGACGAAACCGTCGAAAATCGCCCGGTGGCCGGCGCCTTCCTCGGCCTTGGCGCGCAATGCCGCCAGCCTTTCATCGTAGGACGAGTTGCGCTCGCGCAGGCGCTCGCGAAACACCAGCTGCAGGCTGGTGAAACCGTCAAAGCCAAGCTGCTGGGCAAAGCGGATCAGGGTCGAAGGCTGAACACCGGCGGAGGCGGCGATGCTGGCAGCGGTGCCGAAGGCGATATCGTCGGGGTTGTCGAGCGCATAGGCGGCGATCTGGGCGATACGTTTCGGCAGGCTCTGACGCCGCTCCAGGATCGTCGCCCGCAGCGTTTCGAAATCGCGCGGCACCCGTTCGTCCATCGTCGCTCCGCCCAGGCTCATCGTCGGTTCCCTCTGTGCCCCATCATAGCGGGCCTGTGCAAGAACACCATAAAAAATGAGACAAGCGTTCCATTTGCAAACAAAATGGACTAATTCATCCACACAAAATTTGCACACAGGGAGGCAAGCGGATGGTCGGGGTAGGTCTTATCGGCACGGGCTTCATGGGCAAGTGCCACGCCATTGCCTGGAACGCGGTCGGCACCGTCTTTCCCGATGTCGACAAGCCAAGGCTGGTCCATCTGGGCGAGGTCAACGAGGACCTTGCCAAACGCCGTGCCAGCGAATTCGGCTTCGCCAAGGCCTCCGGCGACTGGCGCGCAGTCGTCGACGATCCCGACGTCGATGTCATCTCGTTGACTACGCCGAACCAGTTCCACCCGGAAATGGCCATCGCCATCCTCGAAGCCGGCAAGCATCTGTGGTGTGAAAAACCGATGGCGCCAAGTTTTGCGGAGGCGCAAGCGATGGCTGCGGCCGCGCGGAAATCCGGCAAGGTTGCCGCGCTGGGCTATAACTATATTCAGAACCCGGCGATCCGCCATATCGGCGCGCTGCTCGACGAGAAGATCATCGGCGAGGTCAACCATCTGCGTATCGAGATGGACGAGGACTTCATGGCCGATCCGGAGGCGCTGTTCTTCTGGAAGCACGAGGCGGCGTCCGGTTACGGCGCGCTCGACGATTTCGCCGTGCATCCGCTGTCGCTCATAGCGGTACTGTTCGGCCGCGTCGCCCGAGTCATGTGCGACATGGCCAGGCCCTATGCCGAACGCCGCGTCGCCTCGGGCGGGCGCCGCGCCGTCGAGACCTATGACATCGCCAGCATCCTGATGCATCTCGAAAACGGCATTGCCGGCACGTTGCTGGTCAACCGTTCGGCCTGGGGCCGCAAGGGCCGGATCGCCATCCAGATTTTTGGTTCGAAGGGCTCGATCCTATACGACCAGGAGCGGATGAACGAGTTCCAGCTCTATCTGACAGCCGACCGACCGACGGAGCAAGGCTATCGGACAGTCCTGGTTGCCCCGCACCACAGGCCTTACGACGCCTTCCTGCCGGCGCCCGGCCACGGCCTTGGCTTTAATGACCTCAAGATCATCGAATGCCGGGAACTGTTGACGCGGCTTGCCGGCAAGCCGGCGCGGATCATCGACTTCGACGAAGGCCTGGAGATCGAGCGCACCGTGCATGCGATGGCGCGCTCGTTCGCGGAACAGCGCTGGATCGCTGTGCGGTAGTAAGCCCGGCGCTGGCTTCCCCTTCTCCCCTTGAGGGTGAAGGTGGCCGAGCGAAGCTCGGTCGGATGAGGGGTGTTGGACGGATCGCTACAGCGAAGAAATAAGCGCTTAAAATCCCTCAATATTTTACGCCGAGTTTCTTCCAGCACCCTCATCCGGCTCGGCGCTGCGTGCCGATCCACCTTCTCCCACAAGGGGAGAAGGAGAAGTGCTCAGGCGGCGCCTGAACGGCTTGATATCATGCTTCGGCGCACCGACCGGCGCCGCTCGACGGCGTCGGCAAGGCCGTGAAGCACCGTCTCGGTGGCTGCCCAGTCGATGCAGCCATCGGTGATGCTCTGGCCATAGACGAGCGGCTTGCCCGGCACGACGTCCTGCCGGCCGGCGACGAGGTTGCTCTCGATCATGACGCCGATGATGCGCTCGTCGCCTGCCGCGACCTGGCCAGCCACGTCAGCCGCCACCCCTGGCTGGTTTTCCGGCTTCTTGCTGCTGTTGGCGTGGCTGACATCGATCATCAGCCGCGGCGCCACGCCGATCCGGCCGAGTTCCGCGCAGGCAGCCGCGACGCTTGTTGCGTCATAATTGGGCTGAATGCCGCCGCGCAGGATGACGTGGCAGTCCTCGTTGCCGGTGGTCGTCGCGATGGCGCTGCGTCCGCCCTTCGTCACCGCCATGAAATGATGCGGTTGGGCGGCCGATTTCACCGCCTCGGCGGCGATCCGCAGATTGCCGTCAGTGCCGTTCTTGAAGCCGACCGGGCAGGACAGGCCCGATGCCAGTTCGCGATGGATCTGGCTCTCGGTCGTGCGCGCGCCGATCGCGCCCCAGGCGACGAGGTCGGCGACATATTGCGGGGTGGCCATGTCGAGGAATTCGGTCGCCGCCGGCAGGCCGAGATTGTTGACGGCGGCGAGCACGTTGCGGGCCATCCGCAGCCCCTTGTCGATGTTGAAGCTGCCGTCCAGGTCGGGATCGTTGATCAGGCCCTTCCAGCCGACCGTCGTGCGCGGCTTCTCGAAATACACCCGCATCACGATCTCCAGCCGGTCCGACAGGCTCTCTCGCAGCGATGCCAAGCGGCTGGCATAGTCTACGGCAGCGGCCGGGTCGTGGATCGAACAGGGGCCGACGACGACCACCAGCCGGTCGTCGGTGCCGGTCAGCACGGCATGGATAGCATTGCGTGACGCGGCAACGGTCCGCGTCGCCGTCAGTGTGCGCGGTATCTCCCGCATCACCTCGTCCGGCGTACTCAATTCCCTTATTTCCTTGACCCGAAGATCGTCTGTGGTGGTCAACACGGCTTTCTGCTCCTGATTGGGAGACCTGCCGGCTGAAACAAAAAAGCCGCCAGGTCTGGCGGCTGTTCGGATCTTGCTGCTGCAATCTTCAGATCGAGCGCAATCCTCCCGCCGCCAGCGAGCTGCTAAAGTACCAATAGGTGGCGGTCAGGTTGATCATGAGGCTCATATAGTCGAAGCCGAGGCGATTGTCACGTGTCTGATGATGCTACTGACGTAGTGGCCCAGCATGCAGCGCCGAGCGGGTTCATGCAGTCCAGGGATCGACGAGTTCAATTCCGAAGTCTTCGAAATCCTTCGTGTTACGCGTTGCCAAGGTGAGTTCCTGCGCAATCGCCGTGGCTGCAATCAGGCCGTCCATCGACGACAGACCGCGACCGCGGCGCTTCGCAAGGCCCATCAGGTCGCCCCACGCCAAGGCAACCGGTTCGTCCACCGGAAGAACTCTCTGCTCGAAGCGCTGCGGCAGGTCCCGTGCGAGCCATTCGGCCAGTGCCTCGCGTTTCCGGCCCTCGTCCATGAGGGCGACGCCGCGCCGGATCTCCGCGATCGACACGACGCTAATGAATGAGCGGTCCTCATCAAGCCCGCCCAGCCAGTCCAGAACGCGCACATCCGGCGCCGGCCTTGTCACCTCGGACAGGACATTCGTATCGAGCAGAAGCCTCACAGCGGCAGATCACGCGGTTCGTCGCGCTGGCGCTCAAGGTTGAGATCGGCGCCGCGCAGCGGCGACTCCAGCAGGAACTCCGCAAGCGTACCCTTGCGCGCGGTCTTCCGCTGCCATTCCTCGGCCGAGACGACAACCACGCTTGGCTTACCGTTTCTGGTGATCGTCTGCGGCGAAGATTGCGCGCGCTCGATAACCTCCGAGAGCCGGGCCTTTGCCCCAGCGACCGTCCAGTTAGTATCCTCTCTGGGCGCAGACGGCATTTCGACCTCCCATGACCATTCTGACTATCTTGACTATATGGGAATGGCGATACGGCGGCAACAGGGAAGGAGAGGGTTTCAGAGCCCGTGTGCCTGAGTGAGGTCGATCGGAACCGATTATGCCGGCTTTGATATTTTGGGGCATCTCGGCCACTCATGGCAAACTGCTTCTGACGCAAGGCTACACGGCTGATCCTATTCCGGTGACGCCCCCGCGATGCTCTGGTCGTAGTCGACCAGCGACCCGGTCATGACGCCGGACTGCGGGCTGATCATATAGCTGATCAATCGGGCAAGTTGCGCCGGCTTCACCAATTGGCCCATCGGCTGCGCGGCCTCGGCTTTTTCAAGCCAGTCGTCCGGCGCGTCATGCCATTTCTTCTGCACGATTGCCTCGCCCTCGGTGTCCATCCAGCCGGGCAGCACCGCGTTGCAGCGGATGCGATTGCCGCGATGGGCATTGGCGACATTCTTGGTCAGCGTCGCCAGCGCTCCCTTGCTCGATGAATAGGGCGCCAGGAACGACTGGCCGCAATGCGCCGACATCGACAGTACGTTGACGATCGAGCCCGGTGCCTGGCGCGCCAGCAGATGCGCCACCACGCCCTGCATCAGAAAAAACGGGCCGCGCACATTGGTCTGGAATATCTGGTCGAATAGATCCTCTGAGGTCTCGACCAGTGAGCCGCGAGCCGAGGTGGCGGCGGCGTTGACCAGCGCGTTGACGGTGCCGCAATGGCCAATCGCCGTTTCGACCGCACGCTTGCAGTCGGCGACTTTGGCGACATCGGCGCTGATGAAGATGGCATCGACGCCTGCCCCCTTGAGGATGGCGACAGCCTTGTCGCCCTTCTCCTTCGAGCGGCCGATCAGCGCTAGCGCCCGGCAGCCCTCATCGGCCAGCGCTTCGGCGATGGCAAAGCCGATGCCTTGTGCGCCGCCGGTGACGATGGCGCGTGTTTCGGAATTGCGACCGGCTGAACCGTTCATCGCCTTGCTCCTGTGCTTGATAGTCAGATTGTTTTGTCGAGGCGGACGGTCTTGCCTTCCTTGGCCGATTTCAGCGCCGCATCTGCCAGCCTGAGCGCCACCAGCCCGTCCTTGCCGCTCGGCGCCGCCTTCTTGCCTGACGTCGCTGCCGCGATGAAGGCAGCGATCTCGTTGGCATAAGCGTCGAGATAACGAGTCATGAAGAAATCGTGCAGCGGCGGCCGCGTATAGCCTTTCTCATTGGCGAGTTCGATCGACACCGGCCGCTGGTTCTCGGCCGCAATCATGCCTTTCGAGCCATGCACCTCGATGCGTTGGTCGTAGCCATAGGTGGCTCGGCGCGAGTTGGAGATGACGCATTGCTTGCCGGAGGAAGTTTCGAGGATGACGCTGACGCTGTCGAAGTCGCCGGCCTCGCCGATCTTTTTGTCGACCAGCACCGAAGCGTGCGCGCTGACCGCCACCGGCTCCTCGCCGAGCAGGAAGCGCGCCATGTCGAAATCATGGATGGTCATGTCGCGGAAGATGCCGCCCGAGCGGCCGATATAGTCGAGCGGCGGTGGACCGGGATCGCGCGAGGTGATGGTCACCATTTCGACTGTGCCAATCGCACCGTCGTCGATCGCCTTGCGCACGGCGGCAAAATGCGGATCGAAGCGGCGGTTGAAGCCGACCATCAGGGTGGCGCCGGCCTTGTCGACGACGGCCAGGCATTGTTCCACCCTGCCGGCGTCGAGATCGATCGGCTTCTCGCAGAAGATCGCCTTGCCCGCCCTGGCGAAGCGTTCGATCAGATCGGCATGGGTGTCGGTCGGCGTGCAGATGACGACCGCATCGATATCGCTGGCAGTTTCGATGGCATCGATGCTGCGCACTTCGGCGCCATAGGCAGAGGCCAAATCGGTCGCCGCCTTCTCGAAGGCGTCGGCAACCGCAACCAGCCTGGCCTGCGGGTTGGAGCCCACCGCACGGGCGTGGACCTTGCCGATACGGCCGGCACCGAGAAGAGCAAAGCGAAGCATGAAGAATTTCCTTTGAGAATGGTTGGAAAGAGAAGGCGTGTCAGCCCCCGTAACACGACGTTGGCCTTACGCCGCAAGTTCCGCCTGCCCGGTCTTGGCGCCGGTGATGTAGGAGACGATATCGTTGCCATCGGTATCTTGCTTGCGCAAATTGGCGACGATGCGGCCGCGCCGGAAAACGACGATGCGGTCGACCAGATCGAACACCTGACGCATGTTGTGAGAGATCAGGATCAGCGGCTCGCCATTTTCCTTCAGCGTGCGGATGATGTTTTCGACCTGCATCGTCTCCTGCACGCCGAGCGCCGCCGTCGGCTCATCCATGATGATGAGCTTGGAAGCAAAGGTCGCGGTTCTGGCAATCGCCACGCACTGGCGCTGGCCGCCCGACATGTGGCGGATGGTGTTGGAAAGGTTGGGGATCTTGACCGCTGTGCGGACCAGGGCTGCTTCGGTCGCCTTGCGCATGAACTTGCGGTCGAGGATCGAGAAGGGCCCAAGATTGAACAGCACTCTTTCACGGCCGAGGAACAGGTTCGACGGCACGTCGAGGTCGTCGGCGAGCGCCAGGTTCTGGAACACCGTCTCGATGCCCGCCTCGCGGGCTTCGATCGGCCCGGCGAAATTCACTTCCTTGCCGTCGAACCACATCCTGCCGCTGGTTCGCTGCTCGACGCCGGTGATCTGGCGCACGAAGGTCGATTTGCCGGCACCGTTGTCGCCCATGATGGCGACATGCTCGCCCTTGCGCAGCTCGAAGTTGGCACCCTCCAGCGCATGGACGCCGCCATAATACTTGGTCAGGTTTTCGGTTTTCAGGACGATGTCCGACATGATCAAGCCCTCATTGCCCGCAGGCGTTGGCGCCACTGGTCGAGAACGACTGCGCCGACGATGATCACGCCCTTGACCATCTCCTGATAATAGGCGTCGAGGCGCAAAAAGGTGAAGCCGGAGATGATGACGCCGAAGATCAGCGAGCCGATCACCGTCCCGATAATCGAGCCGCGGCCGCCCGACAGCGACACGCCACCGATGACCGCCATGGCGATCGCATCGAGCTCGTACATCACACCCATGCCGGCCTGGGCAGTGAGATTCTTCGAGCTCAACACCACGGCGGCGAGCGCGGCAAGGATGCCGGCAATGACGTAGACGAGGATCTTGTGGTTGGCGATGTTGATGCCGGACATGCGCGCGGCATCCTCATTGGAGCCGATTGCATAACAGTGCTTGCCATATTTGGTGTAGCTCAGGATCAGCTGGAACAGCACCGCCAGCGAAATGAAAATGATGACCGGCATCAGCCCCTTGCCGATGGCGGCGAAACTCTCGGTCGGAAACGAGATCGGCTGCCCCTTCGACCACCATTTGGCGATGCCGCGTGCGGTGACCATCATGCCAAGCGTGGCGATGAACGGCGGGATGCGCGTGTAGGCGATCAAGGCACCGTTGACCAGGCCGGCCAGCAGGCCGCAGCCGATTGCGACGAGCACCGGCACGATCACCGGCAGGTCGGTCCAGCCCTGGGCAATGAACATCGCCTTGGGGTTCGGGTTGCCGTTGACCGTCGCCACTTGGGCGAAGCTCATGGCTATCATCGCCGTGGCGCCGACGATCGAACCCGAGGACAGGTCGATGCCGCCGGTAATGATCACCTGCGTCACGCCGATGGCAATGATGCCGACGATCGACACCTGCAGGATGATGATCTGCAGGCGCGCTTCGTTGAAGATCGCATCGATATTGTCGCGGGTATTGAACAGGAAGCTGTCGCCCAGGAAAACCCGGCCGATCAGCTCGAAAGCGCCGACCAGGATGACGAGCGCCAGGAAGACGTTGAATTCGGCCGGCCATGCGCGCCGCTTCGCATCATAGCTGAGCCCGCCGACGCCGTGAGATGTCTGTGCCAATCGTGCTTCCTCCGTCAGCCACGGTCTCCACTCGGCGCTGTTCAGGCCGAGGGGGAAAAAGCGGAGCGGCGCTGTCTTACTTTGGCGCGCCGCTCCGTATCGGACAGGTCCGCCTCAGTTCTTCTTCAGGAACTTGTCGATATTTGCCGGCGTGACCAGCTGGAACGGGATGTAGACCTTGTGCTCGACCTTCTCGCCCTTCGCTAGCTTGAGCGCAGCATCAAGCGCGCCAGCGCCCTGGCCGGCTGCGTCCTGGAACACCGTCGCATCGAGGTCGCCCGCCTGCATCGCCGCTAGCGCGTCCTGGGTAGCGTCGACGCCGCCGACGACAACCGACTTCATGTCGATATTGGCGGCCTTCATCGCCTGGATAGCGCCGATGGCGCTCTCGTCATTGTTGGCGATGACGCCGTCGAACGGCTTGCCGGTCGACAGCCAGTTGGTCATCAGGTTCTGCGCTTCTTCGCGCTTCCAGTTCGACGTCTGCTTGTCGATGATCTTGATGAAGCTGCAATCCGGCGTGGCAATCACATCATCGATGTCCTTGGTGCGCTGCACCGCGGCCTGGTTCGACAGCTCGCCCATGATCACATAGACATTGGCCTCTTTCTTGCCGGCTTCCTTGAACAGGCGGCAGACCTCCTTGGTCTCGAGCGTGCCAGAGTCGGCTTCGTTCGACGCGACGAAAGCCTGGTTTTCCGGCAGCGTGTCGACGTTGACCGGCTCGCGATTGACATAGACCAGCGGAATTTTGGCAGCGGCGGCTGCGTCCGACATCGCCTGGGTGGCCGAGGTGTCGACCGGGTTGACGATGATTGCGTCGACGCCCGAGGCGGCGAAGTTCTTGATCTGGTCGAGCTGCTTGGCAACGTCGTTCTGCGCGTCCTCCACCTGCAACTCGACGCCGTCCATGCCCTTGGCCTGCTCGATCATGCCGTTGCGCAGCACGGTGAGAAAATTGTCGTCGAACAACGCCATCGACACGCCGATCTTGGCAGCAAAGGCGGACGAACTCATCAGCGCCGCGAACGCGACGCCCAAAAGCAGTTTTTTCATTTTATTTCTCCTCCACATTGGTGTCCGGCTGCACCGATCTACCCGGAATCCCCGATCTCGCAGGGAATTCTCTCCCGATTGCCATTTTAGTTCCGGAAGGCATTTGCCTGAAACAGATCTTCCGGAACGAAAGAACCAAAATGTTCAGTTGGTGAAATATTTATTCCATTTCGCGTAGGCGTCAAGCGAGATTTCGCCATGAGGAATGGATTTTCGGCATTTCGAGCTCTTTTAGACGAACGCTCAGGCAAGCCAGGCCTGAAAGCGTTCTGATAGATTACATCATTTCTGCCGCCAAATGACCGCGACGTCAGATGTTTTCCGGCAGATAAACGTCGAAGGGCAGAAAGGTCTGACCCGGCGCATTCGCGGCGCCGGTCTCGATGGCATGCGCCATCAGCCCGACAAGCTCGCGGCAAAGCGGTGCCAGAGGCGTCGAGATCACCATCGTCAGCAAATTATCCGCCAGCGCCGCGCGGGAGTCAGGCGTGATCTCGTTGCAGACGACCGCTGGCATCTCTGCCGGCTTTGCCTCCCTCAGCGCCGAGATCGCGCCTTCCATGCCGCCACCGGCGACATAGCAGCCGGCAAGATCGGGGTGGCGGGCCAGAAGCTCGATCATTGCATCATGCGTGATCTGGTTCGCTTCCAGATTGACCAACGTCTCAAGGAGAGTGAATTCCGGCGCTTGCTCGCGAAAAAAGGAGCGAAAACCGATCTCGCGAAGCTCGTGGCCGTGGAAGCGATGGCTGCCGACGAAGAGGGCGACCTTGCCAGGTCTCGTCGCGGCCTTCGAGATCATCCAGGCAGCGGTGCGGCCGACCTTGCGATTGTCGAGTCCGACATAGCCCTCGCGAATACCGGACGCAAAGTCGGAAAGCAGGGAAAACACCGGTACGCCATTAGCTTTGAGCGCCTCGACGGCGACCGTCAGCGTCGGGTGATCAGGCCCGACCAGGGCGACGGCCCTGGATTTGGCGGCCAGCTTGCGCATCCGCTCGACGATCTCGTCCGGCGCCAGCGAAGCGGCGAAGTCGATGGTCGCCACGCCGCGAAAGCGCGGCGACTGCGATACCGCCAGTTCAAGCTCGCGGGCAAATTCGCTGTAGAAGACGTCCTCCCGACGCAGCAGCAGGAACCCGAGCCGGTATTCGGGCAATTCATGGCGCATCCGCTGCTTGATCAGCCCGGCCGCGTGATAGCCGATACTGGTCGCGGCTTCATAGACGCGGCGCGCGGTTTCCTCGCGCACCGGCAAGCGGTTGTTCAGCACCCGGTCGACGGTGGCAACGCTGACCCCCGAAATGCGTGCCAGGTCGGTGATCGTCGGCCGTTTCGCCATCGCTGCCTCGCTCCAATTATCCGATTCTTTTAAACCATTCTGATAGAAAATGATAGAAACTATCTTTGTGATATTGAGCCTATCAGGGCCCGGCGCTATTTTGAACATGGCAGAACACAATCGAGGCCTCCGCCATGGTGGATATTGGACTCCAAACCGGGAACGTAACCTCCGCAGCGGCGTCCCGACGCGACTACAGCCTGATCGGCCGCGACGCGAAGCTTGCCGTCGAGAGCGGGCTGGCGGCGGCCGAGTGGTACCATACCGACGTGCCGCGCAAGCAGATGAAGGAACTGATGCAGCGTTCCGACGGCCCGGCGATCCGCGATACCATCATCTGGCTCGGTGCCATGATCCTCAGCGGCGCCGGCGCCGCCTGGTTCTGGGGCAGTTGGTGGTGCGTGCCGTTCTTCTTCGTCTACGGCGTCCTCTACGGTTCCTCCACCGATTCACGCTGGCACGAATGCGGCCACGGCACCGCCTTCAGGACGCAGTGGATGAACGACGTGGTCTATCAGATCGCCTGCTTCATGATCATGCGCAACCCGGTGACCTGGCGCTGGAGCCATACGCGCCACCATACCGATACCATCATCGTCGGCCGCGATCCGGAGATCTCGGTCATGCGCCCGCCCGATCTGCTGCGCGTCGTGCTCAATTTCGTCGGCATTCTCGATGCCTGGCATGCGATGAGCGACATGCTGCGCAATGCGGCCGGCATCATCAGTCCGGCCGAAAGAACCTTCATTCCCGACCAGGAGCAGCCGAAGGCAATCCGCATTGCTCGCATCTGGACGGCGATCTATGCCGCGACGGTCGCGCTGGCGCTTCTTACCGGCTCGTTCCTGCCGCTGATGCTGGTCGGGCTGCCCAGGCTTTACGGTGCCTGGCATCATGTCATGGTCGGCCTGCTGCAGCATGGCGGCCTGGCTGAAAACGTCACCGATCACCGGCTGAACAGCCGCACCGTCTACATGAACCCGATAAGCCGTTTCATCTACTGGAACATGAACTACCACGTCGAGCATCACATGTTCCCCATGGTGCCCTACCATGCGCTGCCCAGGCTGCATGAGCTGATCAAGCACGATCTGCCGGCGCCGACACCGTCCATCCTGGCCGGCTATCGCGAGATGATACCGGCTTTCCTGCGCCAGCTGCGCAATGAGGATTATTTCATCAAGCGCGAACTGCCGCCGACGGCGAGGCCCTATCGCGAGGATTTCCACAACGATAACGCTGCTGTTGCGGTGGCTGCTGAATGACAAGCCTACGCCGGGGCACCAAGAATCGGGGAAGGCGCAAATGAGCGACTGGGTCGAGGCTTGTGACGCCGAGGACATCGACGAGGAGGATGTGATGCGGTTCGACCATGGCGGTCGCACCTTCGCCATCTACCGCAGCCCCGAGGACGGGTATTTCGCCACCGACGGGCTTTGCACGCATGAGAAGGTGCATCTGGCCGACGGGCTGGTGATGGACGATATCATCGAATGCCCGAAGCATAATGGCCGCTTCAATTACAAGACTGGGGCTGCCAGGGGCGCGCCGGTCTGCGTCGATCTCAGGACCTATCCGGTCAAAGTCGACGCCGGCAAAGTCCTTGTCCGGATCGGTTGATGATGACGAAGGGAATGGTCATCATTGGCGCCGGCGAATGCGGCGGGCGCGCCGCCCTTGCGCTGCGCGAGCTCGGCTATGATGGCCCGGTGACGTTGGTCGGCGACGAGCCGCATCTGCCCTATGAGCGGCCACCGCTGTCGAAAGACGCGATGGTCGCCGACGCGCCCCTGATCAAGGCGATCGCCAGTGAGGCGGTCCTGGCCGAAAGATCGATCAGGCATATCCATTCGGTTCAGGCGATGGCGATCGACCGCGTGGCGCATGTCGTGCGCCTGTCGGACGGCTCGGTCCTGGCCTACGACAAGCTCCTGCTGGCGACAGGGTCGCTGCCGCGCAAGCTGCCGATTCCGGGCCTTGGCGGGCGCTGCGTCTATCTGCGGACCTTCAACGACGCACTGGCCATTCGCGCTCATCTCAGCGCCGGAAATCGCGTCGCCATCATCGGCGGCGGCTTCATTGGGCTCGAGCTCGCCACGGCGGCACGCAGGCTCGGCGCCACTGTTGCCGTTATCGAGGCGCAGCCGCGCATTCTGATGCGCGGCGTGCCGGCCGAGATCGCGCAGGTTATCCATCAGGCGCATGAAGCCGAAGGCGTAAAAATCCTGTGCGGCGAGGGCATCGACGCCATTGCCGATGACGGCGCCGAAGTGCGCATCGTGCTTGCCGGTGGACACGACATTGTCGCCGATCTTGCCGTGATCGGCATCGGCGCCGTGCCGGTGACCGGACTTGCCGCGGAGGCAGGGCTGACGATTGACAATGGTATCGCCGTCGACGCCGAGCTTCGCACCAGCGACCCCGACATCTTTGCCGCCGGCGATTGCTGCTCGTTTCCGCTCGCCATCTATGGCGGCCGGCGAGTGCGGCTGGAAGCCTGGCGCAATGCGCAGGAGCAGGGCGCGCTTGCGGCCAGGAACATGCTTGGCGCCGGCGAGGCCCACGCGGCGGTGCCATGGTTCTGGTCGGATCAGTACGGCCTGACCTTGCAGATCGCCGGCCTGTCGGACGAAGGCCGCAGCATTGTGCGTCGCGAGCTCGGCGACGGCGCCTTCATCCTGTTCCATCTCGCCGAGGACGGCAGGCTGGTTGCGGCAAGTGGCATCGGCCCCGGCAACGCGGTCGCCCGCGACATAAGGCTGGCCGAGATGCTGATCGCGAAAAGGGCAAAGCCGGCGCCGGAAGCGCTAGGCTCGCAAACGATCAAGCTGAAGTCGCTGCTGGCGACATGAGCCAGCGCGGGTTCCAGAGCCATTTGAAAGAACTTGCGGAGCGCTTGCCGTTCTGGTGGTGACAATCCTGCACCTGATGGCGGGAGACGACCCTGAGCGGTCGTTCCTGCCCGCGATGGAAACGTCTCATGAGGGTTGGAACGGGGTCGTTCGCGCGACTTTGCGCCGAAAGGTTGCCATGAGGCGAATGATCCGATCTCGATCCCAGATGTCAGCTAAGCGCTTGCCGTCACGACCGAGACGACCCCTTCCAGCCAACCGAGTTTCAGATGTAACCGAATTTCCTCCTTCTGAAATCTTTGCGCAACCGCGCAGCGCGACCCTCTCTCCTCAGTAGACGGGCTGACCACGGCCCGCCGCCCTGCCCGTATACGGCCGGGGCTCTGTGAAAAGAGGCTATCATGACGCCTCCAGTCCAGTGTGTTCTCCGTGTTATGCACCTGGTCATCGCCCGATCCCTTAGGGCCGCAGCGCAACGGCGTGAGCTGGCTCAACTTAGCGACCGCCAGCTACGCGATGTCGGAATCGATCCCGCATTGGCAGGCCGTGGCAAGGCGGCCGCCGTCGATAGAACCAGCCTGCTTCGACTGCCGAGCCTGTCGTCCGGCTGAGCGAGTTGATAGAAGAGCTAGCGATGGCCGGTCTCTCCACCGCGATCGGCGCAGAAGTCGGAGAGGTGTGCCTGCTCGGGGCAATGTTCGCTGGACTGATCCTCATCTCAGCTCCGAGAACGCGCTCCGTTCAGGGTCCGATCTCTGACTTGTCGGGCGCTCAGCGTCCGGTCGTCTTTCAAAGCAGTTCCAGGCGCCGAACTGGACGCTTTGAGATCGTCGGAGCTGAACTCGACCTTCCCGGCATATCCCGGCCGAGCGATGGAACCCGCGCAAGCTACTTACAACGTCCGAGCCACCCTTGAGCGATCGCTCACGCCTTCAGTCGCGTATAGACGGCGCGCGTTGCCAGTGTTTCTTGCTGTCCGGGACGCGTGAAATAGAGCTCAATGATGTGGCGATCGTTGTTCTCGATTTTGATTACAGTGCGCATGCCGACCTGCTTGCCGACCGTTTCTTCGCCCGCCACGCCCTGGTCGGTAAAGGTGCCGGACATGCTGATCGGCCTTTGATCCCCCGAATTAGGGACGCCTTTAAAATACATCATGGTTGTGTTGACAGGATCGATCGTGACCCACTCGTAACGTCCGTCCATGATGCTGTAGCCGAGCCATCCTTTGCGCCAGACCGGCGCTCCATCCAGCGTTCCCTCCATTATGTCTTCGATGTAACGGCCGCCCGCCAACCACTGACGATGGCTAATGAGATCGTCCGTCACGAGCGGCGGCTGATCGGGGCTACGGCCGAGCGTGCCGTAGAAGCTCATCTGGACGCGCCAGGTGCCGATCATTGGCGCGAGGACCTCATGCCCCGGGCCCGGCAATCCACGGCGAAGCCAATTCGGCAACTCCGACTGGGTCGGGGGCTCGGCTGCAGCCGAGCTGCCTTGAGCCAATGCGCCGAAAGGAATGGGGAGGGCGAACGCAACGACGAATAGGGCAACGTGTAGTGTCTTGATCATACTTTATCTCCAGCTCATCCCTCGCCCGGGAATTGCTATGACGCTCAGTTGGGGCAATCGTTGCGAATTTTGTCGGGTGAACTCGTGGATACTCATCTCATACCTCTCCGTCATTCGATGCTGACCAGCGTTTCACCACCGGAAACTTCGATAACGGCGCCGGTCACGAAGTCATTGGCCATCAGGAAAAGTGCGGCCTTGCCGATATCGTCGACTTTTCCGACGCGTCCTGCCGGGAAGCGCTGACGCACCAGCGCGAAAAACGCCGCGCGCTTCGCCTGCGGCATGCCGGCCCACATTTCGCTGTCTATGACGCCTGGTCGGATTGTGTTGACGCGGATCGGACCGAGTTCGAGCGCAAGGGCTCGCGTCAGCGCCTCCAGACCAGCAAAGGCGACCATCATCATCGATGCGCCCATGCGAGGCTTGGTCACCAAGCCACCGGTCGTGAATGTGATCGAACCACCTTTCGGCATCCTAGGCGCTGCGTGCCGCGCGCAAGACCAACTGCCCAAGAGCTTGCCGTGCAGAACGGCCTGCGCGTCGGCCATCGTCTGGGAGAGGAAGGGACCTCCCGGACTCGGCGGGGTCGCGGTGATAAGAAGGTGGTCGAGCGTCCCTAGTGTTTCGAACATTTGCTCGACCGCTGTATCATCGGTCATGTCCAGCGACTGGAACGTGATCGAACCGTGGACGCTTTCCTCTACAGCCATTCTCGCTGAAGGGCGCCGCCCGAGCGCAATGACCTCGGCGCCTGCTTGAGAGGCTGCGCGGGCCGCGCCCATGCCGATGCCGCTTGTCCCGCCGACGATCACGACACGCTGATTCGAAAGAGGCTGCTCGTCACCGTTCATCCTGGATCTCTGCCGCTGGCATACGGACTCAGCATCTCCAGCCACTGCGTCTCCATGTCGCCCGGTTCGAGCTCACCAGCATCTACGACGAAGCTCTGGACATAGGCTTTGCCGAAGTGGCTCTTGAGTGCATCGATACTGCGCCAGACCTCGTAGATAACGATGAGATCGGGGTCGGTCCGATCTCGATGGATGTGGAATTGAAGACAGCTGGCTTCCGATCTCGTCGCTTGGAGATCTTTAAGCATGCGGGCGACAAGCGCGGAGCCTTGGCCGGGAGTGGCGCGATGCTTAGCGATAACGCAATAGGGCGTGTCTTCGCCAGCGGTTGGTCGAGGAAGATCAGGCAACGTCAGCGCCATGTGGTACTCCTGCCGGAACGGCCGACCGAAGTGGTTGCGGCCATTGAAATTGGCAGATGCTGGTATGGCGTTGCTATGGCAGAAACGACTGAATATTTGACCGTTTGTCGCGCGTATTTTCCGTATTACACGCGGTCGCAACAGGAGCGTATCTGCGGCTGGTCGAAACAGCCTCGCATGAACCCGATCAGGATTCTGTTCCGCTCACACGCAGCCCTGAATCTCGGATAGCGCCGGGTGAGACACCCATGAAGCGTTTGAACGCCCTGCTGAAGGACGCATCGGAGTCATATCCCAACTCCGATGCGATCTGTGACTGCGACATATATCCGTTACGCAACCAGGATGCCGCCAGCCGAAGCCTCCATTGCAGGAGATAGCGGGCGGGGGATACCGACAACAGGCTCTTGAACCGCTGCGAGAACCTCGATCGCGACAGCCCGGACAATGCAGCCAGGCGATCGACTGGCCAGTCTTCCCCAGGGGAGCGATGGATTCTTGCAAGCGCCGACCCGATTTGTGGATCCTGCACGGCCGCCAGCCAACCAGTCAGGTCGTCCGAACATGTCTCGACCCAGGTTCTGATTACTTGCGTCATGACAATATCGGCGAGGCGCGCCATTATCGTTGCAGAGCCGATTCTTTGCGCTTCAGCCTCGCGCGCCATCATCGCAATGAGGCTTGGTAGGTCAGTATCGCCATGCTCGGCATGCCGGATGTGCATCACAGAAGGTAGCAGTTCCAGCAGCGGATTTGCTGTCGGGCCCTCAAAGCCGATCGTACAGCATGCGATCAACAATCGCGCGCCGCCGCCGCCAGACTTCAACTCGTAAGTTCCGTTCCCGATCAACGCGGGTTTGACATCGGCGAGCGGCAAGGTTCGCCGTTTTGGCCGATCGGACATCGTGTGCTCTGTTCCGTGGGGAAGAAGAAGCACATCGCCGTTTTCGAGCAGCAGCGGCGGCAAGCCCTTGGCTTGTATCCAGCAATGACCTTCGCGCATCGCATGAAAACGTACACCCTCCCTGAACGGCACGGCGATGCCCAGGGCGCCGTCAACTCGCTGCGGCCATATCTCGCATGGGCAAGGCGTAGATCGCGCAGCACCTCGCTCAACAAATCATTCTCGGCCGGCTGGTAGCTCATCGTTGCACGCCCTAGACCGGGCCGATCAATGGACCTAAGCGGATCACTCATCTGCACTCCTTTGCCCCAACTTCGCATACGCTTATGCATCCCGTTACCTCTCTTAGTGGGCAACCGAAGGGAGACCTATTGCGGATCCAGATTCCGCAAGAGATCTGACAAAGGAAATGGGATTCTGCTGGCGGCGTTCGCTTAGGGATGCGCCGGACTTTTTTCAACAATATCCGCCCCTTGCTGCCCATCAGGTCGCGCGCGCGACCCAAAAGCTGTTCCCCAGCCGGGGGCGATCCCTTCAAAAGATCGACGGGTTCGAAGCCACAGAGTTCAAGCAGATAGGCGATTTCCTGGCGCAGGCTCCACCGCAGACCTTCACTGCTAAAACAGCGCCTTCAGCTCCGGCAATTTGTCGTTGACCAGCCAGCCATAGTAATTTTCCTCAGGCAGCTTTTCCGGCTCGCCCGCAGCGCGGCGCTTGTCGTTCTCCGCCTTCAGCGCATAGGCACGCTGTTCCGGATTGCCGACATTGTAGAGGGTCGACGTGATGCCGGGATTGCCTGAGATGTCGAAGCCGGCAATGCTTTTATAGGCGTCGATCGACTTTCGGATCGTTGCCGCGACATAAGGCAGGGTCAGGTCAGGATCCATGATGGTCTTGTAGACCGCGTTCGGGTCGCCGACGTCGAGCTCCGGCAGGCCGGAAACCTTGTGCACGAGATCGCTCATCTGCAGTGCCGTCAGCGGATTGAGCTGGCCAAGACCAAAAGTCTGGCCGGCATAATAGGGCTGGAAGAAAGTCGCGCCGAAGCGGTCGTTGGGAAAGCTCTCGCCGTTGACGGTCTTGCCGCGGAACGACCGGTTCCACACCTGCTCGCGGCATTCCCAGAGTTCGTAACTGTCCGATTTGCCCGCGCACTTGGCAAATTGCGGCCGTTGCACGAAATCGGTGATGTCTTCGCCTTCATAGGCGAAGGAGAGTTTGCTCGACAGATACGAGATCGCCTTGACGTAGTAGGTCTGCAGCCGGTCGTAGGCATCGACATTGTAGGTGTGCTCGCCGACGATGGCGCCGACGATATGCATCGGGTCGATGCCATAGGCCGCGGCTGCCTGCATGATCTTGCCACGCAGCTCGGCATCGTTCTGGAGCAGCGCAAACACTTTGCGGTATTTCGCCTGGAAGGTGGTGTTGGTCGCCTGGGTGCGCCGGCTGGATGCGCCCGGTATGTCGGGCTGCTCGGTGTTGCGGTTGCCGGGCGGCACCATGGTTGCCGCTTGCGCGGCGAACATGGCTGCCGCCAGCGTCAGCCCGAGAATGACGAGGATCAGTTTTTTCATGCGCCGCCGCCCAAATAGTCGCCGGGCAAACTAGGTAATGCTCCAACGGGAGTCGAGAGACGCCTGCACCCGACGGGACGAAAGCTCGCCGGATGCTTCCATTTGGCCACACATCGGAAATGCCGGGCTGAATTTGGCGGAGACCGGGAGCAATTCCCCGGCCTCTTTGAGGATGAAGCGTCTCCTACAGGATGAAACGCGACAAATCCGTGTTTCTGGAGAGGTCGCCGACATGCTTCTCCACATAGGCGGCATCGACGGTCACGGAGGTGCCGTTGCGGTCCGGTGCGTCATAGGAGATCTCGTCCAGCACCCGTTCCATCACCGTCTGCAGCCGCCTGGCGCCGATGTTCTCGACGCTGGCGTTGAGGTCAACAGCGATGCCGGCCAACGAGTCGATCGCGTCATCGGTGAAGACCAGGTCGACTCCCTCGGTCTTCATCAGTGCGATATACTGCTTGATCAGGCTGGCTTCGGTCTCGGTGAGGATGCGGACGAAATCGTCCTTCTCCAGCGCCCGCAGCTCGACACGGATCGGCAGGCGGCCCTGCAATTCCGGCAGCAAGTCGGATGGCTTGGCGACGTGGAACGCACCTGAAGCGATGAACAGGATGTGGTCGGTCTTCACCGGTCCGTATTTGGTCGCAACCGTGGTGCCTTCGACCAGCGGCAGCAGGTCGCGCTGCACGCCCTCGCGCGAAACACCGGCACCGATGCCGCCTTCGCGCGAGGCGATCTTGTCGATCTCGTCGAGGAAGACAATGCCGTCATTCTCGGTCGATTCGAGTGCCCTGCGCACCACCTCGTCCTGGTCGAGCAACTTGTCGGACTCGTCGCTGATCAACAGCCCGTAGGACTCTTTAACGGTCGTCTTGCGCATCTTGGTTTTCTTGCCGCCCATCGCTTTCGACAGCATGTCGTTGATGTTGAGCACGCCGATATTGGCGCCCGGCATGCCGGGGATCTCGAAGCCGGGCATGCCGCCATTGCCGGTATCGGCCACTTCGATCTCGATCTCCTTGTCGTCAAGCTCGCCGTCGCGCAGCTTCTTGCGGAAACTGTCACGGGTGGCCGGACTCGCCGTCTTGCCGACGAGCGCTTCAAGCACCCTTTCCTCGGCGTTGATGTGGGCACGCGCCTCGACGTCCTCACGCATCTTCTCGCGCACCAGCCCGATGGCGATCTCGACCAGATCGCGGATGATCTGCTCGACATCGCGGCCGACATAGCCGACCTCCGTAAACTTGGTGGCTTCGACCTTGACGAAAGGCGCACCGGCAAGGCGCGCCAAGCGGCGAGAAATCTCGGTCTTGCCGACACCGGTCGGGCCGATCATCAGGATGTTCTTCGGCATCACCTCTTCGCGCATCTGGCCCTCGAGCTGCTGGCGGCGCCAGCGGTTGCGCAAGGCAATCGCCACGGCACGCTTGGCGTCTTTCTGGCCGATGATGAAGCGGTCGAGTTCCGAAACGATTTCGCGGGGAGAGAAGGTGCTCATGTCACTAAATTCCACTTTGCCACTGCCGAATGGACTCGAACGGATGCAGCAGCATGATCACGTTGAGTGTCAGATTGTCCCGGATGAGATAGCCGACACCGAATTCGAAGATGAGGGCGAGGGTTACGATCACCCATATAGGAAGCCTTCGCGCCATGACAAACCCCAGCACCATGGCCAGCGTGTCCGACACCGAATTGATGACGCTGTCGCCATAATAGTCGAGCGAGATCGTGCCGGCGCGATAGCGATCGATGATGAAAGGGCTGTTCTCAAGCAGCTCCCAGCCGCCCTCTATCACCACCGCAAAGGCCAGCCTGAGCCCGATCGGCGAGCGCGGGAAAAGAAACCACGCCAGCGCATAGAACAGGAAGCCGTGAATGATGTGCGAGAAGCTGTACCAGTCGGAGATATGCTGGGAATTCTCGGAGCTCTGCACGATGCCGTGCCACAGCTTGACGTAGCCGCAGGTGCAAATCGGCGTCCGCCCCATGCCGTAGAGGACCCCTGCCTGGAATATGACCAGACCGAGAACCAACAGAAGCCCCATTCGCCAACTGTCTTCGTAGGCCGAGACGGTTTTGTCGCTGGATACGCTCATGCTGCTATTGCCCCTCTTCTGCGTCACCCTGTTCGGCATCACCCTCTGGGGCATCAATCGCCATCAGCACGGCATCGCCATATTCCGACTTCCTGCGATCGATAGCCCTGAAACCGGCTTTTTCATAGGCACGGATAGCCCGTGCATTGGCCGGGTCCGGGTCGATGATGACGCGCGGCGCACCTTCCTCGAAAAGCTGCTCGACGAACTGCCGGACGATCGCCGAGCCGTGGCCGGTCCCGACAAGCTCCGGCACGCCGATCGACAGATCGATGCCGAGCGTGCCGAACGGCTGGTCGCTATAGGGATGACCGTCCTCCAGATGCGGATCGTAGCTCTGCAAATAGCCGATGGGTTTGCCGTCGAGCTCGATAATCAGCGGCTCGACCGAAATGCTGTCGATATGCTCGCGGATCTCCGCGATCTCGGTCTCTGGGTCGTTCCACCATTCGGCGACATGCGGCTCGGCAAGCCAGCCGGCGATCATCGGCAGGTCCCTCTCGGTCACCGGCCGAAAACCGTAGCGGAGACTCCGCTCAGGCGGCATCGAGGGTTTCGACGACGAAGCTGTTGTTGGTGTAGACGCAAATGTCGGACGCGATCTGCATCGCCTTGCGGGCGATCTCCTCGGCGTCTTTATCGGTATCCATCAGGGCGCGGGCCGCGGCCAGCGCGTAGTTGCCGCCGGAGCCGATGGCCATCACGCCAAATTCGGGCTCCAGCACGTCGCCGGTGCCGGTCAGCGCCAGCGACACCGACCTGTCGGCCACCAGCATCATTGCTTCCAGCCGGCGCAAATAGCGGTCGGTGCGCCAGTCCTTGGCGAGCTCGACGCAGGCGCGTGTCAGCTGGTCGGGATATTGTTCGAGCTTGGCTTCGAGCCGCTCCAGCAGCGTGAAGGCATCGGCGGTGGCGCCGGCGAAGCCGGCAATGACGTTGCCGCCCTTGCCGATGCGGCGCACCTTCTTGGCGTTGCCCTTCATGATGGTCTGGCCGAGGCTGACCTGGCCGTCGCCGGCGATCACCACTTTGCCGCCCTTGCGCACGGTTAGGATGGTCGTGGCATGCATGGTCAGTTCATTAGACATTTTCTGCTCCGGTCAGCACCGATCCCATCAAGGCGATTGGCGCGTTACGAGTGACTTGATCGGCCATATGTATGCATAGGCCAGACGATTGCAAACCGGCCATCCACCGGGCCGGATAGTGCTCCGCAGCGGTAACTGGCAATCGCCGGATCATGCTGCTAGAAGGCTTTCGTTTTCAGGCATGTGAACGCCTGAATCGTGCAAATCTGAGACAAGGATGAGGTCATGGTGCCCCGTTCCGCCGAGATAAGCCGCAAGACCAAGGAAACCGACATCTCCGTGTCGGTTCAGGTCGACGGCTCGGGCAAATCCGACATTTCGACGGGCGTCGGCTTCTTCGACCATATGCTGGACCAGTTATCGCGCCATTCGCTGATCGACATGACGGTGAAGGCCAAGGGCGACCTGCACATAGACGACCACCACACGGTCGAGGATACTGGTATCGCGCTTGGGCAGGCGCTGGCCAAGGCATTGGGCGAGCGGCGCGGCATCATGCGCTATGCTTCGATCGATCTCGCCATGGACGAGACGCTGACGCGGGCGGCGATCGACGTCTCCGGCCGGCCTTTTCTGGTCTGGAATGTTTCGTTCTCATCGCCGAAGATCGGTACGTTCGACACCGAGCTGGTGCGCGAATTCTTCCATGCGCTGGCGCAGAATGCCGGCATCACGCTGCATGTCACCAATCATTACGGCGCCAACAACCACCACATTGCCGAGACCTGCTTCAAGGCCGTGGCGCGTGCGCTGCGTTCGGCGCTCGAGCGCGACCCGCGCCAGCCGGACGCGGTTCCCTCCACCAAGGGATCCCTGAAAGGGTAGCGCCATGGCCATCTATGTCGCGATGGAACCGCCAGGCCGCAGCGAAAGGGTGGACACCACCTTTGTCCGTGACGGCTTTGCCTGGCTCGGCTTCCTATTGCCGCCGCTGTGGCTGGCCTGGCACCGGCTGTGGGTCGAGGCGGCATTGGCCTTTGTCGCCATGGGCCTGCTTTCGATGCTGGGCGAAAGCCTGGGCCTGGAAAGCGCAGGCTCGCTTTTGTCCCTCCTTGTCATGCTCTTTGTCGGACTGGAAGGGCAGGCCCTGCGGATCGCAGCACTGCGCCGCCGTGGCTGGCGTGAATGGGGTGTCGTCGAGGCCGACAGGCTCGACGATGCCGACATTCGCTATGCGTTGGAAACCGATGCGGATTCGAATGCACGGTCCCCCGCACAGCGCATCGTCCCGGACGCAGCACTTGCCCGGCCGACGCCGATGGGCATGGCACTGGGGCTGACCCATATTCCGGGAAAGCGCTGAGATGCGGGTCGCGATCATCGATTACGGGTCGGGCAATCTGCGCTCGGCCACCAAGGCCTTCGAGCGTGCCGCTCATGAAGCCGGCATTGCCGCCGCGATTGAACTCACAGCCGATGCCGAGCGGGTCAGGACCGCCGACCGCATCGTCCTGCCCGGCGTTGGCGCCTATGCCGATTGCGCCGCTGGACTGCGCGCTGTGGCCGGCATGTGGGAAGCGGTCGAGGAGGTCGCGATCGTCAAGGGACGGCCGTTCCTAGGCATCTGCGTCGGCATGCAGCTGATGTCGGAGCGAGGCTTGGAGAAAACGGTTACGAAAGGGTTTGGCTGGATCGCCGGCGACGTCAAGGAGATCACGCCGGCCGATCCGACACTGAAGATCCCGCAGATCGGCTGGAACACGATTGACCTGAAGCGCAAGCATCCGCTGTTTTCCGGCATTGCGACGGGCGGGAAGGGGCTGCACGCCTACTTCGTCCACTCCTACCATCTCGATGCACGGAAGGAGGACGAGGTGCTGGCGGTCGCCGACTACGGTGGCCCGGTGACGGCCGCTGTCGCCCGCGGCAATCTTGCCGGAACGCAATTCCACCCCGAGAAGAGCCAGGCGCTCGGCCTCGCTTTGATCACCAACTTCCTGCAATGGAGGCCCTAGGTCATGAGCAAGAAGGGCTATTGGATGGCGATGGTCGATGTCCGCGACCCCGAGGTCTACAAGCAGTACATCGAGGCCAATGCCGCGGCTTTTGCGAAATACGGCGCGAAGTTTCCCGTGCGCGCCGGACGGTATACCAGCCCGGAAGGGCCGACAGGCAATCGCCACGTGCTGGTGGAATTCGAATCCTACGAGACGGCGATCGCCTGCTACGGCTCGCCCGAATACCAGGAGGCCTTGAAGTACAGGCTCGCCGGCTCGACCGGCCACTTTGTCATCGTCGAAGGCGCCTGAAGGTGATCCTGTTTCCGGCGATAGACCTCAAGGACGGCAAATGCGTGCGCCTCAAGCATGGCGACATGGCGACCGCGACGGTCTACAATGAAGATCCCGCCGCTCAGGCGCGCGCCTTCGAAGAGCAGGGCTTCGAATGGCTGCACGTCGTCGACCTCAACGGCGCCTTCAAGGGCCAGAGCGTCAACAGCGCGGCAGTCGGCGCCATCCTCAAGGCGACGAACAACCCGGTGCAGCTCGGCGGCGGCATCCGCACCCTGGCGCAGATCGAGGACTGGCTCGACCGTGGGCTGGCCCGCGTCATTCTTGGCACCGTGGCGGTGCGCGATCCGGATCTGGTCAGGCAGGCTTGCAAGGCGTTCCCGGGCAAGATCGCCGTCGGCATCGACGCCAAGGGCGGCAAGGTCGCGGTCGAAGGCTGGGCGGAGGCCTCGAGCCTCGGCGTCATCGAACTGGCGAGGAAATTCGAGGGCGCCGGCGTTGCTGCCATCATCTACACCGACATTGATCGAGACGGGGTGCTGACCGGCATCAACTGGGACGCCACCATCGATCTCGCCGAGGCGGTTTCGATCCCGGTCATCGCCTCGGGCGGGCTCGCCTCGATCGCCGACATTGTGCGCATGACCATGCCCGATGCGCGGAAGCTCGAAGGCGCGATCTCCGGCCGCGCGCTCTACGACGGCCGCATCGACCCGGCCGAGGCACTGGCGATCCTGCGTGGCAAACCGATGGCAGGGGCGTCATCATGAAAGTCTCGATTATCCTCGCCCCCTATGACAGCGGGCACCATCATGAAGGGTGCGGCCAGGGGCCGGACGCCATCATCGGCGGTGGGCTCGTCGAAGCTCTGACCGTGGCCGGCCATGACGTCGCCGTCGAAGATATCGGCAAGGTGGGAGACGAGCAGGGGCGCGAAATCGCAACCGGCTTCGCCGTCTGCAACGCCGTCGCGGCCAAGGTCGGCCTCGCCCGCGACGGAGGAGGCTTCCCCATTGTCCTTGCTGGAAATTGCCTGACCGCCGCCGGTGCGGTTGCCGGTGAAGACGCGGATTCGATTATCTGGATCGATCAGCATGGCGATCTCAACACGCCAGAGACGTCCGCCTACGGCTTTCTCGACGGCATGGCGCTGGCGGCGACACTCGGGCTCTGCTGGCGTCCGATGGCGGCAGCAATTCCGGGATTCCGGCCGATGGACCCGGCGCACTGCATGCTGGTCGATGCCCGCGACCTCGATCCCGACGAAAAGCGCCTGCTGGAAACTTTGCCGATCGTGCGCGCCGAATGTGCCGGTGCGCTCGATATGGTGGGAAAGCTCACAGCGGCAGGGGCTGTTCGGGGACATCTGCATCTGGACCTGGATGTCCTCGATCCGGATGTGCTGCAGGTGAACCGCTACACGCATCCGGGCGGTCCGAGTCCGGAACAGCTGCGGCAGCTTGCCTGCGGGCTGGCCAGATCCATCCCGATCGTGGGCGTGACGCTCTCGGCCTACGATCCGGCCTTTGATTCCCAGTCCGAGGTTCCGTCCGTCGTCGGCCAGCTGCTTGTCGACTTTCTTGTGGCGATCGAGAGGATCTGATGCTGAAAGCCCGCGTCATCCCCTGTCTCGACGTCAAGAACGGTCGCGTCGTCAAGGGCGTCAATTTCGTCGACCTGGTCGATGCCGGCGATCCCGTCGAAGCGGCAAAAGCCTATGACGCGGCCGGCGCCGACGAGCTCTGCTTTCTCGACATCACCGCCTCGTCGGAAAACCGCGAGACCATCTTCGATGTCATTACCCGAACGGCCGAACAATGTTTCATGCCGCTGACTGTCGGTGGTGGCGTCCGCCAGGTCGCCGACATCAGGAAGCTGCTTCTGGCCGGCGCCGACAAGGTGTCGATCAATACGGCGGCGGTGAAAACCCCAAATTTTGTCGCCGAGGCTGCCGACAAGTTTGGCAACCAGTGCATCGTCGTCGCCATCGACGCCAAGAAAGTGTCCGCTGCGGGCGAGGCTGATCGCTGGGAGATCTTCACCCATGGCGGCCGCGAGAAGACCGGCATCGATGCCGTCGAGTTCGCTCGGCGGATCGTCGATCTCGGCGCCGGCGAGATCCTGTTGACGTCGATGGACCGCGACGGCACCAAGGCCGGCTACGACATAGCGCTTACCCGCGCGGTCGCCGACGCCGTACGCGTGCCGGTCATCGCTTCCGGTGGCGTCGGCACGCTCGATCACATGGTCGAAGGCATTCGCGACGGCCATGCGGGCGCGGTGCTGGCAGCCTCGATCTTCCATTTCGGCACCTACAGCATCGCCGAAGCCAAGATGCATATGGCTCAGGCCGGACTGCCGATGCGGCTGGACTCGCCGGGTAATCGGTCCTAGAGCCTTTCCGGCTAAGAAGAGGCTGTAAACGCCGTTATGACCGAGTTCTCACTCTCCGATCTGGAGAAGATCATTGGCGAACGCGCACGTTCCGGCGATCCGGATTCGTGGACGGCCAAGCTCTTTCAGCGCGGCATGAGCAAGGCAGCGCAGAAACTCGGCGAAGAGGCGGTCGAAACGGTGATCGCAGCCGTCAGCGCCGACCGGGACGCGCTTGTTTCGGAAAGCGCCGATCTCATCTATCATTGGCTTGTCGTTCTCGGCATAGCGGACATTCCGCTGAGCGATGTGCTCAACGAGCTTGAACGCCGCACCGGTCGTTCGGGCATCGCCGAAAAGGCGTCTCGGCTGGACCGGGGCTGATCGCTGCGGAGGAACTCGATGGACCAGCTCGCTCCTACCGAGAAGTATTCACCCTATCGGTTCTTCTCGGCGGAGCAATGGTCGCGGTTCCGCGCCGATACGCCGATGACGCTCACCGAGGACGAGGTCCGTCGTCTGCGGTCGCTGAACGATCCGGTCGATCTCCACGAGGTCGAGCGCATCTACCTTTCGATGTCGCGGCTGTTGTCGGCCCATGTCGAAGCCAGTCAACTCCTGTTCAGGCAACGCCAGGTTTTTTTCAACGCGCTGGACGTGGCCAAGACACCGTTCATCATCGGCATTGCCGGTTCCGTGGCGGTTGGCAAATCGACCACGGCGCGCGTGCTAAAGGAGCTGCTGGCGCGCTGGACGTCGAGTCCCAAGGTCGATCTGGTCACCACCGACGGTTTCCTGCTGCCGAACGAAGTCCTGCGCCGCAACAATCTGATGGAGCGCAAGGGCTTTCCCGACAGCTACGACGTCGGCGCGCTGCTGCGTTTCCTGTCCGGCATCAAATCGGCGCAGCGCAACGTCCGCGCGCCGGTCTATTCGCACCTGACCTATGACGTTATCCCGGGCGAGTTCCAGACCATCGACAGGCCGGACATCCTGATCTTCGAGGGCATCAATGTCCTGCAACCTGGCAAGCTGCCGAAGGACGGCAAGATCGTGCCTTTCCTGTCAGATTTCTTCGACTTCGCCATCTATATCGATGCCGAGGAGGCGCTTATCCATCACTGGTATATCGCCCGCTTCATGCGGCTGCGCGAAACCGCCTTCCGCGACCCAGCCTCCTTCTTCCACCGCTATTCGCAACTTTCCGAGGATGCGGCCCGCGCCATCGCCGAGGGCCTGTGGACCAACATCAACCTGAAGAACTTGCGCGAGAATATATTGCCGACCCGCGCCCGCGCCGATCTCATCCTGCGCAAGGGCGCCAATCATCTGGTCGAGGAAGTGGCGCTCCGAAAACTGTGAAATCCCGATTCATTCCTTAAAGTCATCTTAACCCCGTCTTCCTATTGTCAGGCCTGATCTGCGGGCTCGGCAAACAATGAATGCGCCATTCCTAAATATTGATCGGCCGGCAGCGGACCGCGTCGCACATCCGGGCAGCGGCGCCGCCACGATTGCCCTGATCGTGCCGGTCCACAATGAGGAAGGCGCGATTGCCCCGTTCCTGAAGGCGGTGTGCGAAAGCACCGCTCCGCTGAAGGACAATGGCGTTGCCCTCGAGTTCATCTTCGTCAACGACGGCAGCAGCGATACGACGCTCGAAAAGCTGATCGAAGCCCAACAAGCAGACCCTCGCATCCACATAATCGACCTTTCACGCAATTTCGGCAAGGAAGCCGCGATGACCGCGGGCCTCGACAGCTGCGATGCCGATGCCGCGATCCCGATGGACGTCGATATGCAGGATCCGCCGCATGTCATCCCGTTGCTTGTGGAAAAGTGGCGCGAGGGGTTCGAGGTTGTTCTTGCCAAGCGAGCCAACCGGTCGAGCGACAGCTTTCTCAAGCAGCGCTCCGCCTCGATGTTCTACCGCGTTCACAACTGGATCGCGCAGCAGAAGATCCCGCACGATGTCGGCGACTTCCGTTTGATCGACCGTCAGGTCATCCAGGCGCTGCGGTCTTTGCCCGAACGCCGTCGTTTCATGAAGGGCCTGTTCGCCTGGGTCGGGTTCCGCACCGCAAGCGTCGAATATGTCCGCGATCAGCGGATCGCCGGCCAGTCGAAATTCTCCGGCTGGAAGCTGTGGAACTTCGCGCTCGAAGGCATCACCAGCTTCTCCACCGCTCCGCTTGAAATCTGGACCTATGTCGGCGCGACGATTTCCGCGCTGTCGTTCCTCTACGGCCTGCTGATCGTCGCCAAGACAATGATCTTTGGCGTTGATGTGCCCGGCTACGCCTCGCTGCTGGTCAGCGTTCTTTTTCTTGGCGGCATCCAGTTGCTCGGCATCGGCATCATCGGACAATACCTCGGCAGGGTCTACGCCGAGATCAAGCAGCGTCCGATCTACATTGTGCGCCGCAAATATGAGGGAATGAGCTAATGGAGCTCGACGCCTACCGACAGATGGCCGCCACCGAAGACGAGCATTGGTGGTTCTGCGGGCGTCGCGCCATCGCAGAGGCGGTCATTCGCAGCATCGACCTGCCCGAAAAGGCGCGCATCGTCGAGATCGGCGCCGGCACCGGCGGCAACATCCGGATGCTGGAGCAGTTCGGCACCGTGACGGCAGTCGAGATGAGCGATCTCGCACGCAGGATTGCCTGGGAAAAGACCGGCCGCGACTTCCTTGCCGGACATCTGCCGGACAACATTCCTGTCACGCCGCAAAGCTGCGACCTGGTTTGCCTGTTCGACGTGCTGGAACATGTCGCCGAAGACGAGGCATCGCTTGCCGCGATCCGCCAGATGCTGAAACCAGCCGGCAGCGTCATCCTTACGGTGCCCGCACACCAATGGTTGTGGAGCACGCATGATGTGGGGCTGCATCATATGCGGCGCTATTCACGCAATCTGCTGCGTGAACGAATTGAAAGGGCTGGTTTCAGGATCGACCGGCTGAGCTACACAAATGCCGCACTCTTTCCTGTAGCGGCACTGGCACGGCTGGTGGATAGGTTGCGCAAGCCCGCCTTGCCAGCCGGCCATGCAACGCCGTCGAAACCACTGAATGCGGCGATGAAGGCAGTGTTTTCGGCGGAAGGCCGCATCATACCAAATGCAAGCCTGCCCTTCGGTGTTTCGCTGCTGGCGGTATTCCGCAAGGACGACGCCGTCGAAACCGGTCGCCTCGACGAGAAATTGGCAGCTTGACCGCGCAATGGGCACCGGTTCGTATCGTCGACTATCGCGCTTTGCGCTAATTGGCATTGCGTCGACGCTGATCTATGCCGTTTGTGCTCTCCTGCTGTCGCGTGGGCAGGCGACGGCGGCCCTGCCGGCGGCGCTCACATCGTTTGCGGCCTACGCCGTTGCCGCGCTGTTTTCTTACACCGGGCATAAATATTTCACCTTCACCTCGGGCGGCAGCCACGCGATGGAACTGCCCCGCTTTCTCCTGCTCACCGCTTCCGGCCTCGCTGTCGCAATCGCCCTGCCGGGGCTTTTGACCCAGATGCTCGGCGTCCCTGCCGCAGTCCCGATCCTGCTTACCTGCATTGCCGTGCCGGTCATCAACTATGTCGTCCTCGGACGCTGGGTGTTTCGTGGTCTCTAGCGCGCGATCCCTCAGTGAACTGCTGCCCGGTGCCAACCGTTTCTCGCCGTTTGCGGGCGTGGCGGGCGCCCCGTTGCTGCTGGCCTGCCTGGTCGTCATATACGCCGTCTGGCTGACAACAATTGCGATACCGACCAATGTCGACGTGTCATGGCTTCTGGTCGTCTGTGATCGGCTGCTTGGCGGAGAGCGGCTCAACACCGACATCATGGAGACCAACCCACCTTTCTCGATCTGGCTCTACATGCCGTTCATGCTCCTGGAAAAGCTCACCGGCATACGTGCGGAATTCTGGCTGACGCTTGGTGTCGTTTGCCTGAGCCTGGCCAGTCTTTTCGTTTCTGTCCGCATTCTCGCGCGCGATGAACCGGTTTACCGGCAGCCCCATGCGTTCTGGGCAGCAGCGGCGGTCCTGGGCTGGGTTCTCTGTTTCATGCCGGATCAATTCGGCCAACGCGAGCACTTCGCGTTGATTGCCATTCTGCCTTGGGTGGCGTTGCAATGCACACGTCAGCGGAACCCGGATTTCAGCGCCGGCTCGCGCCTGGAGCACATGGTCGCGGGCTTCGGCGCGGCGATCGTGGTCATGGTCAAGCCGCCCTATTTTGCGCTGGCCTTCATGTTGCCGTCACTCTGTCTTGCGGTTGAAAGGCGGTCGCTGAAACCGCTCTTCGTCGTGGAGAACCTGCTTGGCGCTACGATCGTGGCCGCCTATGTCGCGTCCATCGCGCTCTTCGACCGTGCTTATTTAAGCGAAGTCCTGCCCTTGGTCAGCGAGGTCTATCTTCCGTTGAGGGCCTCTACCGCCGATATGCTGGCGAACTGGCCGAAAGTGGTGCTGCTTCTGGCCGCCGCTACCGTGCTTGCGGCCGGCGGCCTGAGGCAGACGAACTGGGACGTCAGGATTCCGCTTCTGACCGCACTGGGGTTCATTCCGGCCTTCATCGTCATGGGCAAGGGTTGGCCCAATCACGCCCTGGCGATGGTCGTTGTTGCAACACTTGCATTTGGCATCCAGCTTCTGCGGTTCGGCACATTCCGCAGTGCAGGCTTCATTCGCAAGGCCGCCCTGATCTTCGGCTGCGTGCTGGTGCTGCAACTAGCGGTCAGGGCACAGTACGCGGCGCTGACGACGGACAACGGCCCGATCGGGCGCTCTGTCGCCGCGATCCGCGCAACGGTCGAAACCCCGACCATCATGTCGATCGCCGACCGGATGCAGGTTGCCCATCCCCTCGCCAGGCTGGTCGACGGCAGGTTCATATCACGCCATCCGAGCGCCTGGGCGGTCTCCAACGCTGACACGCTCGCCCGCGCCACCGGCGATCTCGAACGGAGACGGGAACTTGAAAGCATCCGCGATCGGGTGATCGGCGAATACGCCGCCGAGATATCAGCGAAGAAGCCCGATGTCGTGCTGTCAGGCTCGCCCGCGCGGACAGCCCTGATGCTGCAGGACAAGCGGATCGGAGCCGCCTTGGCCGACTATCGTCTGCTGCACCACGAGCCGGAAATCACTGTCTATCTGCGTTACACGGCGCCTGCGCCGCTCCAAACCAATTGAGCAGAGGCTCCCGGAAGACCATGGCACGGCTGGATCCAATCGCTCCGCTGGACGACGTATGGCTCGAGCTCGAGAGCCTCGGTGCAACATCATGAGCGTCTCGAACGACATTGACGGCTTGAGCCGGTGGCGCGGCCGGAATATCGCGGCGGCGCTGCTTCCTAGCCGCAATGTCCTGGCCATTGCCGCAGTCACCGTGTTCTCCATCGTCTGGCAGCGGCGTTGGGGGACTGTTCCCGATACTAGCTGGCTGATCACGGTATGCGAGCGGATGCTCTCCGGTGAGCGGCTTTACTCGCAGATCCACGAGACCAACCCTCCATTCAGCGTATGGCTCTATCTGCCGCCAGTGGCTGTGGCCAGATTGCTGGGCGCCGCCCCGGAAATCCTGGTTGAGGCCTGGACATACCTTGCCGTGCTTATCGGACTTTCGCTCTCGGGCGTGATCGTCAAGCGCGCGGGTTTCACCGAAACTGCATCACTGTTTGCACTGGGGCCAGCGTTTTGCGCAATGCTGGTGATCTTCCCCGGCAACGCCTTCAGCGAGCGAGAGCATATCGGCATGGCGCTTTTCATGCCGCTGCTTGCGCTTCACGCCTGGCGTGCGCGCAGAGATGCAGCCGCCCAACCAGGCCCGGGGATCGCCGTACTCGCCGGCCTGTCGGGCAGCATTTTGCTGCTGGTCAAGCCCTACTATGCGATCATGGTGTTGGCGCCAGCGCTGGTCGTTGCAGTGCGCCGGCGCAGCCTGAAATCGATCTTCGCCCTGGAACACTGGGTCATTGGCGGCATCTGCATTGTCTATCTCGGCGCGGTCACGCTGATCCATCCGGAATTCCTGCGCGACATCTATCCCCTCTTGGCGGATGTTTATGGAAAGCTCGGCATCTTTTGGCCCATCGTGATCGGCCACGGTTTCGCGTGGTGTTTCCTCGTCTTCCTGATTTGGTGGCTGTGGCCGGCCGGGCGGTTTCCAGAGCTGGCGGCGGTAGCGCTGGCTGCATCGATCGCCGGCATGTTTCCCCTGTTCTACCAAGCGAAAGGCTGGTCTTATCATGCCTATCCCGCGATCTTTTGCGCCGTGGCAGCCATTTTGTGCCTGCTGGCAGTGCCCAGGATCGTGCGGCAGCCGTCGAAGCTGTTGGCGTTCGTGACGGCGCCTTCGCGAGCTTGGGCACTGGCGGGGGTGGCAATCGCTTTCTTGCCATACTGGAGCACCCAGAAACCGGGGCCGGCGCTGGTTGCCGCCATTCGCGCCGCGACCGATCGGCCTACTATTGCGTTGATCAGTTCGGATATGTCCTCGGGACATCCGTTGACCCGCATGATCGATGGGCAGTTCGTTTCGACCCATGTCAGCGATTGGCTCGGAGTGTTCGCGCTTTCCCTGTCCCGGCAGGCAGCCCTTTCCGGTGATACCGCTGAAGCCACGCGTTACCAGGCCATCATGGCGCGTTACGTCGAAAGCAAACGCAAAGAATTCGCGCGTCTGCGCCCGGATATCATTGTCTTCAAGAAAAACAACGCGATGTGGACAAGCCAACTGACAGAGCGTTTTGGCTTTGACGCCATCCTGGCGCACTACCGCATTCTCGTCGAGGACGAGACCGAGCGCATCTATCTGCGCGACGATTATGTCCGGTCGGGCGACCGGCCACCCGAATTGAGCAAGGCCTCGGAAAAACCATGACGCGGCTGGATCCAATCGCTCCGCTGGACGACGTATGGCTCGAGCTCGAGAGCCTCGGTGCAACATCATGAGCGTCTCGAACGACATTGATAGCTTGAGCCGGTGGCGCGGCCAGGATGTTGCGGCGTCGCTGCTTCCTAGCCGCAATGTTCTTGTGATTGCTGTGCTCACCGTCGTTTCGGTTGTCTTCCAGCAACGTTGGGGCACCGTTCCGGATACGAGTTGGCTGATCACCGTATGCGAGCGTATGCTCTCCGGTGAGCGGCTTTACTCGCAGATCCACGAGACCAACCCTCCATTCAGCGTATGGCTCTATTTGCCGCCGGTGGCTGCGGCAAGGATGCTGGGGATTGCGCCCGAGATCATGGTCCAGGCTTGGACCTACCTGGCCGCACTGATCGGACTTTCATTCTCCGGTGCGATCGTCAAGCGCGCCGGTTTCGCCGAAACGCCGTCGCTGTTTGCGCTGGGCCCCGCCTTCTACGCCATGCTGGTGATCTTCCCGGGTAACGTCTTCAGCGAGCGCGAGCACATTGGTGTCGCGCTGCTCATGCCACTGCTAGCGTTGCATGCCTGGCGAGCGCGAAGAGAGGCAACGACGCAACCAAGCTCAGGTCTCGCAGCGCTGGCCGGCCTTTCTGGCGGGGTGCTCCTGCTGATCAAGCCTTACTATGCGATCATGGTGCTGGCGCCGGCGCTGCTCGTTGCAGCGCATCAGCGCAGTCTAAGACCGGTGTTCGCCCTGGAACACTGGGTGATTGGCGGGGTTTGCATCGCCTACCTTGCAGCGGTCACGCTGATCAGTCCGGAATTCCTGCGCGACGTCTATCCACTGCTGGTGGATGTTTATGCGAAGGGCAGCGCCTCCGTGCCTAGAATGGTGTACTACGGGTCTATCTGGCTTCTCCTCGTCTTCCTAGTATGGTGGTCGTGGCCGGTCGGCCATTTCCCAGAGCTGGCTGCCGTAGCGCTGGCAGCATCTATTGCCGGCTTGTTCCCGCTGTTCTACCAGGACAAAGGCTGGACGTATCATGCCTACCCATCGATTTTTTACGCTGTAGCGGCTAGTCTTTGCTTGCTGGCCTTGCCGAGAAGCGAGCGGCAATCGGCAGGGCTGCTCTCCCGCCTGGCGGCTCCCCCGCGAGCCTTGGTGTCGCTGGCGATTGTGGCTGCCTTCTTACCGAACTGGGGCACTCAGAAGCCAGGCGCGGTGTTGGTCGCCGTGATACGCGCCGCGACCGATCGACCAAACGTCGCCTTGATCAGTCCAGATATAGACACTGGACATCCACTAAGCCGCATGATCGGCGGCCAGTTCGTTTCGGCCGATCCCAATGACTGGCTTGGAGCGTTTGCAATGGCTCTGTCCCGGCAAGCCACGCTTTCGCGTGACGTCGCCCAAGCCACGCATTACGAGATGATCATGGAGCGTTACGCTGAAAGCAAACGCCAAGAATTTGAGCGTCTGCGCCCTGATATTATTATCTCTACGAAAGTTATCAGGAAAGATGATGGCCCTTGGACAAGACAACTGATGGAGCGTTTTGGCTTTGACGCGATCCTGGCGCACTATCGCATTCTCGTCGAGGACGAGACCGAGCGCATCTATCTGCGCGACGATTATGTCCGGCCGGGCGACCGGCCACCCGAACAGCCTATTTCGGCATCGTCACCCGACGCAGCGTCAGATTGATGCGGCCGCCGTTCTTGAGCAATGCCGAGGTCGAGGGGTAGATGCGGTCAACGCCGTGAAAGCAGAGGCGGCCTTCGCCGCCGAGCACGACGACGTCGCCGCTCTTCAATCTGAACGATTTGGTGGCGCCGTCGCGCATCGTCTGGCCGACCCGGAACAGGCAATCGTCGCCGAGTGAGGCCGAGACGACAGGCGCGGAGAAATCGCTCTCGTCGCGATCCTGGTGAAGACCCATCTTGGCATCCTGGGAATAGAAATTGACCAGGCAGGCCTCCGGCGGGTGCGCATAGGCAGATACGTCCCGCCACAGTTCGAGCAGCATCTCCGGGATCGGCGGCCATGGCCTTCCGGTCACCGGGTGAGTCGGCTGGTAGCGATAGCCGTGCTCCTTGTCGGTGACCCAGCCCAGCGGGCCGCAATTGGTCATGCGCACGCTCATCTCCTTGCCGGTACGCGGCATCGCCGGCACGAACAGCGGGGCTTCCTGCACGACCTCCCTGATATCTTCCACCAGCACTTCCTGCATGGCGCGCGACAGGTAACCAGGCATATGGCGGACGCCTTTGGGCAGCACGAGCATCGGGTCGCTTGATCCGTTGGTCTGGAAAATCAGAATGCCACCGTCAAACGAAAACGGCGACCCGAAAGCCGCCTCCGGCAGTGGCTGCACACTTCACACCGGCGATCTGGGATCCGAAGCCGATTCGGCTGTCAGTCATCCTCGACCCGGCCACGCATTTTCTTGATCGAGCCGCGCCCGGCTTTGCTCTTCAGCCGTCTTTCGACCGCGCCCTTGGACGGCCTTGTCTTCTTGCGCGGCGGTGGCGGCGGTTCGGCGGCCTTGGCGACCAGTGCCGTCAGCCGCGCCCGGGCGTCCGCCCGGTTCTGCTCCTGCGTGCGGAAGCGTCCGGCTTCGATGACGATGACGCCGTCCTTGGTGGCGCGCTGGCCGGCAAGCTTGATGGTCCGTTCGCGCACACGCTCCGACAGGCCCGGTGCATTGGCAGCATCGAAGCGCAATTGCACCGCCGTCGCCACCTTGTTGACGTTCTGGCCGCCCGGGCCGGACGAACGGATGAAGTCCTCGTGCAGGTCACCCGGATTAATCACCGCATCGTCGGTGATGATGATTTTTTCGTCGGCGTTCATGCCGCAGTCATGGCGCGGCAGGCGAAAAAAGAAAAGGCCCGATCGAAGCCGGGCCTTGAAGCGCGACGGCTATTCAGCCGCTACCTGCATGCGTGGTGCAGCGCCGAGCACGGTTGCGTCGACATGGGCCTCGAACTTTTCGAAATTGTCGACGAACATGCCAACCAGCCTTGCCGCCTGCCGGTCATAGGCGGGCTTGTCGATCCAGGTCGATCTCGGGTCGAGAATGGCGCGGTTGACGCCGGTAACCGTCACCGGCACGTCGAAACCGAAATTGGCGTCGGTCCGGAAGTCGGCCGCTTTCAGCGAGCCGTCGAGTGCTGCCGCAAGCAGCGCCCGCGTTGCCTTGATCGGCATCCGCTTGCCGGTGCCGTAAGCGCCGCCGGTCCAGCCGGTGTTGACCAGCCAGCAATCGACGCCGTGGCGGGCGATGAGCTCGCGCAGCAGATTGCCGTATTCCGACGGATGCCGCGGCATGAACGGTGCGCCGAAGCATGTCGAAAATGTCGCTTCGGGTTCAGTAACGCCTTTCTCGGTCCCCGCCACCTTGGCGGTATAGCCGGAGAGGAAATGGTACATCGCCTGCGCCGGGGTCAGCCGCGCGATCGGCGGCATCACGCCGAACGCGTCGGCGGTCAGCATGATGATATTCTTCGGGTGGTTGGCGCGCCCCGTCTTGCTGGCGTTCGGAATGAAGTGGAGCGGGTAGGCGCAGCGTGTGTTTTCGGTCAGCCCGCCATCGTCGAAATCCGGCACGCGACCGGCGTCGAGCGCGACATTCTCCAGCACCGTGCCGAAGCGCTGGGTGGTGGCGAAGATCTCCGGCTCGGCTTCGGCCGAAAGCTTGATCGTCTTGGCATAGCAGCCGCCTTCGAAATTGAAGATGCCGTGCGGTCCCCAGCCATGCTCGTCATCGCCGACCAGCGTGCGCGACGGGTCGGCCGACAACGTCGTCTTGCCGGTCCCGGAAAGGCCGAAGAAGACGGCCGCGTCGCCGGCGAGTCCTTCATTGGCAGAGCAATGCATCGGCATCACGCCTTTTGCCGGCAGCAGATAGTTGAGCACGGTGAATACCGACTTCTTCATCTCGCCGGCATAGGAGGTACCGCCGATCAACACGATCATGCGCGAAAGATCGACGGCGATCACCGTTTCGCCGCGCGTGCCGTGGCGGGCGGGATCGGCGCGGAACGACGGCAGGTCGATGATCGTCAAATCGGGCACGAAATGCTCGAGTTCGGCGGCTGCCGTCCGGATGAGCAGATTGCGGATGAACAAGGAGTGCCAGGCAAGCTCCGTGATCACCCGGGTCGGCAGCTTCAGCTCCTCGTCGGCGCCGCCGACCAGGTCCTGCACATAAAGGTCCTTTCCAGCCGCATGGGCGCGAAAATCGGCAAGCAGCGTATCGAACTGCCCCGGCGAAATCGCTTTGTTGTTGTCCCACCATACATGCGGCGCGGTGCTTTCGTCGCGCACCACGAATTTGTCCCTGGGCGAGCGGCCGGTGTGCTGCCCGGTTTCGGCGGCAAGCGCGCCATGCGCGGTGAGTCGGGCCTCGCCACGGCGGATTGCCTCCTCGTAGAGCGCGGCCGCGCCGAAATTATAGCGCACCACGCCCGTGGTTCTCAGGCCGATCCGATCGATTGTACATGCAGGATTGCGTTTGCCGGCTTCCGACATGGGTGTCCCTTCTTCGATTTACCGCGTCTTTACCGGCGAATTCCGGAACCCCCATTGCAGGAGCTAAAAACGTCAAAACCAGAAAAGGCGAATGATATCAAATCATTAATCGATTTAAATATTTTGAAAGTTGTTTAAATCGTTTATATGTGCAAAAACACTGATGGTTGCCCAAAGGATTGGCGATGTTCATTCGTCCAATCCATATCGAGGTACAATTGTGGCCGCCGGCATGCCGCGCGTGACAGCGGATAGAGCCTATGCCACATTTTGTACCTAATTTGTCCTGCAAAAGCCCCTTCTCGACGAAAGAAGGGACAGCTCATGAGGGAGCCGCTTGAAATGGCAACAATCGCGCTTGTCGACGACGATCGCAACATTCTGACTTCGGTTTCGATCGCCCTCGAATCCGAGGGTTATCGGGTTGAAACCTACACGGATGGGGCGTCGGCGCTGGAGGGACTGGCGGCGCGCCCGCCGAACCTCGCCATCCTCGACATCAAGATGCCGCGCATGGACGGCATGGAGCTGCTGCGCCGGATGCGCCAGAAATCCGACCTGCCGGTGATCTTCCTGACCTCCAAGGACGACGAGATCGATGAACTGTTCGGCCTCAAGATGGGCGCCGACGACTTCATCCGCAAACCCTTCTCGCAGCGTCTTCTGGTCGAGCGCGTCCGCGCCGTGCTGCGCCGCGCCAGTACCCGCGAGGCGGCCGCCAAGGCGCCCAACCAGCAGGCTCGGTCGCTTGAGCGCGGCCAGCTTGTCATGGACCAGGAGCGCCACACCTGCACCTGGAAGGGCGAGCCGGTGACGCTTACCGTCACCGAGTTCCTCATCCTGCATTCGCTGGCCCAGCGTCCAGGCGTCGTAAAAAGCCGTGATGCGCTGATGGATTCGGCTTATGATGAGCAGGTCTATGTCGATGACCGCACCATCGACAGTCACATCAAGCGGCTGCGCAAAAAGTTCAAGGCCGTCGATGATGACTTCGAAATGATCGAAACCCTTTACGGAGTCGGATATCGGTTCCGCGAAGCTTGAGTCGAGCGGGAGCTGCTATTCGATGGCAGTGGAAGTAGAGCGAGTGAGACGATCGGGCGCCGCCAGGCGACCGCCGCGGATTCTGCCCGCCTTCGTGTCGAAAATCACGGTGCCGATGCGCCGGTTTCTCGGCCATCACATCTTTTCCAGCCTGACGCGGCGTATTCTCTTTCTCAATCTTGCCGGCCTGGCCGTCCTGGTCACCGGCATTCTCTACCTCAACACCTTTCGAGACGGGCTGATCGACGCCCGTGTCGAGAGCCTGATGACCCAGGGCGAGATCATTGCCGGCGCGATTGCCGCATCGGCGACGGTCGAGACCGATTCGATCAGCATCGATCCGGAAAAGCTGCTTGAGTTGCAGGCTGGCGAAAGCCTCGGCCCGGGCTCCGATCAGCTCGACAATCTCGATTTCCCGATCAATCCGGAGCGCGTGGCGCCGGTGCTCAGGCGGTTGATCTCGCCGACGCGCACGCGCGCCCGCATTTACGACCGCGACGCCAACCTGCTGCTCGATTCTCGCCATCTCTATTCGCGCGGTCAGATCCTTCGCTACGATCTGCCGCCGGTCGAAGAGGAGCAGCCGGATCTTCTGGAGCGCATCCAGAAATTCGTCTTCGATTTCTTCCGCAATAAGCAGCTGCCCGTCTATCGCGAGCAGCCGGGCGGCAACGGTGCTGCGTTTCCCGAAGTGGTCAAGGCGCTTACCGGCAGTCCGTCGACGATCGTGCGGATCTCGGAGCAGGGCGAGCAGATCGTTTCCGTGGCGGTGCCGATCCAGCGCTTCCGTGCCGTTCTCGGCGTACTGATGCTGTCGACCGAAGGTGGCGACATCGACAAGATCGTCGCGGCCGAGCGCAAGGCGATCCTGCGAGTGTTCGGCATCGCCGCGCTGGTTACCGCTATCCTGTCGATGCTGCTGGCCTCCACCATCGCCAACCCGCTGCGCCGGCTTTCCGCGGCGGCGGTCAGGGTTCGCCGCGGTGTCAAGAACCGCGAGGAAATTCCCGACTTCTCCGACCGCCAGGACGAGATCGGCAATTTGTCGATCGCCGTGCGCGACATGACCAATGCGCTCTACGCCCGCATTGAGGCGATCGAAAGTTTTGCCGCGGATGTCTCGCATGAATTGAAGAACCCACTCACCTCGCTGCGCAGCGCGGTGGAGACATTGCCGCTGGCCAAGAACGACAATTCGCGCAGCCGGCTGATGGATATCATCCAGCACGATGTGAGGCGCCTGGACCGCCTGATCACCGATATTTCCGATGCCTCCCGTCTCGATGCCGAACTGGCGCGGGAAGACGCGGGAACTGTCGACCTGAAGAAGTTCATCACCGATCTGGTCGCCGTCTCGCGCGAGGCCACACGCAACAAGAAGGCGGTCGAGATCGAATTCAAGGTCGCCAAACTGCCGCAGGGCGTGAAAGGCTACTTCGTCGTCGGCCATGATCTGAGGATCGGCCAGGTGATCACCAACCTGATCGAGAATGCCCGCTCGTTCGTTCCCGAAGAACGTGGCCACATCACCATATCGCTGGCGCGCGCCGGCAAGTTCAACATCGTCACCGTCGACGACAATGGCCCCGGCATCCGGGCCGACAACATCGATCGCATTTTCGAGCGGTTCTATACCGACCGGCCGGCCGGCGAGGCGTTCGGCCAGAACTCGGGCCTTGGCCTGTCGATATCCCGGCAGATCGTCGAAGCCCATGGCGGCACGTTGAGCGCCGAGAACATCCCGGGCACCAAGCCTGGCGAGATCAAGGGCGCCCGCTTCGTGGTGACGCTGCCGGCCGAAGGCTGACGGATGAATTCCAATCACGCCTGGTCCTATTGTGCAGCCTGAAAACATTCACGGCACCGCCATCCTGATAGGTGATTGCGGCATTCTCATCACCGGACCGTCCGGCTTGGGCAAGACGACGCTGGCGCTCGCCTTGATCGATCATTGCAGCCAGCGCGGGCTGTTTTCGCGGCTGATCGGCGATGACCAGCTCTTTGCTGCCGATTGCGAGGGGCGGCTGGTCTGCCGCGCACCAGTCAGCATAGCCGGCCTCGTCGAGGTGCCGGGATTCGGCCCCAAGCCGATACCATTCGAGCCAAGCTGCGTGATCGACCTCATTATCCGGCTGGTGCCAGCCGGCAAAATGGCCCGCTTCCAGGAAGACTGCAGCGAACTCGTTTTCGGCGTACCAGTGCCGCGCATCGATCTTGCCGGGCGCAATGTCGCGGCGGCCTTGCCGGCAGTGATGTCGCGCCTGTCGATTGCGCCTTTCCTTTGATCCGATTTGGATTTTTTGCTGCAATGCGTCAAATTGGTCTGGGCCGGCGCAATTTTGGGCTTGTCAACGGGCCTTGCGTCGACAAGATAGCGCTCCCGCCACCTGGAACGGTCGGCGAGCATAAAATGCGCTTGTGAAGCGGCGATGACGGGAGCCACCAAAGAATGATCGGACTCGTGCTTGTAACGCACGGTCAACTGGCCGCCGAGTTCCGCAATGCCGTGGAACATGTCGTTGGGCCACAAGACAATTTCGAGACCGTGGCGATCGGTGCCGACGACGATATGGAACAACGCCGCCGCGACATTATCGACGCAGTCGGCCGCGTCGATACCGGATCAGGCGTCATCGTTTTGACCGACATGTTCGGCGGCACGCCCTCCAACCTCGCCATTTCCGTGATGGAATCCGGCCGCATCGAGGTCATTGCCGGCATGAACCTGCCGATGCTGATCAAGCTGTCCAGCGTTCGCAAAGGCGACAACATGGCGGCCGCGCTGGATGAGGCGCAGGCTGCCGGCCGCAAATACATCAACGTCGCCAGTCAGCTCCTGAGCAGCAAATGAGCGCGCTGTTGCCGGAAAAGGACAAGATCGTTCGCGACTTTCCGATCGTCAACCAGCGCGGCCTGCACGCGCGCGCCTCGGCCAAGTTCGTTCAAATTGCCAGCGGCTTCAATGCCACGGTCCAGGTCGAGAAGGACGGCGTCAAGGTCGGCGGCACCTCGATCATGGGCCTGATGATGCTGGCGGCGAGCCCCGGCTATTCGATCCGCGTCACCGCCAGCGGCCCGCAGGCCGAAGAGGTCATCGATGCGCTGGAGCAACTGGTTGCTTCCCGTTTTGGCGAGGAATGCTGACGGCGCTCTCTCGTGTTGGTTGCCGCTGAAGACATGCACGGATAAAGATTTCTTTATATCCCATTGTCGTCCGACTCCCGATCTGCTAGTCAGGCCGGCAACTCGCGCCCTCCCACACGCCTTCGGGGCGGGGCGCGTCCCGCAATCAATTCGCATCGGAGCACTGCCATGACGGGTAGCAAGGATTATGTGGTCGCCGACATCGCGCTTGCCGGCTGGGGCCGCAAGGAGATCGAGATCGCCGAAACCGAAATGCCGGGCCTGATGGCCTGCCGCGAGGAATTCGGCGACAAGAAGCCGCTCAGGGGCGCGCGCATCACCGGCTCGCTGCACATGACCATCCAGACCGCGGTGCTGATCGAAACGCTTAAGGCGCTCGGCGCCGATATCCGCTGGGCTTCCTGCAACATCTTCTCGACCCAGGACCACGCTGCCGCGGCCATTGCCGAGGCCGGAATTCCGGTGTTTGCCGTCAAGGGCGAGACGCTGGAGGATTATTGGGTCTACACCGACAAGATCTTCCAGTGGGCCGATGGCGGCACCTCCAACATGATCCTCGACGACGGTGGCGATGCCACCATGTACATCCTGATCGGCGCCCGCGCCGAGGCCGGCGAGGATGTGCTGTCCAATCCGGGCAGCGAAGAGGAAGAGATCCTGTTTGCCCAGATCAAGAAACGCATGCAGGCATCGCCCGGCTTCTTCACCAAGCAGAAGGAAGCGATCCGCGGCGTCACCGAAGAGACGACGACCGGCGTCAACCGGCTCTATCAGTTGCAGAAAAAAGGCCTGCTGCCGTTCCCGGCGATCAACGTCAATGATTCCGTCACCAAGTCGAAATTCGACAACAAATATGGCTGCAAGGAATCGCTTGTCGACGGCATTCGCCGCGGCACCGACACGATGATGGCCGGCAAGGTCGCGGTCGTCTGCGGCTATGGCGACGTCGGCAAGGGCTCGTCGGCTTCGCTCAAGGGTGCCGGTGCCCGCGTCAAGGTCACCGAGGTCGATCCGATCTGCGCGCTGCAGGCAGCGATGGACGGTTTCGAGGTGGTCACGCTCGAAGACGCGGCACCGACGGCAGACATCGTCATCACCACCACCGGCAACAAGGACGTCGTTACCCTCGACCACATGCGCCTGATGAAGGACATGGTGATCGTCGGCAACATCGGTCACTTCGACAACGAGATCCAGGTGGCGTCGCTGCGCAACCTGAAATGGACCAACATCAAGCCGCAGGTCGATATGATCACCTTCCCGGACGGCAAGCGGATGATCCTTTTGTCGGAAGGCCGTCTGCTCAACCTCGGCAACGCCACCGGCCACCCGAGCTTCGTCATGTCGGCGTCCTTCACCAACCAGGTGTTGGCCCAGATCGAGCTGTACACCAAGCCCGGTCAGTACGAGAACCAGGTCTATGTCCTGCCGAAGCATCTCGACGAAAAGGTCGCGCGCCTGCATCTCGACAAGCTCGGTGCCCGCCTGACCGAACTGTCCGGCGAACAGGCCGCCTATATCGGCGTCACCCCGCAGGGACCGTTCAAGCCGGAACACTACCGCTATTAACCACGGCGAAACTTGCCACTAGATATTGAAGCCGGGCGATTGACTTTTCGCCCGGCTTTATTTTTGCGCTGATTGATTCTTCACGCCGATTCGCGCAAGCGCTATGGTGCTGATTCGCGGTCCGGGGACGAGGCCCGGGCGCACGCATCAGGGCGGTCTTGCATTCAGGCGGCGAAGAGGACCAAGACATGCCGGGGGATAACCCGCCTTGCGCGGGACAGGCCGTTTCCGGCGGCCATAACGATTCGATCACGGGCTCCGCTGCCAGAGGCGGCAGCCTTTTATGCCGTGCCGGCAGCCGTGTCGGGGTGCTGCTTGCTTCTTCCGCGCTGGTTGGTCCGCTGCTTGGCTTTGCCGCACATGCCCAAACCCGCGTGGCGCAAAAGGCCGGGCTGTCGGTCAGCACGGTCGAGGTCATGCAACTCGCCATGTTTGTCGGCGTCATGGGGGCGGCATTGCTGTCGGCCATCTTTCTGATCCGCGAAAGGGCGCGCACCGCGGCGGAAAATGCCGAGCTCAGGACCCGCATCGCCGACGTCAATGCCGCGCTGCAGCGCTCCGAGGCGCTGCTCCATTCCCGCGACCAGCGCGTGGTCGTATGGGCCGCCGAAAACAAGAAACCCGAGCTTGTCGGAACATTGCCGATCGAGAGCGGCGCGCCGGAGGACCGGGCGGCCTTCCTGGCTTTCGGCCGCTGGCTGATGCCGCGTTCGGCGGCCGCGTTGGAACATGCCGTGGCGGCGCTGCGGGACAAGGCAAAGCCCTTCGATCTGGTCATCGAATCGCAGGCCGGCCAGCCGCTCGAGGTTCACGGCCGCAAGAGTGCGGCGCATGTATTGGTTCGCTTCGTCTCGCTTTCGGAGACACAGCGAAGCCAGGCCAGGCTGAAGATCGAGAACCAGCGCTTGGCCGCCGACCATGAGACGCTGATCGGACTTCTCGATGCGCTCAAGATGCCGTCATGGCTACGCACCGTCGACGGGCGGCTGAAATGGGTCAACCGGGCCTATGCCGAAGCGGTCGAGGCCGAGAATGCCGAATCGGCGGTTCGTGACAGCAAGGAATTCCTCGGCGGCCAGGCGCGCGACACGATTGCTGCGCAGCACAAGTCGCACCCCGTCTTCGAACAGACGCTCTCCACTGTGATCGAAGGCGACCGCCGTATGTTTGCCGTGACCGACTTTGCCGGGGCGGATGGTTCGGCTGGTCTTGCCTGCGACATCAGCGCCATCGAGGCCATTCGCGCCGAGTATGAGCGGACCGTGCAGAGCCACGCCGATACGCTCGATCAGCTCAACACCGCCGTGGCGATTTTCGATACCGACGAGAAATTGCGGTTTTTCAATCAGGCGTTCCAGAAACTATGGGGCCTCGACAGCGGCTTCCTGCACAGCGCGCCGGACAACGCCTTGCTGCTCGACCGCCTGCGCAGCGAAGGCAAGATTGCCGAGCAGCCCGAATGGCGGCGCTGGAAAGAGAGCTTGCTCGGCGCTTATCGCGCGGTTGAATCGCAGGAGCATTGGTGGCATCTGCCGGACGGCAAGACCATTCGCGTCGTCGCCAACCCGCAGCCCAAGGGCGGCGTCACCTGGGTGTTCGAGAACCTGACCGAGAAGATGGACCTTGAAAGCCGCTACCAGACCGCAGTGCGGGTCCAGGGCGAAACGCTCGACAACCTTGCCGAAGGCGTCGCTGTGTTCGGCCCCGACGGCAGGCTGAGATTGTCGAATCCGGCCTTCGCAGCACTGTGGGGGCTGGATGCCGATGCCTCGAAACCCAACGTCCATGTCTCGACGATCCGCGACCTTTGCGACCGCCGTGCCGTCGACAGTCCGTGGGGCGGGTTCGTTGCCGCCATCACCGGCTTCGACGACGAGCGCCGCGACCGCCACGGCCAGACCGAATTGAACAACGGCACCGTTTTGCGCTACGCCGTCATCCCCTTGCCCAACGGCCAGGTGATGATGACCTTCGTCGACGTTACCGACAGCGTCAATGTCGAGCGGGCGCTGAAGGACAAGAATGAGGCGCTGCAAAAGTCCGACCAGATCAAGAACGAATTCGTGCAGCACGTCTCGTATGAGCTGCGCTCGCCACTCACCAACATCATCGGCTTTACCGAGCTTCTTTCACTGCCGTCGACTGGTCCGTTGAACCAGAAGCAACGCGAATATATCGGGCATGTCGGCTCGTCCTCCTCGGTCCTGCTCACCATCGTCAACGACATCCTCGATCTGGCGACGGTGGATGCCGGCATCATGGAACTCGACATTTCCGAAGTTCACATCGATCGAACCATTACAGCCGCCGCCGAACTGGTCGCCGACCGACTGGAGGAACATGCGATCAAGCTTAGGATCGACGCAGCGGCCGCGCCGAAAACCTTCCACGGCGACGAAATCCGGGTCCGCCAGATCCTCTACAATCTGCTCAGCAATGCCGCCAATTACGCGCCGGAGGCGAGCACCATAACGCTCGCCTGCCGCCAACTTGCCGACGGCGTGGAATTTTCCGTTCACGATGACGGCCCTGGCATGCCGCCGGACCTGCTTGACTCGGTGTTCCGGCGCTTCGAGCCGCGCACCAATGGCGGCCGCCGCCGCGGCGCCGGGCTCGGCCTGTCGATCGTCAAGAGCTTTGTCGAACTGCATGGCGGCAGCGTCCGCATCGAGACCGGCAGGGACAAGGGCACTACGGTTGTTTGCGCCTTTCCCGACACGCCGTCCGGCATCCGCGCGGCGGCCGAGTAGCGCGTTCGATGGCGGTATTGGTGCTGGAGCGTTTTCTCGCCGACGAGGCTGCGACGGCAAGGCTTGGTGAGGACCTCGCCATGTCGCTGCGCATTGGCGACGTGCTCGCTCTCAAGGGCGATCTCGGCGCCGGCAAGTCGACCTTGGCGCGGGCGCTGGTCAAGGCACTGGCCGACGATGCCGGCCTCGACGTGCCGAGCCCGACCTTTACGCTGGTCCAGAGTTACGACACGCGTGTGCCGGTCCATCATTTCGATCTCTACCGCTTGGGCGCGGCATCCGAGTTGGACGAGTTGGGTTTCGACGAGGCGCTGACGCAAGGGGCCGCACTGGTCGAATGGCCGGAACGGGCAGAGGCATATTTGCCGAAAACCTCGGTGCTGGTCGAACTTCTCCAGCAGGGCGACGGCCGATTGGCGAGACTATCGGGAGGGGGCGCCGCCTTCGAGCGCGCGGCGCGATCGCTGGCCATGCGCGATTTTCTCGGCCAGGCCGGTTGGGGCGAAGCGCAGCGGCGATATTTCATCGGTGATGCCTCGGCTCGCTCCTACGAGATCGTCACGCTCGCCGGATTTCCGCCGCGCGTGCTGATGAACTCGCCAAGGCTGGTGCTCGGACCGCCAGTCCGCGACGGCAAACCCTATGCCGAGATCGCCCACACCGCGCAATCCGTTTCGGCGTTCGTCGCCATTGACCGTGCCTTGCGGGCCGGCGGCGTCAGCGTCCCGGAAATCCATGCCCAGGATCTCGACCAGGGTTTTCTGCTGCTGGAGCATCTCGGGTCCCAAGGGTTCCTGGACAAGCGCGGCCAGCCGGTGGCCGAGCGCTACGCGGCGGCGGCCGAACTGCTTGCCATGATGCACGGCAAAACATGGCCGGCCAGCATGCAGGCCGGCCCCGGCGTCTTCCACGAGGTGCCGCCTTTCGATCGCGACGCCATGATGATCGAGGCCGAATTGCTGGTCGACTGGTATGTCCCTGCGATATCAGGCGCTCCGCCAAGCGAGGCGTTGCGCGCCGGTTATCGCAGCGAATGGAATGCGGTGCTCGATCGGCTCGAGGGGCGCGAATACACGCTAATGCTGCGCGACTTCCATTCGCCCAACCTGATCTGGCGCGGTGACCGTTCCGGTCACGATCGTCTCGGCGTCGTCGATGTCCAGGATGCGCTCATCGGTCCGTCAGCCTACGACGTCGCCTCGCTCGCCATGGACGCGCGCGTCACCATTTCACCTGAAATCGAAAAGCACACGCTCGCCGCCTATATCGCCGCGCGACGCGACGCCGGCGTCTTCGACGAAGACGAATTCCGCGAAACCTATGCAATCATGGCCGCACAGCGCAATTCCAAGATCCTCGGCATTTTCGTGCGGCTCGAAAAACGCGACAGCAAGCCTTATTATCTGAAGCATCTGCCGCGCATCCGCGATTATCTTCGCCGGGCGCTGGCGCATCCGGCGCTGGCCGGGCTGCAGGATTTCTACATCGCCCACGGCTTGCTGGAGGAACGCTCGATTTGAAGGCTAAGGATTTGGGCCTGAAAGCGTCGGGACCGATGCCGACGACCGCCATGGTGCTTGCCGCCGGGCTCGGCAAGCGCATGCGGCCGATCACCGAGACCTTGCCGAAGCCGCTGGTCAAGGTCGCCGGCAAGACATTGCTCGACTGGGGGCTGGACAGCCTAGCCGAAGCCGGTGTCGCCAAGGCCGTCGTCAACGTCCATTACCTGCCGCAACAGATCGTGCACCATGTAGCCCGCCGCAGTGCGCCGAGAATCGTCATCTCGGATGAGAGCAGCGGCCTGCTCGACTCTGCCGGCGGCATCGTCAAGGCATTGCCCAGGTTAGGGGCACCCTTCTATGTGCTCAACGCCGACACCTTCTGGATCGACAGCGGCGTTTCCAATCTCAGGCGACTTGCCCTTGCATGGGAGGGCGCGACAATGGACATTCTGCTGATGCTTGCGGATCTCCAGTCGGCAACCGGACATAGCGGCGGCACCGATTTCCTGATGGCGCCGGACGGCGCGTTGCGGCGTGCGAACAACGATCCGGCCGGCCTGATCTATGCCGGCGCCGCAATCGTCCATCCGCGCATCTTCAAGGACGCGCCGGCCGGCCCGCTGTCGCTCAACGCCTATTTCGATGCGGCAATCGCCGCCGGCCGCCTGTTCGGCATGACGATGCGTGGCCATTGGATCACTGTCGGTAAACCCGACGCGATCCCGCGGGCGGAAGCAGCGGTCGCCGCCGCGCTTGCCGGCACGCCTGATGCTCTTGCTGAGGCACCCGGCGCTCTTACCGAGTCGAAATGAGCGGCTCCCGCCGCGTTTTCTCGATCCCGCCCGGAGCGCCGTTCCTGCCGACGCTGGCCGAGGCGCTGCTTGCAGGGCGCCTGGTTCCCGGCTTTGCCTATGATGGCGATCCGCTGGTGCTGGCCGATCTCACCATCTACGTGCCGACGCGCCGTGCAGCGCGGGCGCTTCGCGGCGTCTTCGTCGATGCTCTCTCGCGCTCGGGAAGCCGTTCGGCGATCCTGCCGGTCATCCGCCCACTTGGTGAGTTTGATGAAGATGAAGCCGCCTTCGAGACGGAAGCTTCGGCCGCCATCGACTTTGCGCCGCCGATCGCCGCGGTCGAGCGTCTTCTGCTGCTTGCGCCGCTGGTGCGGGCGTGGAAACGCCGCCTGCCGGCACATGTCGCGGCATTGTTCGACGAGGAGATCGTCATCCCGGCCTCCGCCGCCGACGCCATCTGGCTGGCGCGCGACCTTGCACGGCTGATGGATGAGATCGAGACGGAAGGCACGGATTGGGCGAGGCTCGCCGACCTTGTAACCGGCAACCTTGCAGGCTGGTGGCAGGTGACGCTCGATTTCCTGACCATCGTGACTGAGAACTGGCCGAAGCTGCTCGAGGAACGCCGTCGCTCCAATCCGGCAGCGCATCGCAATGCCCTGATAAGGCTGGAAGCGGCGCGGCTGAAGCGCAATCCACCCGCCGGGCCGGTGATCGCCGCCGGCTCTACCGGCTCCATCCCCGCCACGGCCGAGCTGCTTGCCGTAATCGCCGGTCTGCCCAATGGCGCTGTTGTGCTGCCCGGCCTCGACCGGACGCTGGACGAGCCGTCCTTTGCCGCCGTCAGTGCTCCTGGTGCGCGGCCGGCTTTGCTTGGCCATCCGCAATACGGCCTGGCAAAGTTGATCGGCAAGATCGGGGTGCTTCGGGCCGATGTCGGGGAGCTTGCTGTTGCGCCGCGGCCACTTGCGCTGCGCGCCGCACTTGTCGGCGAGGCGCTGCGGCCGGCGGAGACCACCGAGCTCTGGGCCGAGACGCGCGCGCGCTTCACCGCTGGCGATAGTGCCGAGGCCTTCGCTGGTGTGACGCTTCTCGAGGCCGCCAGCGAACGCGACGAAGCCGTGGCGATCGCCGTTGCGCTCAAACAGGCCGTCGAACGGCCCGGCCAGCGCGCCGCACTGGTCACCGGCGACCGCGCGCTGGCGCGACGCGTCTCGGTCGAGCTGTTGCGCTTCGGCGTCGCCGCCGACGATTCCGGCGGCACGCCGCTCATCAACACGCCAGCCGCCAGCCTGCTCCGGCTGGCGCTTCAGGCGGCGTTCCGCCCGGGCGATCCGGTCGCCCTGCTGTCACTGCTCAAGCATCCCTTGCTTGGCCTCGGCCTGGAGCGGGCAAGCGTCCGCCATGCGGCCGAAATCGTCGAACTCGTGGCGCTGCGCGGCGGCACCGGTCGCCCGGACGTCGCGTCGCTGCCGCAACTCTTCGATGCCCGGCTTGCCGAATTCGACGACGGCGGCAATCGCCGCCCGCCTTTCTGGCGATCGCGCCTCTCGGTCAGGCGCATCGAACAGGCGCGCGATCTGCTGATCCGGCTAACGGCTGCGCTGGCGCCGCTGGTTGCCTTTCGCGGCGAGGAGAATGCCGATCTTGCCACGCTTGTGCGCGCCAGTGTCGGCGTGCTCGAAAGCCTCGGCCGCGCTGCTGACGGAAGCCTCAGCGAACTCTATGCCGGCGATGCCGGTGAAAAGCTTGCCGAGCTCTTGCGCGGTCTGGTCGCGGCCTCGGTGTCGTTCTCCTTCGCCGCGGACGAATGGCCCGATGTGATGGAGGCGCTGATTGCGCCCGAAATGGTCAAGCCGGCGCAGGGCACCGACAGGAGCATCGCCATCTGGGGCGTGCTGGAAGCGCGGCTTCAGGATATCGACACGCTGGTCGTCGGCGGACTCAACGAAGGCGTGTGGCCGCGCAAGCCGGAGAGTGACCGCTTTATGTCGCGGCTGATGAAGACCGGCATTGATCTTGAACCGCCCGAACGGCGCATCGGCCTTGCCGCCCATGATTTCCAGATGGCCATGGGCGCCAAAAAAGTGGTGCTGGCTCGCTCCGCCCGTTCCGGCGACGCTCCGTCGGTGCCATCGCGCTGGCTGCAGCGTATCCTTACTTTCGTCGGCGAGGACCATGCCGCGGCACTTCGCCGGCGCGGTGATGAGCTGCTTGCCTGGGCGCGTGCGCTCGATGCCGGCGAAAAGCAGGACTTTGCGCCGCGGCCGCAGCCGAAACCGCCGCTCGCCCTGCGGCCGCACCACTTCTCGGTCACCGAGATCGAGACGCTACGTCGCGACCCATATGCGGTCTATGCCAGAAGGATACTCGGCCTGATGCCACTCGATCCGGTCGTTCGTGATCCGGGCGCTGCCGAGCGCGGCACGCTGTTTCACGCCATTCTGCACCTCTTCTCAGCGAGGGTGGCCGACCCGCGCGCGCCGGAGGCGCTGGACGGGCTCATTGCCGCCGGCCGGTCCTGCTTTGCCGAGGCTGCCCTGCCCGCCGATGTCGAGGCGGTGTGGTGGCCGCGCTTCGAAAAGCTTGCCGCCGGCATTATCGAATGGGAGCGCGGCCGGGCCGCCGCCGTGGTACGGCGGCACGCCGAAGAACACGCCGAAAAGACCGGCGTCGGCCGATCCGGCGTGACCCTGTCCGGCTATGCCGATCGCATCGATCTGCTGGCCGGCGGCATGGCCGACATCCTCGATTACAAGACCGGCTCCTCGCCATCCAAAGCGCAGGCGCACACGCTGCTCGCGCCGCAACTGGCGCTGGAGGGCGCGCTGCTGCGTCGCGGCGCCTTCAAGGAGCTTGGCGCATGCGAGCCGTCGCAATTGGCCTTCGTGCGGCTGAAGCCGAACGGAGAGGTGTTCGAGGAATCGATCCTCGAATACAACCGCAAGCCGCGAACTGCCGCCGATCTCGCCGAAGAGGCTTGGGCGCGGCTGGAAAAACTGCTGATCCACTACGCCGACCCGGCGACCGGCTATCTGTCGCGGGCGCTGCCGTTCCGCGAAGGTGAGACCGACGGCGCCTACGACCATCTCGCCCGCGTGCTGGAGTGGTCCGCCGGCGGCGACGCCGACGAGGAGGGAGGGGAGGCGTGAAGAAGGCCTATCCCATCCCGAGCGACACCGCCGCCAGCCAAGCGAGCGCCTCCGACCCGCATAACTCCGCATGGGTGTCGGCAAACGCCGGATCGGGCAAGACCCATGTGCTCGCCCAGCGCGTCATCCGGCTTTTGCTGCGCGGCACCGATCCGTCCAAGATCCTGTGCTTGACCTATACGCGCGCCGCCGCCGCCAACATGTCGAACCGGGTGTTTTCGACCCTGTCGCAATGGACGGCGCTTGGTGATGCCGAGCTCTCGACACGGATAGAGGCGCTGGACAGCCGCCAGCCCGACCGCGAAACCATGCGCCGGGCGCGGCGGCTGTTTGCCGAGGCGCTGGAAACACCGGGCGGGCTGAAGATCCAGACCATTCACGCCTTCTGCGAATCGGTGCTGCATCAGTTCCCGCTGGAAGCCAACATCCCGGCGCATTTCGAAATGCTTGATCCGCAAATGGAGGCTTCGCTGTTCGCCGCCGCCCGCCGCGACATGATCTCCGGCGGCGTTGCAGGCGATGCGGCACTGGCCGAGGCTTTCGCCACCGTGCTGGAGCGCGGCGGCGAACATGGGCTCGACGCGTTGCTAGGCGAGATCGTGCGCAAGCGCGACGGTTTGCGCACCTTCATCGCCGCGGCCGGCGGCGATGGTTTTCAGGCGCTGTTCGACGAGTTCCATTTCCGCGCCGGCCAGACCGCCGAAGGCATCGCCGCCTCGGTCTGGCCGCTGCCCGGCTTCCTGCCGGATTATCTCGTCACCTTTTCACGGGCGGCCGAGGCCGCCGATGCGCGCATCGTGCTGAACAATCTGCTGCCATACGCCCGTCTTGCCTTTGCCGAGGACGATCCGGTCCGACGCCTGAATTTGCTCTCCAAGGCTTTCCTGAGGGCCGATGGCGAGCCTTATGATCCGGCAAAGACGTTCAAGAAGGCGCTGCTCGACCGGCTGCCCGATCTTGCCGAACGTTATCTCGTGGCGGTCGACGCTATTCTCGAAATCTCCGACCGCCTGGCCTTGTTCAGGATGTTGGAAGGCACGCGTGCCGCGCTGACCATCGCCGACTGGCTGATCGCCCGCTACGAGCAATTGAAGCGCGCCCGCGGCTTCCTCGACTTCAACGACCTGATCACCCGCACTGTCAATCTACTGGCGCGGCCCGACGCCGGCCCATGGGTGCAATACAAGCTCGACCAGGGCATCGACCACATCCTCCTCGACGAGGCGCAGGACACCAGTCCCGACCAGTGGGACGTGGTCAAGCGGCTGGCGGAGGAGTTCTTTGCCGGGCTCGGCGCCCGCGACGCCGTCCACCGCACCATCTTTGCCGTCGGTGACGAAAAGCAGTCGATCTATTCCTTTCAGGGGGCCGCCCCGGATTCCTTTGCTGACAGCCGGCTTTTGTTTGCCGGCAAAGTTAGAAGCGCCGCCGCCGCCTTCGCCGATCTCAAGCTGACCTGGTCGTTCCGCTCGACCGACGACGTGCTTGCGGCGGTGGATCGTGTCTTTGCCGACCCGAACGTGCGGCGCGGCATCAGCCACGATCCCGATCCGCTCGACCACAAGGCGATCCGCACCGATGCGCCGGGTTATGTCGAGGTCTGGCCGTCGATCGGCGCCGATGTCGTCGACGAACCAGACGATTGGACGCAAGCGGTCGACCATGCCCATGCGCCGGCAGTACGCGTCGCTGAAAACGTCGCGGCAACCATTGCCGGCTGGATCGGCGGCGGCGAGACTATCGAAGGCCGCGGCAAGAAACTGCGGCCCGGCGACGTGCTGGTGCTGGTGCGCAAGCGCGATCGCTTCGTCCATGCGCTGACGCGGGCGCTGAAGCGCCGCGACATTCCGGTGGCCGGCGCCGACCGGCTCAGCCTGCCCGGCCACATCGCGGTGAAGGACCTGATCGCACTCGGCCATTTTCTCATCCAGCCGCAGGACGATCTGTCGCTGGCCGCCGTGCTGCGCAGCCCGATCTTCGATGTCTCGGAAGAGCAGCTTTTCGCGCTTGCTGCCGAGAGGCCGTCGGGCGTCTCGCTGTTCGCCTCGCTGCGCCGGCATGCCGGCGAAAGCGAGGCGTTGGCCGCCGTCGTCAGCCGGCTCGACACATGGTCCAACGAGGCCGCATTCAAGCCGGTGTTCGAATTCTATGCCGCAGCTCTCGCCCGCGACGGCCTGCGCAAGAAGATGATCGCGCGGCTCGGGCCGGAGGCCGGCGACATCCTCGACGAATTCCTGAATTTCTGCCTGGCCGAGGAGCGGACCGGCCTGCCGGGACTGGAATCCTTCCTGTCGACGTTGGAAAACGCCGGCCCCGAGATCAAGCGCGAAATGGACCAGACCCGCGACGAGGTTCGCGTCATGACCGTGCATGCCGCCAAGGGCCTGGAAGCGCCAGTGGTATTCCTTGTCGATGGCGGCTCCGCGCCGTTCAGCGACCAGCACCTGCCGAGATTGATGCCGTTCCAAGGCTCGGGCGACCGCTGGGAAGGCAAGGGCTATCTCTGGCGTTCGGCCAGCGATGTCGCCAATGGATTTTCACGCGCCGCATCGGCCCGCGCCCGCGAGCTCGCCGACGACGAATACCGCCGGCTGCTCTATGTCGGCATGACCCGCGCCGAGGATCGGCTGATCGTCTGCGGCTACCATGGCAAGCGGGCGCCGAATACCGGCACCTGGCATTCGGTCGTCAGCCGCGCGCTGGTCGGCGCCGCCGAAAGCGCGGAACGCCGGCATCCCGCCACTGGCGAGACCGTGCATCGTTTCCAGGTGACGAAGCTGCCGCCCATGCCGCTGGCGGCAGTGGATGAGGCACGCCAGGCGGAACGCTTTGCGCCACTGCCGGAAACCCTGTTCCAGCCTTTGCCGCCTTTCGAGGAACTGCCGCGGCCGCTCTCGCCGTCCGGCGCCTCGGTGCTGATCGACGAGGCGCGGCAAGCGGTGGCCGACACGCGTTCGCCGGTATTGGATGCCGACGCCGAGCCCGGCTTTGCCGTGATTCGCGGGTTGGCGCTGCACAAATTGCTGCAGATGCTGCCCGGCATCGCCGAAGGAAAACGCCAGGATGCCGCCGAGCGCTATTTGGCGCGCGCCGGAGCTCAATGGCCTGAAGACGAGCGCGACAAAGCCTTGGCTGGCGTTTCCAGAATTCTTGCCGACAGCCGCTTCGCGCCGCTGTTTGCACCAAACTCGCGCGCTGAAGTCGCCATCATGGGCAGCCTGGAGGTGAGGGGCAAACTGCGCTCGATCTCCGGCAAGATCGACCGGCTGGCGGTAGCGCCGGACAAGGTGTCGATCGTCGACTACAAGACCAACCGGCCTGCGCCGGCGACGCTCGCCGAAGTGCCCCCCGCCTATGTCTTGCAGCTTGCATTGTATCGCGCGCTGCTTCAGCCGCTCTATCGGGGACGCGAGGTCTTGGCGGCGCTGCTGTTCACCGAAGCCCCGCGGCTGATCGAGCTGCCGGCGGCGGCGATGGACGACGCCCTTGCTCGACTCACGGGAGCGTGACACAACACCTGCTTGAAGACGGACGCGATCACCACCACATTTGGTGCGACGAACAAATCGAAAGGATCTCAGCATGGCCACCGTCAAGGTCGACAAGAGCAATTTCCAGGCCGACGTGCTCAACGCCAAGGAGCCGGTCGTGGTCGATTTCTGGGCGGAATGGTGCGGCCCGTGCAAGATGATCGCCCCGGCGCTCGAGGATATCGCCATCGAACTCGGTAGCAAGATAAAGATCGCCAAGCTCAACATCGACGAGAATCCTGAGCTGGCTGCGCAGTTCGGCGTGCGCTCGATCCCGACACTGATGATCTTCAAGGGCGGCGAAGTCGCCGATATGAAGGTCGGTGCTGCGCCGAAAACGGCATTGTCGCACTGGATCAACGGCAGTCTCGCCTGATCCGATCAAAGTTTTGCAGAAAAGCCCGGCCTCGTGCCGGGCTTTCTTTTTGCTGGCGTCATTGGTGGGCCGCTCTGGCACTCGCGGCTTGCCGCCCCGTATTCTTCTCTTCTGAATACAAAGGAGAAGCGATATGACCGGATCCGCCAAGGCCACCGTCTTCATCGACAATGAGCGCGTCATCGTCACCGAATACCGCTTCGCCCCGGGCGACAACACCGGCTGGCACCGCCATGGCCACGACTATGTGATCGTGCCGTTGACCGACGGCAAGGTGAAGCTCCTGACCAAGGATGGCCAATCCTTCGCCGAAATGAAGAAGGGCGCGCCGTATTTCCGCAACGAGGGCGTCGAACATGACGTCATCAGCGCGAACGACGGCGAATTCGCCTTTATCGAGGTCGAGCTGAAGTAATCCACCAAGCATCGGCTGCGCCGCCACATTGTCCGGCGACGCGCGATCACCAATCCGCGATACGATCGCCGCCGACGAATTGTGCGCTTTTCTCAGTGTATTCGAACAGTTCGATCTTCACGCCGTTGGGGTCGCGGATCCAAGCCTGGTAGGTGTCATCGCACGCGCGTTTCTTTGAGGTGACATCAACCCCCTTTGACCTCAGGTGGGCGATCGCGGCGTCGATGTTTTCCACTTCGAGGCAGAAGTGGTTGATCTGGTTCAAGTCGCTATAGCTCGCGCCGTCTTTCTGGAACACCTCGACATGGCTACGGCTGCCGCAATTGAGATAGAAGCCGAAAATCTTGCCGTCGCGCAGGAAATTGAACTGCGTATCCATGCCGAGGACGTCCCGATAGAAGCTTCGCGTCTTCTCTAGGTCATTCGCGAAAATGCAAACGTGAGCGAGCTGCTTTACCTTGATCATGACTGGCTCCTCGCGGTGATCTGATGAGTCTGGCGTTATCGTGGCATGGGTGGAGGCACGCCTCAAACCGGCGGCGTGCCGTTTTCGGCCAATACCGCACCGGCCAGGTAAAGCGATCCGCCGATCAGGATGCGCGGCGGCGGTCCGTCCCATGTATCGCGCAGCAGCATCAGTGCATTCGCGACGGAACTGACGGGTTCGGCCGACAGGCCGGCCTCGATGGCGCGCGTCGCCAGTTCGTCGTTCGGCACGCCGGCGTCGCTCGTGCTCACCGGCACGGTGTAGACATGCCGCACCAGCCCTTTGAAGGCGCGGAAATAGCCGCTCTGGTCCTTGGTGTTGATCATGCCCGAGATCAGGAACAACGGCCGCGGGTTCTTTTCCTCCTGCTCGGCCAGCGCCTCAGCGACGACCACGCCGGCGCCGGGATTATGGCCGCCGTCGAGCCAGATGTCGGCGCCCTTCGGCGCCAGTTCGGTCAGCCGGCCCAGCGGCAGCTTTTGCATGCGGCCCGGCCAGGCGACATTCGCCATCGCCTTCTCGGCAGCGCGGTGGCTGATCTCGAAGCCCGCCGCTTTGACCGCCGCGATCGCCGCTGCCGCATTGGCGAATTGGTGGCGCCCCGGCAGGCGCGGCGGCGCCAGGTCCATCAATCCGTCTTCGTCCTGATAGACCATGCGCCCGTTTTCCTCATAGGCGAGGAAATCCTGGCCATAGACGAAGGCGGGGCAGTCGAGCCGTTCGGCGGTTTCGATGAGCACCTGCTGCGCCGTCTCGCTTTCCTGCGCGCCGATGACGACCGGGCAACCGCGCTTGATGATGCCGGCCTTTTCGGCGGCGATCAGTTCAACGCGGTCGCCGAGATAGGCTTCGTGGTCGAGCGAGACCGGCATGATCACCGACACGGCCGGCTCGGCGATGACATTGGTGGCGTCGAAGCGGCCGCCAAGGCCGACCTCGAGGATGACGGCATCGGCCGGATATTCGGAAAACAGCACGAAGGTGACTGCGGTGAGGATTTCGAACACGGTGATCTTCTGGCCTTGATTGGCCTTGGCGACGCGGGCGATGGCTTCGGCGAAGACCTTGTCGTCCACCAGCCTGCCGCCGCCATCGGCGGCCAGCCGGTAGCGCTCATGCCAGTTCACCAGATGTGGCGATGTGTGGACATGGACGCGGTAGCCGGCGGCTTCGAGCAGCGCCCGTGAAAAGGCGGCACAGGAGCCCTTGCCGTTGGTGCCGGCGATGTGGATGACCGGCGGCAGCTGGTCCTGCGGGTTGCCGAGGCGCTCGAGTAGCCGCGAAATGCGGTCAAGCGAAAGGTCGAAGCCCTTCGGGTGAAGCGCCATCAGGCTTTCGATTTCGCGGTCGGCGGCAAGCGTGGTCATGAAGGAATCCTAAGCGTGCGCACAACGGCACACAACAGCCGCCCGCGCCGCATGATGTCGTGTCAGGCTTGCGGCCTGGCCTCGACCGGGATCACCGACGGCGGCAGGATTTCCGGCTCCTGCGATTTTTGCTCTTCCGGCAGCTTGAGCAGCATTCTCAGCAGCCGCGCAATCGTCTGGCGCATCTCCAGCCGTGACACCACCATGTCGACCATGCCGTGTTCCATCAGATATTCGGCGCGCTGGAAGCCGTCGGGCAGCTTTTCCCTGATGGTCTGCTCGATGACGCGCGGGCCGGCAAAGCCGATCAGGGCGCCGGGCTCCGCAATGTGCACGTCACCCAGCATGGCGTAGGAGGCGGTGACGCCGCCGGTCGTCGGGTTGGTCAGGACGACGATGTAGGGAAGGCCGGCCTCCTTCAGTCTGTCGACGCCGACCGTGGTCCGCGGCAACTGCATCAGCGACAGGATGCCTTCCTGCATACGGGCGCCGCCGGAGGCCGCAAACAGGATCAGCGGCCGCTTGCGCTGCAGGGCGACCTCAAAGCCATGCACGATGGCGTCACCGGCCGCCATGCCGAGCGAGCCGCCCATGAAGGCAAAATCCTGCACCGTCACCACCACCGGCAGGCCTTCGACGGTACCCAGCGCATTGATGATGGCGTCTTCCATGCCGGTCTTGGCCTTGGCATCCTTCAGCCGGTCTACATAGCGCTTCTCGTCGCGGAACTTGAGTGGATCCTGCACCACCTTGGGGTTTTCCAGCGTTTCGTATTTGCCGTCGTCGAGGAAGAACTTCAGCCGTTCCTTGGCCGATATCTTCATATGGTGGCCGGAGGACGGGATGACGAACTGGTTCTGCTCCAGATCCTTGTGGAACACCATTTCGCCGGTCTCGGGATCCTTGATCCACAGGTTTTCCGGCATGTCGGTGCGGCGGCCGAGCATCGAATTGATCTTCGGGCGGACGTAATTGGTGATCCAGTTCATCGCTTCGGCTCCTGTCCTTACGAAGAGTTAGACCATGATCCCGAAAAGTGGAAACCGGTTTTCGGCAAAGATCATGGTCAACCAGATGATCAAGACTATTCGGCGGCAGCAAGGCGAGCCGCGCGAACCCCTTGCGACAGCCCGCTGACCAGCGTGGCGACAGCTTCTGCCGGATCGGCGGTCTTTTCGCCCTTCGGCCCGAGCACGTTGGCGACCGCATTGACGATCGCCGTGCCGACGACGACGCCGTCGGCCGAGGCACCGATGGTGCGCGCCTGCTCGGCGGTCTTGACGCCGAAGCCGACGCAGACGGGCAGGTCGGTATGGCTCTTGATGCGCTTGACCGCTGCCGCCACCTTGCCGGTGTCGGCCAGCGCCGAGCCGGTAATGCCGGTCATCGAGACATAGTAGACGAAGCCCGACGTGTTCTGCAGCACCTTGCGCAGGCGCTTGTCGTCGGTGGTCGGGGTCGCCAGCCGGATGAAGTTGATGCCGGCCTTGAGTGCCGGGATGCAAAGCTCCTCGTCCATCTCCGGTGGCAGGTCGACGACGATCAGCCCGTCTATGCCGCTGGCCAGCGCGTCGCTCAGGAAGCGCTTGACGCCGTAGATGTAGATCGGATTGTAGTAGCCCATCAAGACAATCGGCGTTTCATTGTCGCCGGCGCGGAATTCCGAGGCCATCTTCAGCGTCTTGACCAGTGTCTGGCCGCCCTTCAGCGCCCGCAGGCCGGCCGCCTGGATCGCCGGGCCGTCGGCCATTGGATCAGAAAACGGCATGCCGAGCTCGATGATGTCGCTGCCGGCGCCAGGCAGCGCCTTCATGATCGACAGCGACGTGTCGTAGTCGGGGTCGCCGCCCATGAAATAGGTGACGAGTGCCGGTCGGCCTTCGGCCTTCAGCTTCGCCATGCGGCGGTCGATACGGGTGGTCATGATCAGATCTCCATGCCCAGCATATTGGCCACCGTATGCACGTCCTTGTCGCCGCGGCCGGACAGATTGACGATGACGATCTGGTCCTTGTCCATATCAGGCACGATCTTCACCGCCTGCGCGATAGCGTGGGCGGATTCCAGCGCCGGAATGATGCCCTCGACGCGCGTCGTCAGCTGAAACGCCTCGAGCGCCTCGTCGTCGAGGATCGGCACATAGTCGACGCGGCCGGAATCGCGCAGCCACGAGTGCTCCGGCCCGACGCCGGGATAGTCGAGCCCGGCCGAGATCGAGTGGCCGTCCATGATCTGGCCGTCGGCGTTCTGCAGGAGGTAGGTACGGTTGCCATGCAGCACGCCGGGCGCGCCGGCACTCATCGAAGCGCAATGCTCGATGCCATCGAGGCCGCGGCCGCCGGCTTCGACGCCGATGATGCGAACCTCTTTGTCGTCGAGGAAGGGATGGAACAGGCCGATGGCGTTGGAACCGCCGCCGACACAAGCGATGATGGTGTCCGGCAGCCGGCCTTCCTGCTCGAGGATCTGGGCGCGCGCCTCGGTGCCGATCACCGATTGGAAGTCGCGCACCAGCTCTGGATAGGGGTGGGGGCCGGCGGCGGTGCCGATCAGGTAATAGGTGTCCTCGACATTGGTCACCCAGTCGCGCAACGCCTCGTTCATGGCGTCCTTCAGCGTGCCGTGGCCGGCGGTCACCGGCCGCACTTCCGCGCCCAGAAGCTTCATGCGAAAGACGTTGGGGCTTTGCCGGGCGACATCGGTCGCGCCCATATAGACGATACAGGGAAGCCCAAAGCGCGCCGCCACTGTAGCGGAAGCGACGCCATGCTGGCCGGCTCCGGTCTCGGCGATGATCCTCGTCTTGCCCATGCGCTTGGCGAGCAGGATCTGGCCGAGGCAGTTGTTGATCTTGTGCGAGCCGGTGTGGTTCAGATCCTCGCGCTTGAAATAGACCTTTGCGCCGCCCCCGAGGCCCTTCGCTGCGGAAACCTCGCGAAGATGCCTGGTCAAGCCTTCGGCGAAATAGAGCTTCGACGGCCGCCCGGCGTAATGCGTCGAGAGATCGGTCAGTTCGGCCTTGAAGTCCGGATCGTTCTTGACCTCGTTCCAGTGCCGCTCCAGCTCAAGGATCAGCGGCATCAGCGTTTCGGCAACGAAACGACCGCCAAAAATGCCGAACATGCCCTGCTCGTCGGGGCCGGTGCGGAAGGAATTCGGTATCGCCGGCTTATCCATCGCCGATCTCCTGGTCTGTGGTTTGAAGCGTGGTCAGGCGGCGCGGTTGTCGCGTGCTGCCCCGACGGCCCGGAAAAATTGTTCGATCAGCGCCGGTTCCTTGACCCCCGGCGCGCTTTCCACGCCCGAGGAAAGATCTATTCCGGGCGGGTTCGCCAGCCGAAGGGCGTCGCCGATATTGCCGGCATTGAGCCCACCGGAAAGCATGTAATCGACGCCGGCGTCAAGGCCGGCCAGAATGCGCCAGTCGAAGGCAAGACCGTTGCCGCCCGGCAGTTCCGAACCCTTAGGCGGCTTGGCATCGAACAGGAAACGGTCGGCAATGCCGACGAAGGGTTTAACCCGCTCGAGATCGGCAGCCTCGCTGACCGGCAAGGCCTTCATCACCGGCAAGCCGTAGCGCGCCTTCACCTCAGCCACCCGGTCGGGCGTTTCGGCGCCGTGAAGCTGCAGCATGTCGGGCTGCATTTTTTCGACGATCTCGTCCAGGAACGCGTCGCTGGCGTCGACCGTCACCGCAACCGCCTTGGTCTTGCCGCGCGCCGCTTCGCGCAGGCGGCCGGCTTCCACCGGCTCGACATAGCGCGGGCTTTTGGCAAAGAAATTGAAGCCGACATGGCTGGCGCCGCCGGCCAATGCCGCGGCCAGTGCCTTGTCAGTCTTCAATCCGCATATCTTGATGTCCAGCGCCATGGCGCGGGATTGGCACGAAACGACCAAAGAGTCGAGAAAAAGCATCCTGTTTGCCGCCGGCGCGGAACGCGCTACCTTGCTAATGTAAGAGCGGAACGCGCCACCTTGCTAATATAAGAGCGCAACGCGCTACCTTGCTCAGGCACAAAGGCGGGAGAACAAAGACCATGCCGGAAAAGACCGTCGCGGAACTCAGGCAAAAGCTGGCGCAGGCCCATGAGGTCATCGCTCATTTGATGGACAAGGCAGCCTTCAACGGCGCGGAGGCGCATCGGGCGCTGGCTTATTTCAGCAACGATGGCTTCGAGAAGGATTTTCTGCCTTGGCCGCGCCATGTCGATGAGGGGTTGCGGCCGGAGGAGTTGAACGCGGCGAATGACGATTGATCGGACAACTACTCGAACGTGATCGCCTGCAGCGCGCCGCCATTGCGCTTGAGCCAATCCTTGCAGCGCTCGGTGTCCGGGCACAGCTGCTCGCATAATTTCCAGAATTTCGGGCCGTGGTTCATCTCCTTGAGATGCGCCACCTCGTGCGCCACGAGGTAGTTTATCACCGGCCGCGGCGCCATCATGATGCGCCAGGAAAACGACAGATTGCCGTCCGACGTGCAGGACCCCCAGCGGCTCGACGTATCCTTGAAGCGGATCGCCTTGGCGCGCTTGCCGACCGCAGCACTGTGCTTGGTCACCAGCGCCTCGATCTCGCGCTTGGCTTCGCGCTTGAGGAAATCGGCGATGCGGCGCGGCAGATGCAGGCGCTCACCATGCACGATCATCAGCGGACCGCGCTCGTCGCGCGACAGCGTGACTGTACCGCGTTTTGACGGTTCATGGACGATGCGATGCGGCACACCGCGCACCGGTATCTTGATGCCGGGCCGCACCTGCGGCCGGTTGGGCACCTTGGCCAGCCTTTGCTCCAGCCAGTCCTGATGACGGTCGAGGAATCTTTCCACCTCGCCGCGCCGCAGCCCCGGCGGCACGGTGATGCGCAGGCCGCGGCCGCCGGAATCGATGCGCAGCGTCAGGCGCCGCGCCCTGTCGTTCTCGACGATCTTGAGGGGCAGCGTGCGGCCGGCAACGCAATGCTCGCGCTCCACGACGGGCGTGGGCTTGGGTTTCGTCGGGGTGCGAAAGAAGCCGAAGGACATTCCGGGACGATACGTGATTCGAGGGAAACGACTAGAACAAAAAAGAAACGGCGCCGCTGACGCGACGCCGTTGGATTATCTATCTGGGCACGGGACCCTTACTCGTCGAGCAGGCCTGGCGTGGACTTGCCGGTGGTTTTGTTGTTCGTCGTCGACCCGGTCGTGGGAGACGTCGACTTGTTGCGGTTGGCCATGAAACGATCGAACTCTTCCTGGTCCTTGGCGCGGCGCAATTCGCGGGCATATTCGTCGAACTCGCTCAGCATCTCGTCGAGCTTGCGGCGTTCCTCGGCAAGCCGCTCGAGTTCCTTTTCGCGCCAGTCGTCGAAAGCGACGTTGCCGGTGCGGGCGGAGCCATGGCCCCAGCGCGCGGCCTTGTCGGAACCGCGGCGGCAGCCGGCGAAGATGCCGTCGGTGGCGCGGTTGACGTCACGCTTGAAGCCGTCGAGCCGGTCGCCCCAGATGATGTAGGCGAGCATGGCGAAGCCGAGCGGCCAGAACACCATGAACCCGATCACCATCAGCGCGATGGTCGCCGGCGTCCAGGCCGGACGGATCAATGCAGATGTGTTCATTTCTCCCAATCCTTCAGTTGGAGACAGCCAAATCCGGCTGCGTGGAATCGAAATGGGATGGAGAAAACGGCGATTCAAGACAGCAACCGCCAAAACCGGACAAGCGGCTGAAATGATTATCGCTTTTTGAGCATTTCAAGGAAAAGCACGACCAATCCGGCGATCAGGCCCCAGAACGCCGCACCGACGCCGAACAGCGTCAGCCCCGATGCGGTGACGGCGAAGGTGACGGTAGCGGCCATCCGCTCGTCCTCGTCTTTCAAGGCGATCGACAGCGCATTGGCGAGCGGTGCCATCAGCGCCAGGCCGGCGACCAGCGCGATCAGGCTCTGCGGCAATACGGCGAAGATCGCCACCAGCGAGGCGCCGAACAGGGCAAAGACAAGATAGGCCAGCGCGTAGAACGGGCCGGTCTTCCAGCGCTCGGCCGGATCGGGATGCACGTCGGGTCCGGTGCAGATCGCCGCCGAGATCGCCGCCAGATTGGTCGTCGAGGCGCCGAACGGCGCCGTCAGCAGCGAGAAAAGGCCGGTGACGCCGATCAGCGGCCCGGGTTCGGGATGATAGCCGGCTGCCCTCAGCACGGCGAGGCCGGATAGGTTCTGCGAGGCCATGGTGACCAGATAGAGCGGCAATGCCAGGCCGATGATCGAAGCGGCGGTGAACTGCGGCATTACCAGCGTCAAGCTCGAGAGTTCCGGTGCCGGCAGACCGCCGACCCGGTCGGTAAGAAAGGCCGCGAGACCGCCGCCGATCAGCACCAACAGCACCGACAGCGCCGGGTTGAACAGGCGGATGACGAAGAAGACCGCAACCAGCGGCAGGATCAGCCAGGGGTCGACGGGCACGGTCTTCACCGCATTGATGGCGAAGGTTACGACGATGCCGGCCAGCATTCCGGACGCGACCGAAGCCGGTATTCTGGCGATCAGCTTGGTCAATGGCCCGAACAGGCCGGTGGCGACCAGCAGGACCCCAGTGACGATGAAGGCGCCAACCGCCTCGCCCATCGAAAAGCCGGTCGATGCGGCGATCAGCGCGACGCCCGGCGTCGACCATGCGGTGATGACCGGCATTTTCGTGCGCCACGACAGCCACAGGCTCTCGATGGCCATCGCCAGGCAGAGTGCCGTCACCCAGCTTGCGGTCTCGACCTGCGTTGCGCCGACCGCCTTGGCGGCGGCAATGACGATGGCCAGCGTACCGCCGAAGCCGACGATCGCCGCCACAAAGGCGGACACCGGAATGGAAATGCGCATGTCTCTATCCCGCCTGCCGCACCATCGCGTCCACCGCCCGGACCAGCATATCGAGATCCTGAGGTCGCGACAGGCGGTGGTCGCCGTCCGGAATGAGCGACAGCGTGACGTCGTCGGCCGGCAGCAGGCCGACCAGCTTGAGCGCATGGCTCGACGGCACGTCGGGATCGGCCAGGCCTTGCAGGATATGGACCGGACAGTGCGTGTCGACCGGCCCGGTCATCACCCGGTTGCTGCGGCCGTCCTCGATCAGAGCGCGCGTGTAGATGTATGGCTCGGCTGAATAATCCGACGGCTCTTCGAAGAAACCCTTTTTCCTGAGGTCGCGCTTCTGCGCTCCGGTCAGCACCGGCTCCACCAGTTCGAACGTGAAATCGGGCGCCGGGGCCAGCAGCACAAGGCCGGCGACGCTGTTCTCGCCCGCCTTACGCAATTCCTGCACCATGCGCAGCGCGATCCACGCGCCCATCGACGAACCAACCAGGATTTGCCTGCCCTGGGTGAAGCGGCGGAAAACCGCCAGGCTCTCGCCCAGCCATTTCGAGATGGTGCCGTCGGCAAAGGCGCCACCCGATTCGCCATGGCCGGAATAATCGTGGCGCAGGAAGGCCCGGCCTTCTTTGCGCGTCCATTCCGACAGGGTTTCGGCCTTGGTGCCCAGCATGTCGGATTTGTAGCCGCCAAGCCAGACGATGCCGGGCTCGGCACCTGCCGCATGCCTGACGGCGATGCTCGTCCCGTCGACGTCTAGGAAGATCGGGGTGGTGGTGCTCATGGTGTATTCCCTCGCGCCGGTCTTTTGGCACAAGCGGGGGTTCAACGAAAAGTGCTCTGTTACTTTCTTCGCTTGGTGCAGAGGAGCATTCATCGAGCAGGTGATTTCCTGAGAATGCTGTGCTATTGACTCCGACCGCGCACTCACCACATTGCGCGTTCGCAATTCTGAACTGAAGAACCCCTTAACGAAACGGCTCAAGGAGACCACGACCATTCGCAGACCTTTCAAAGCAGCGGCGCCCACCAAGGAAGGCCCGCGCTCCAACCGTGACATCCGGGTTCCCCGGGTCCAGCTAATCGACGCCGAAGGCCAGAACCGGGGCGATGTCTCCATCAACGACGCATTGCTGCTCGCCGAAGAGGCTGGGCTCGATCTGGTCGAGATATCGCCCAATGCAGTGCCGCCCGTCGTAAAGATCCTCGATCTCGGGAAGCTGAAATACGCCAACCAGAAGAAGGCGGCCGAGGCGCGCAAGAACCAGAAGGTCATCGAGATCAAGGAGATCAAGATGCGCCCGAACATCGACAGCCACGACTATGAGACCAAGATGAAGGCCGTCCGGCGCTTTTTCGAGGAAGGCGACAAGGTCAAGCTGACATTGCGCTTCCGCGGTCGCGAGATGGCGCACATGGAACTCGGCATGCAGCTTCTGAATAAGGTTCGCGAGGAGGTGGCGCCCATCGCCAAGGTCGAAGCCGAACCGAAGCTCGAAGGCCGCCAGATGATGATGGTGCTGGCGCCCCGCTAAAGCGCGTTGCGCTTTAGTTCTGTTTTGTGCATGTCGTTGTCCCAAAACCGCTGCGCACTTTTGGGCGACATGCATTAAATCCGCCTGAATCATGTTGCAAGGCGTCCCGGCGATCGGCGGGGCGCCTGTTTTCTTGGCCAGACGCTGCGATCGCCGGCGAGAGCAACGACGCTCTGGTTCCCTCGACGATCGGATTCCCGACATGGTCAATGAAGTCAGATACGCGCAAGTTAAGCACGGGCTTGGCAGCTACCAGCATATGCGCAGGATGGTACTTGCCGTTCTCATCGTGGTGATGTTCGCGGCGCTGCTGTTCGGCCAGTCGGTTTTCCCTCCCGATACGCCAGTGCATGAAACGATCGAAATGGTCGGCGTCGTGCTGATCTTTCTCGGCATCGTCGGGCGCTTGTGGTCGACGCTTTACATCGGCGGACGCAAATCCTCCGAAGTGGTGACCGGCGGACCCTATTCGATCACGCGCAACCCACTCTACCTTTTCTCCACTTTAGCTGCCGCTGGTGTCGGCGCACAGATCGGCTCCATCGCGGCCACGATCGGCTTTGGAGCGCTCTGCGCGGGTGCCTTTTACATCGTTATCCTGCGCGAGGAGAAATTCCTCAAGGAGGTTCTCGGCGCGCCATACCAGGCCTATCTGGCGAAAGTGCCGCGCTTCTTCCCGAAACTGTCACTGTATCAGGAAGGCGACACCGGCAGCTTCAAGCCGCGCCTGCTGCGAACCACGTTACTGGACGGGCTGGTGTTCCTCCTTGCCTTGCCGGCTTTCGAACTGATCGACGGCGCCCAGCAGTCGGGCATATTACCGGTGCTGTTCCGTTTCCCCTGAGCACTACAAGGTTGCTGAGCGCTGGGTGTTGCGCGCGCCCTCGCTTTGACGTATATGACCGCGTTCCAAAAAAACCGCCCGGCAGGGCATGCCGTGGCGGTTTCATTTGCTTTTCGGGCTTTGGTCGGCCTGAAGCGAACAAAAAGCGCATTGGTGCGCATATAAACGGAGTAGCAAAATGCCCAAGATGAAGACCAAATCGGCCGCCAAGAAGCGGTTCAAGATCACAGGTACGGGTAAAGTTCTGTCGGCTGCGGCCGGCAAGCGTCACGGCATGATCAAGCGTTCCAACAAGTTCATTCGAAATGCCCGCGGCACGATGGTTCTGGCTGAACCGGATGGCAAGAAGGTCATCAAGAATTTTCTGCCGAACGGCCTCTAGGGCATGATGCCAAAAAGTTGCAGACTTTTTGGAAAACATCATGCGCCAAATAAGGGCATTCGGTCTGGACACGCATTTGTTTTACGCAATTCCGAACGGAAAACCGCTAGGCACTTTTCCTGGAATTGCTTTTAAGGAGATCATGACATGGCACGCGTAAAGAGAGGCGTCACCTCGCACGCCAAGCACAAGAAGGTCCTGAAAGCCGCCAAGGGTTTTTACGGCCGCCGCAAGAACACCATTCGCATCGCCAAGCAGGCGGTGGAAAAGTCGCTGCAGTACGCCTATCGCGACCGCAAGAATCGCAAGCGTTCGTTCCGCGCGCTGTGGATCCAGCGCATCAATGCGGCGACGCATGAGCATGGCTTGACCTATGGCCGTTTCATCGACGGTCTCAACAAGGCCGGCATCGAGATCGATCGCAAGATCCTGTCGGACATGGCCATCCACGAGCCGCAGGCTTTTGCCGCACTCGTGGCCAAGGCCAAGGTCGCGCTCGAATACCTCAAGAACACCACGCCGAACGCTTTTGAAAGCGCTGTCGCTTAAGACCAGCGCTTCCCAAGCTATTCGACACTTGATTTGGGAAACCCGCGCTGGCAGGGCTGGCGCGGGTTTTTCTTTGCTTCCAATCGGGTCTGGAACATGAGTGACATGGAAACTCTCGAAAATTCCCTGATGGCCGAGATCGCCTCTGCCGCCGACGAGCAGGCAATCGAGGCGGTGCGCGTCTCTGCCCTCGGCAAGAAGGGTTCGGTCTCCGAGATACTGAAGACACTCGGCTCGATGAGCGCCGAGGAGCGCCAGGTCAAAGGTCCGGCAATCAACGGCCTCAAGAACCGCGTCACCGAGGCGCTTTCGGCCCGTCGCGCCGAGCTGAAAGATGTGGCGATCACGGCACGGCTTGCCGCCGAGAAGGTCGACGTCACCTTGCCGGTGCGACAATCGCCGGCCGAGCGCGGCCGCATCCATCCGATCAGCCAGGTTATCGACGAGATCGCGGCCATCTTCGGCGATCTCGGCTTTGCCATCGCCGAAGGTCCCGACATCGAGACCGACTATTACAATTTCACCTCGCTGAACTTCCCGGAAGGCCACCCGGCGCGCGAGATGCACGACACCTTCTTCTTCCAGCCGGACGAGCAGGGCGAACGCAAGCTTTTGCGCACCCACACCTCGCCGGTGCAGATCCGCACCATGGAGATGCAGAAGCCGCCAATCCGCATTGTCATTCCTGGCAAGACCTACCGGCAGGATTCCGATGCCACCCACTCGCCGATGTTCCATCAGGTCGAGGGGCTGGTGATCGACAAATCGGCCAACGTCGCCAACATGAAGTGGGTACTGGAGGAGTTCTGTAAGGCCTTCTTCGAGGTGCCGAGCGTCAAGATGCGCTTCCGGCCGTCCTTCTTCCCCTTCACCGAGCCCAGCCTCGAGGTCGACATCCAGTGCGACCGTTCGCGGCCGGGCGAGGTGCGCTTCGGCGAAGGCTCAGATTGGCTGGAGATCCTCGGCTGCGGCATGGTCCACCCCAATGTGCTCCGTTACGGCGGGCTCGATCCCGACGAATACCAGGGCTTTGCCTGGGGCATGGGCATCGACCGCATCGCCATGCTGAAATACGGCATGCCCGACTTGCGCGCCTTCTTCGACGCCGATGTGCGCTGGCTGTCGCATTACGGTTTTAGGCCGCTCGACATGCCGACGCTGTTTGGGGGCTTGAGCGCATGACAATCGGGCCGCAGCAAATCCGCAGGCAACTCGCCTTCCTGCACATGTCCGACGCGCGACCGCATAGCTTCAAGCCCAGCGTGCCCAGACCAGACGGAACACAGTCATGAAACTCACCCTCTCCTGGCTCAAGGATCACCTCGAGACCGATGCCTCGCTGGCGGAAATCGTCGAACGTCTCACCTCGATCGGCCTCGAGGTCGAGCATGTCGACGACCGGGCGAGCTTGGCCCCCTTCGTCATCGCCAAGGTGCTGGTGGCGGTCCAGCATCCCGACGCCGACCGGCTTCGCGTGCTGACCGTCGACACCGGCGACGGCAGGGCGCCGGTGCAGGTCGTGTGTGGAGCGCCGAACGCCCGCGCCGGCCTGATCGGCGCCTTTGCAGCACCGGGCACCTATATCCCCGGCATCGACGTGACGCTGACCGTCGGCAAGATCCGCGGCGTCGAAAGCCACGGCATGATGTGCTCCGAGCGCGAGCTCGAACTGTCCGAGGAGCATGACGGCATCATCGACCTGCCGGCCGATGCGCCGGTCGGCACCAGTTTCGCCGCCTATGCCCATCTCGATGATCCGCTGATCGAGATCAATCTGACGCCGAACCGGCCGGATGCCACCAGCGTCCATGGCATCGCCCGCGATTTGGCGGCAAGCGGGCTCGGCACGCTGAAGAGCGCGCCGATAGAGCCGATCCCCGGCAAGGGCGAGACGCCGGTCAAGGTGACGATCGAAGCGCCGGAGCTCTGTCCCGGCTTTGCGCTGCGCCTGGTGCGCGGCGTCAAGAACGGACCGTCGCCGAAATGGTTGCAGCAAAGGCTTCTCGCGATCGGCTTGAGGCCGATCAGCGCGCTCGTCGACATCACCAATTACGTCACCTTTGACCGCGGCCGGCCGCTGCATGTGTTCGACGCTGCGAAGGTCACCGGCAACCTCACCGTGCGCCGGGCACGCGACGGCGAAAAGGTGCTGGCGCTCGACGGCCGCGAATACACGCTGACGCCGGAGATGTGCGTCATCGCCGACCAGGATGGTATCGAGTCGATCGCCGGTATCATGGGTGGCGAGCATTCCGGCTGCGACGAGAACACCACCGACGTGCTGATCGAGTCCGCACTTTGGGACCCGATCGCCACGGCCCGCACCGGCCGCACGCTCGGCATCATCACCGATGCACGCTACCGCTTCGAGCGCGGCGTCGACCCGGAAATGATGGTTCCCGGCGTGGAACTGGCAACGAGGCTGGTGCTCGATTTCTGCGGTGGCACGCCGGCGCAAACCGAAGCCGTCGGCTATGCCGGCCATCGGCCGAAGATCGTCTCGTTCCCTTTGTCGGAAGTGAAGCGGCTGACCGGCATCGAAGTGCCGCGCTCGACAAGCCTCGACATTCTTGCCCGCCTCGGCTTCAAGCCGGAGGGTACCGGCGATGTCGTCAATGTGGCGGTCCCGTCCTGGCGGCCGGATGTCGACGGCAAGGCCGACCTGGTCGAGGAGGTCATGCGCATCCACGGCGTCGACAATATCGCGCCGCAGCCGCTCGGTTCCCATGACGCGGTCAACGCCAAGATCCTGACTGTGCTGCAGATCCGCACCCGCGCCGCCAAGCGGGCACTTGCCGTGCGCGGCATGATGGAGGCCGTCACCTGGTCGTTCATTCCGGCAAAACACGCCGAATTGTTCGGCGGCGGCCAGCAGGCGTTGAAGCTTGCCAACCCGATCGCCGCCGATATGTCGGACATGCGGCCGTCGCTGCTGCCGGGCCTGATCGCAGCCGCGCAGCGCAACGCCGACAAGGGCATCGGCGATGTCGCGCTGTTCGAAGTGTCGGGCACTTACGAGGGCGACGGCGCCGACCAGCAGCGGCGTGTTGCCGCCGGCGTTCGGCGCGGCACCGCCAAGCTCGAGGGCTCCGGCCGTCATTGGGCCGGCAACGCCGGCGCCGTCGGCGTCTTCGACGCCAAAGCCGATGCGATCGCAGCACTCGAAGCCTGCGGCGCGCCGGTCGAGCGGCTGCAGATCGAGGCCGGCAGCCCGGCCTGGTATCACCCCGGCCGCTCCGGCACGATCAAGCTCGGGCCGAAGGTAATCCTTGGCACGTTCGGCGAGTTCCACCCGAAGACGCTGGAGGCGCTTGACGTCTCCGGTCCGCTTTGCGGGTTTGAGGTGTTCATCGATGCCGTGCCCGAGCCGAAGGCCAAGCCGACGCGGACAAAGCCGAGGCTCGATCTGTCCGCCTTCCAGGCGGTCAAGCGCGATTTCGCCTTCGTCGTCGACAAGGCGGTCGAAGCCGGCACACTCGTTCGCGCCGCCCTTGCCGCAGACCGGAAGCTGATTTCCGGCGTCTCGGTGTTCGATGTTTTCGAGGGTGCAGCGCTCGGCGCGGCGAAGAAGTCGATCGCCATCGAAGTTTCGATCCAGCCGGTCGAAAAGACGCTGACCGACGAGGATTTCGAGGCGCTGGCCAAGCGCATCGTCGAGAATGTCGGCAAACAGACCGGCGGCGTGCTGCGCGGCTGAGCTTGCGGACACATGGCGAATCGCTCTCCAAAGGGCGATGGACCATCTGCGCTATTCCGGGCTCTCCTTCGAAACTCAGCGCACGGCGTTTCTCGACATCGTCTCAGCCGATCCGCTGATTGACGAGACACTGTCGCGAGTGCGCGCGCTAGGCCTGCCGGACTGGCTTGTCGTTTCCGGCGCGCTTTACAACAGTGTCTGGAACCATCTGACGGGAAAGCCGTCGGGTTACGGCATCAAAGATGTCGATCTGTTCTATTTCGATGAAAGCGATCTGTCGTACGAGGCAGAGGACAGTGTGATCGCTCGCGCCGCGCCGGTCTTCGCCGATCTGTCCCTGCCGGTCGAGATCCGCAACCAGGCTCGGGTGCATTTGTGGTATCCGAGCAAGTTCGGCCGATCATGTCCCCGCTATACGAGTTCCAGCGACTCGCTTGGCTATTTCGCCTCGCAGACCCACGCGGTCGGCGTGCGCTTCGATATGGACGGGCAACTTGATCTCGTCGCGCCGTTTGGCCTGGACGACATCTTCTCGTTTCGCATCACGCCGAACCGGCTGATGGACAACCAACAGACGCACGAGACGAAGGGGGCTCGGGCGAAGGAGAACTGGCCGGAGATCAGTGTCGTGCCTTGGTAGGAAATGTCGGCGGGACAGCACCCCCTCTGTTCTGCCGGGCATCTTCCCCTCAAAGGGGGAGATCGGCAGCTTCGCCGCCCTACCCCTCTTTCAACGTTGGCGATTGGCGAAAGCCGAGGTGACGTCCAATCTCCCCCCTTGAGGGGGAGATGTCCGGCAGGACAGAGGGGGGTGCCTCGCGCCAATATCTCGCAATTATTTGCATTGCGGTGCGACCGAAAACGGGGCGCCGAAACGCCCCGTTTCGATTACGCCGTCGATCGCCGTTCAACCGTTGACCAGGGCCAGCAGCTCCTCGGTATAGCGCTTGCCGACCACCTTTTCCGGCGACAGCGCGTCGCCGATGGACGCCACTTCGGCCTGGCTCAGCACAATATCGGCTGCCGCCGTATTCTGCTCCAGATGGCGGATTTTTCGCGCACCGGGGATCGGGACAATGAAGTCGCCCTGATGCAGCACCCAGGCGAGCGCCAGCTGCGCCGGCGTTACGCCCTTCTCGGCAGCAATCTTTTCCAGCACCGCGATGACCACCGCATTGGCCGCCATGGCGTCGGCCTGGAAGCGCGGCAACCCGCGGCGCCAGTCGTCGGCGCCGAGAACATCGGGCTTGGCGATCGTGCCGGTGAGCAGGCCGCGGCCGAGCGGGCTATAGGGGACAAAGCCGATGCCGAGCTCGCGACAGACGGCAAACACCTCTTCCTCCGGATCGCGGCTCCACAGCGAATATTCGCTCTGCACCGCGGCGATCGGATGCACCGCATGCGCCCGGCGGATGGTCGCCGCACTCGCCTCCGACAGGCCGAGCGCCCGCACCTTGCCCTCGCGCACCAGCTCGGCCATGGCGCCGACCGTATCCTCGATCGGCACGTTGGGATCGACGCGGTGCTGGTAATAGAGGTCGATGACCTCCGTATCCAGCCGCTTCAACGACGCTTCGGCAACCGCCTTGACGTGTTCCGGGCGGCTGTCGACGCCGGCCATGCGCTCCATGCCGCTGCCTTCTTCCAGGATCTTGAAGCCGAATTTCGTCGCAATCGTCACCTTGTCACGCACCGGCTTCAGCGCCTTGCCAACCAGGATCTCGTTCTCGTAGGGGCCGTAAACCTCGGCCGTGTCGAAGAAATTGACGCCGATGTCGACAGCGTGGCGCAGCGTGGCGATCGCGTCCGCCTCCGGCTGGCCGCCATAGGCAAAGCTCATCCCCATGCAGCCGAGGCCGACCGGGTAGACGTCAAGTTCATTGCCGAGCTTGCGGGTTTGCATCACGTATCTCCTTGTTGTGATGGTTGTGATGCCGCAGAGATAGCGTCTTGCGCTGCGTTCGATAATCGGCTCTCATTTGCACAGGCTGTTCCAAAAAATAGATCAATGAAGCGAACCCATCTTTCACAGCTCGCTGTACTGGCAACGGTCGCCCAATGCGGCAGTTTTCGCGGCGCCGCCAAGGAGCTGGCAATCGCGCCATCGGCGGTCAGCCACGCGGTTTCCAGCCTGGAAGCGCGCCTCGGCGTCCGCCTTCTGGCGCGCAGCACGCGCAGCGTCGCTCCGACCGAGGAGGGCGCGCAGCTGCTCGAGCGCCTCAGGCCGGCGCTGTCGGAAATCGACCTGGCGCTGGAATCGGCGATCGAGGCGCGCGACCGGCCGGCCGGCAATCTCAGGCTGACCGTGCCGCGCACCGCGGCCCACCTGACGCTGACGCCAAGGCTCGGCGCCTTTGCCGCTGCCTATCCCGACATCGTGCTGGAGATCGTCATCGAGGACCGCTTCACCGATGTGGTCGAGGGCGGCTTCGATGCCGGCGTGCGGCTGGGCGAGAGCCTGCAGCGCGACATGATCGCCGTGCGCATCGGGCCGGACCTTCGCGGCGCAGTCGTCGGCGCGCCATCCTATTTCGAGACCATGCCCAAGCCGCAGCATCCGCGCGATCTTGCCGGTCACCGCTGCATCCGCTTCCGCTTCTCCAGCGGCATTCTCTATCGCTGGGAATTCGAGAAGAACGGCGAGGAGATCGAAATCCCGGTGAAAGGGCCGCTGATCCTCGACGAGGACCATCTGATTGCCAACGCCGCGGTCGACGGCGCCGGGCTCGCCTTCGTGTTCGAGGACTATGTCCGCGACGCGCTCGCCGCCGGCAAGCTTGTTCGCGTGCTGGAGGACTGGTGCCCGCGCTTTGACGGTTTCTTCGTCTATTACCCCAGCCGACGCCAGATGCGGCCGGCACTCAGGGCGTTTGTCGATTTCTTCAAGGTGAGCGGGTAGTCACCCTCCCCACAAGGGGGAGGGTGGAAGAAACCCGACCTGGCATTCGTTCACCGACCATGTCAACACTGCCCAAAAACCAGACGGCCGGCTACGGCTGGACGGCGATCATTCTTCACTGGCTGATCGCGGCGCTCTTTATCGGCCAGTTCCTGCTCGGCTTCGTCATGGTGCGGCTCGCCAGCCAGCGCACCGCCTTCGAGCTGATCCAGCTGCATAAATCCTTCGGCTTCCTGCTGCTTGGGCTGGTCATCCTGCGCATCGTCTGGCGCCTAGGCAGACCGGCCCCATCGCTGCCGCGCTCGGTCGGCCCTTTCGAGCGCCGGATGGCGCCGCTGGTCCATCTCGCGCTTTATGCGTTTCAGCTCGCTCTGCCGTTGTCCGGCTGGGCACTGGTCTCGGTCTCGGTGCTGGAGATCCCGAGCGTGCCGTTCAATCTGTTTGTCATGCCCAATTTGCCGCTTGGTGAATCGGACACGGCTGAAAGCTTCTGGGCGGCGACGCACTGGTATCTCGCCTATGCCGGCATCGGACTTGTCGCTTTGCATCTGGCCGCGGCGCTGCGTCATCATTTCTGGCTGAGGGATACCGTGCTGATGCGCATGATCACGGCTTCGTCACATCGCGACACGGAATAGAGCGGGCGGCTCATTCGTTCGTGGGGCGAGGACGCAAGAAAGCGTTGCCTGCCAAGAGGACCATTTCCATGTACGCGCGCATCTTCGGATTTGCGGCAGCCGCCGCTTGTTTTGCCATGCCTGTTTTCGCCACCGTCGCCCTTGGCGACGCGGCCGGCAGCTACACCATCAGCCCGGGGAGTTCCAGCATCCACTTCTCGATCGGCAAGCTCGGCGGCGGAGGGCTCGACGGTGCTTTCTCCCGCTTCAAGGGCAGTATCCTCATCGACAACAGCGATGTCGGCCGGTCCCAGGTCAATTTCACCATCTTCCCCGAAAGCGTCGGTACCGGCCAAAGTCGCATCGACGCCTTTCTTCGCTCGGACGCGGTTTTCGACGCGGCCAACAATCCGGAGATCCAGTTCCGTTCGACCAGCGTCAAACGCACCGGCGCCACGTCAGCCCTTGTCACCGGCCGGCTGACGGCGCGCGGCAAGACCTTTCAGGAAAAGTTCACGGCCGAGCTCGGCGGCCTCAGGGCGGGCACGATAAAATTCCATGTCACCGGCAAGGTGTTGCGGTCGCGCTACGGCATGGATGTCGGCACGCCGATTTACTCCAACGTCGTCGACTTCGACATGACGCTGACGGGTAGAAGGGGATAGTCTTTGCAGGACCTGGGTTCGTCGCCCCCGCAAGGGCAGCGCCGGCATCCGGAAAAGCCGCAGATGATCGCCCTGTTCGCCGTCAGGCTCCCGCATTGGCTTTTCTCCTGAATTAGGGCAAACCTCCAGGCCTGCAATCGAGAGGAGAAATCTGATGTTCCGATGGGGTGTTTTGTCGACGGCCAAGATCGGCCGCGAGCAGCTTTTGCCGGCAATCGTCGAGGCGGAGAACGGCGTGCTGTCGGCCATCGCCAGCCGCGATCTGTCGAAAGCCCGGGCACTGGGCGAACGCTTCGGCGCGCGCCACGCTTTCGGCTCCTATGAGGAGCTGCTCGCCTCCAGCGACATCGACGGCGTCTACATTCCGCTGCCGACCTCGCAGCATGTCGAATGGACGGCCAAGGCGATCGAGGCCGGCAAGCATGTTCTGGTCGAAAAGCCGCTGGCGCTCGATGCCAAGGATATTCCGCCGCTGATCAAGCTGCGCGATGCCAGGAAGGTGCTGGTCTGCGAAGCTTTCATGGTCGTCTACCATCCGCAATGGATCAAGGTGCGCGAGCTGATCGCCAACGGCGCCATCGGCCGGCTGCGCCATGTCCAGGGCGCGTTCTCCTATTACAATGTCGACCCCAACAACATGCGCAACAAGCTCGATCTCGGCGGCGGCGCGCTGCCCGACATCGGTGTCTACCCGACGGTGTCGACACGCTTTTCGACGGGCAAGGAGCCGCTGCGCGTCCAGGCGACGATCGAGCGCGACAAGACGTTCGGCACCGACATCTATTCCTCGATCCGCGCCGATTTCGGCGATTTCGAGCTGTCGTTTTACCTGTCGACGCAGATGGCGGCACGCCAGGTGATGGTGTTCCACGGCGAGAAGGGATTCATCGAGGTGTTCTCACCGTTCAACGCCGGGCTCTATGACCATCACCGCGTCGAGCTGCACAACCAGAACCACAGCGAGGCGCAGGTATTCCGCTTTCCCGGCACGCAGCAATACCGGCTGGAAGTCGAGGCCTTCGCGCGGGCGGCACAGGGCGGCAAGGACCGCGTTTTCACCCTGGAAGAATCGGTGCTCAACCAGAAGGTCATCGATGCCATCTTCCGCGCCGGCGAGAAGGAAGGCTGGGAGACAGTCTAGGCCGGCCATGATCCCAAAAAATGAGGGACCGGTTTTTGGACGAGATCATGGCCAAATAGATGCCAAACGACGCGGATGTGATCATTGTCGGCGCCGGCCTTGCCGGTCTTGTCGCGGCGGCCGAACTGACTGAGGCCGGCAAGAAGACCATCATCGTCGAGCAGGAGCCGGAGCAGTCGCTTGGCGGCCAGGCGTTCTGGTCGCTCGGCGGCATCTTCCTTGTCGATTCGCCCGAACAGCGGCGCATGCGCATCCGCGATTCGTATGAGCTGGCGCTCGAGGATTGGCTGGGCACTGCAGCCTTCGACCGCACGGAAGATCTCCGGCCGCGCCGCTGGGCTGAGGCCTATGTCGGCTTCGCCGCCGGCGAGAAGCGCTCCTGGCTCATGCAGCGCGGCCTGAAATTCTTTCCGGTGGTCGGCTGGGCCGAGCGCGGCGGCGGCAATGCCGCCGGCCACGGCAATTCGGTGCCGCGCTTCCATGTCACCTGGGGCACCGGGCCTGGTGTGCTCGAACCGTTCGTGCAGCGCGTGCGCGAGGCCGTTAAGCGTGGGCTGATCCGCTTCAAATTCCGTCACCGGGTTAACGAATTGACCCGGACGGGCGCCGTCGTCGACGGCGTGCGCGGCGACATATTGGCGGCGAGCGATGCCGAGCGCGGCCGCAAGAGCTCGCGCGAGATCACAGCCGATTTCGAGTTGAAGGCGCAGGCCGTCATCGTCGCCTCCGGCGGCATCGGCGCCAATCACGAGCTGGTCCGGGAGAATTGGCCGCAACGGCTGGGTGCGCCTCCAAAACGCATGATCACCGGCGTTCCCGACCATGTCGACGGCCGCATGCTGGCGATCGCCGAGGCTGCCGGCGGCAGGCTCATCAACCGCGACCGCATGTGGCACTATGTCGAGGGCATCAGGAACTGGGCGCCGCTCTGGACCGACCATGCGATCCGCATCCTGCCCGGCCCGTCATCGCTGTGGCTCGATGCGCGCGGCAAACGCCTGCCGGTGCCGCTCTATCCCGGCTTCGATACGCTGGCGACGCTCAGCCACATCATGAGCACGGGCTTCGACTATTCCTGGTTCATCCTGACCAAAAAGATCATCCAGAAGGAGTTCGCGCTGTCGGGCTCCGAGCAGAACCCCGATCTGACCGGGAAAAGCTGGCGCCAGGTGCTTGGCCGTGCCACCAGCGGCGTGCCCGCGCCGGTCAAGGCGTTCATGGAGAAGGGCGAGGATTTCATCGTCGAGGCCGAACTGCCGGCGCTGGTCGCCCGCATGAACGCACTGGCCGGCGGCGAGCCGCTGCTCGAACTGGCGCAGGTCGAGCGCGAAATCCGCGCTCGCGACCGGCAGCTCGACAATCCGTTCTCCAAGGACATGCAGATTACCGCGCTGCGCGGCGCGCGCGCCTATCTCGGCGACCGGCTGATCCGTACCGCAAGGCCGCACAAGCTGCTCGATCCCGCCAATGGCCCGCTGATCGCGGTCAGGCTCGGCATCCTGACCCGCAAGACGCTCGGCGGGCTCGAGACGGACCTCGACAGCCGCGTGCTGGGCGCCGGCGGCCAACCGGTCGAAGGGCTGTACGCGGTGGGCGAGGCAGCCGGTTTCGGCGGCGGCGGCATGCACGGCTATGCAGCGCTCGAAGGTACGTTTCTCGGCGGCTGCATCTTTTCCGGCCGCAGTGCCGGACGGGCAGCGGCGCGAGCGGTGGGGTGAAACAAGGCGCTTTAGGCGAAGGGTTGCAAATTGACGTCTTGAAGCTTGGAACCGGCAAGCAAAGCCTCGAGCACCTGCTTCTTGAGGAACAGGCACTGCGCACGGGCAAGTTTCACGATGGCGGAAACGTCGCCTGCCTCGCACGCAAGAACCAGTTCCTTTTGCTGGGCGATGATCAACTGGGTGAAGTCGCGCGACTTGAAGCCGAGGTGGAGAACCCGCGCCGACTGGTCGAGTATCTGGTCCAGGAGATGCGCCAGCCGCAAATTTCCCGAGAGCTCCGCAAGGGCCAGGCGAAAAGCACGATCGGCCGCAAGGAAGGCAATGTGGCTGCGTAGCGTCTCCGGCTTCAGCACTTTTTGCGCTGCCAGCCTGATATCCTCGAGCCCGCGCTCGGTCATGTTCGATGCCGCCACCCTGAACACTTCCGGTTCGATCAAGCTGCGGACATCGAAGATCTCGTTGACGTCGCGCAGGCTGAGCGTCGCAACGACGTAGCCGCGGCGCGGCTCGCTCCTGACCAGCCCTTCCTGCATCAGGCGGGCCAACGCCGCGCGGATGGTAGCCTTTTTGATCAGGTATCGATCGCCGATCTGTTTCTCGGTGAGCGCTTCGCCGGGGCGCAGCACACAGGCTATGATGTCGTTCCTCAGCTGCTCATATGCCTGTTCCCTGCGAAGGACGTCGGCGGCTGACAGTGCTGTCGCCTCGGCCGTGGCCGGCCCTGCCGGTTCGGCGGTCAACTTCGTCGTTTTCATATTCTGTCCGTCTGGCTGTCCCGTTGACGCTGGCCTCAGCATTCGCTAGCGTGAGCACCTCAGATCGATAATCTGAGCATCTCAGGGAGGATAACTGATATGCCTTTAGCCGCCAACTCACCTCTCTACGCCGTTGCCGATGATATCGTCAATGCCGCGAGAGGCCCAGATCCCCTCGAAGCAGTAAGGACGGTCCTGGGCGACTACACCAACCGTTTTCACGCATCGGGAACACTCGCTCACGAAGAGGACGACGACGAGGTGCTTCTGCATGCGGGCCCGAACCTGACGATCTATCACATCACGCTGTCGCCCGGCCTTCAGTACCCGCCTCATAACCACCTGATGGATGCCTTGATCGGCATCTACAAGGGCAGCGAGACGAACTTCATCTATCCTGTTGCCGGCAGCGAACTCGATGTCCCCGAAAGGCAGGACATCGCAGCGCCTGCCGTGGTGCACATGGCGTCAAATACCGTGCATTCGGTTGCGAATACCGGCAGCGCGCGATCAGGTGCGCTGCATGTCTATCTCGGCGATCTCACACGAACCCACCGGCAGCTGTGGAGCCCGGAAAGCAACCAGGCCGAGCCGTTTGACAATGATCGCTACCTGGCCGGCGCACGGCCCATTCAGCAGTCCGGGCGCGAATGAGCGCAGAGGCGTCGCTGGCGGCGAAATTGGCCGTGATCAGCGAACCCGTCGGAATCGCGTCACACTTGTCACTCTCGCCAATCCGCTATCAGCCCCTATCCTATCTCACGACCCAACACGTCGCGCCGGTACGGCGACAAACCAGCAAGGGAGATGCACAATGACGGCACATCAGAATGGCACAGGCGAGCAGGGCTCGCGGCTCGCGATGAAGACACCACCGGTCGTTTCGCCTGACGCATGGGAGGCCGCGCGCCAGCAGCTGCTCGTGAAGGAGAAGACCGTGACCCGGGCTCGCGACGCACTGGCCGCCGAGCGCCGGCGGATGCCATGGGTGGCGGTGGAGAAGTCCTATATGTTCGAAGGGCCTGACGGAAAGGTGAGCCTGCTCGACCTGTTCGAGGGCCGCCGCCAGCTGGTCGTCTACCGTGCCTTCTTCGAGCCCGGCGTATTTGGCTGGCCCGATCACGCCTGCCGCGGCTGTTCGCTGGGGGCGGATCAGGTCGGCAATCTCGCCCATTTGAACGCGCGCGACACCACGCTTGCCTACGCCTCGCGCGCACCGCAGGCCGACATTGCGCGGCTAAAGGCGCGGATGGACTGGAAGATGCCCTGGTACACCATCACCGACAGCTTCGATGCTGATTTCGGCGTTGACGAGTGGCACGGCCACAACGTGTTCATCCGCGACGGCGATCGCGTGTTCCGCACCTACTTCATCAACAACCGCGGCGACGAGGCGATGGGGACCGTATGGAGCTACCTCGACCTGACGCCGCTCGGCCGCCAGGAGGTTTGGGAGGATTCGCCCGAGGGCTATCCGCAGACGCCGACATACAAGTGGTGGAACTGGCACGACAATTACGGCGCCGAAGCCGTCCCCGACAAAAAATGGGTCGAGATATCGGACGCCGGAGAGGCCGCGTTCCGGAATCGCACCGAATAGAACATCTTTGGCGTCGCAGAAATGCGGCTAAGACAAATGGAGGAGCGGGATGCGCTGTTCATTCGAACGCATCCCGCTCACTACCAGGGACAACGGACATGAGCGAGATTCATGCAGGCGGATCCGGCGGCGATGCGAGCCCGGCCGCCCTTGGCGCAGCCGACTGGCTGTCCTTCGCCGCCGCGCCGACCTTCGCAACCATGGCGTTGTTGACACTGCTCGGCGGCGCGCCGGATATGATGTGCTCGACCGGGCAAGAGACCTCACCGCTGGGCGGCATGGTCCCGATGTACCTGCTGATGAGCGCCTTTCATTTGGGGCCTTGGCTGAGGCGGGTTTCCGGGCGGCGACGCAGCCGCAAGTAGAGCTATCCCGGCGGATAAAAGCCCGTCGGGGTGAGGAGGACATCCCTCACCAGATCCATTAGCCCTTCCCCAGAACCGTCACTGCATCGACAATCCGGGTAAAGCTCGAGCGGGCGCGGCCGACCGTGTGCCTGGCGCGCAAATAGCCATGCACCAGCCCCGGCTCCTCGAGCCACCAGGCACGTCCGCCCGCGGCAACGATGCGGTCGCGATAGGCTTCGCCGTCCGACGACAGCGGGTCGCATTCGGCGGTGATCACGACGGTGGGCGGCAGATTGGCAAAGTCGGCGTCGGCGAGCGGCGACAAGGTGAGATCGCCGGTGCGGTCCTCGCCCCCGGTCCTGATGTCTCTGTAGAAAACGAGGTCGCGCACGTTAAGCATCGGCGCTTCCGCGTGGGTGACGTAGGAGCCGGCGGAGCTGTCGCCGCCAAGGCCGGGATAGACCAGAATCTGGCCGATCGGCTTGCGCGCATGGCCGCGCGTCGCGTGGCTGACGGCGGCGGCGAGATTGCCGCCGGCGCTATCGCCGCACAGCAGGATAGGACGCTCGTAGGTGGTCGACGCCCATTCGAAGGCGCTGATGGCATCGTCGAAGGCGGCCGGATGAAGGTGTTCCGGCGCCAGCCGGTAGTCGACCGAAACCACTTCGTAGCCGGTGCGGCTGCAAAGCTCGGCGCAGAGGTCGTCATGGCTGTCGAGCCCGCCGAGGACAAAACCGCCGCCATGGAAATAAAGCACCATCGCCGCTGTTTCCGGCGCCGGGGGGCGGTAGACGCGGATCGGGATGTGCCAGGGTGTGGCAATGGCGGTGGTTTCCGCCGTGACGCCTTGGGGATAGCCGGCAAAGAACTCGCGGCACATCCGGTTATAGATCTCGCGCTGCTCGGCGATGGTGTAGTCGATCGTATCGGGTGGATAATAGGAATTGGTCCGCTCGATGAAGGCCCAGGTCTCGGCGTCGATGAGGGTTTTGTAGTTGGTCATGGGCGCCGAATGGGCCGCCAAGGTTGAGCTTGGACACCCCCCTCTGGCCTGCCGGCCATCTCCCCCGCAAGGGGGGAGATCGGCAGCTTTGGCCTTGCCGCTTGTCCTGCAACGCTGGAAATTGGCGAAATCCGATGCGACATCCGATCTCCCCACTTGCGGGGGAGATGCCCGGCAGGGCAGAGGGGGGGGTGAAGGATCGCCATCATCTCCGCAGCGTCACTTCCCCTTCCACACCGGGTCGCGCTTCTCGGCGAAGGCGCGAAAACCCTCGAGATTGTCCTCCGAGCCGTAGAGTGCGTCAACCGTTGGCAGCTGCCGGCGCGTCACCCGGTTCATCGCGTCCTGGAACGTCAGCGATTCAGCGACCCGAGCCGTCTCCTTGATCGCGGCGAAGACCAGCGGCGGGCCGCTGGCGAGCAGCCGCGCGATCTCCCAGACGTGGTCCTCCAGTCTTTCCTTGGGCAGCACCTCGTTGACCAGGCCCCAGCGATGCGCCTCGGCGACATCCATCCAGCGGCCGGTGAGCAGAAGGTCCATTGCGACATGATAAGGGATGCGCTTCGGCAGCTTGATCGTCGCCGCATCGGCCAGCGTGCCGGCGCGGATTTCGGGCAGCGCGAAGGAGGAGTGGTCCGACGCATAGATGAGGTCGCAGGACAGCGCCAGCTCGAAGCCGCCGCCGACCGCCATGCCGTTGACGCAGGCTATCACCGGCTTGTTGAGGTCGCGCAGTTCCTGCAGCCCGCCGAAGCCGCCGACGCCATAGTCGTCGTCGACCGCGTCGCCGCCGGCCGCGGCCTTCAGGTCCCAGCCGGCGCAGAAGAACTTGTCGCCGGCGGTCTTGACGATGGCGACGCGCAGCTCGGGATCGTCGCGGAACGCCTTGAACGTCTCGCCCATCAGCCGCGACGTCTTCAGGTCGATGGCGTTGGCCTTGGGCCGGTCGAGCGTGACTTCGAGGATCGTGCCCTCGCGGCGGGTGGTGATGATTTCAGCCATTCTTCTTGCCTCCCAGCACCAGCAGCGCATCGGCGATCCAGGCGCCCTTGCCCTCGGCGCAGACGATCAGCGGATTGATGTCGAGTTCCTCGATCTCGCCGGCATTTTGCTGCACGAAGCCGGCAATGCCCGATATCGCCTCTATTGCCGCCGTGACATCTGCCTTCGGCCGGCCGCGATAGCCGTCGAGCAGCGGGAACAGTTTCAGCCCGCGCAAAGCGGCCTCGATGTCGTCACGGGTCGCCGGCAGCATCAGCGTGACGCTGTCGCGCAACAGCTCGACCAGCACGCCGCCGGTGCCGAGCGTCATCACCGCGCCGAACATCGGGTCGCGGGTGAAGCCGACCAGCAGCTCGGCGACGCCATCGCGCACCATGCGCTCGACATAAAGGCCGGTGCCGAGCGGGCCGAGATCATGGGCGGCGGTGCTGACGGATTCGGCATCCCTCAAATTGAGCCGGACCGCGTCGAGCTCGGATTTGTGGATGACGCCAAGAGCCTTCAGCGCTACCGGGAAGCCGAGCGCCATCGAGGAGATCACAGCCTCGACCGCGTTGCCGGCGCGCTCGCCCTTCGGCACCGGGAGCCCGGCCTCGATGAGCCGCGCTTTCGCCTCCGCCTCGTCCGGGGTGACATGGTCGCCGGCCGGCGCGCCGGACGCCGAGGTGTCGATCGGCTGCGCCAGCGGCTCGCGCCACGCCCAGCCGATGAAGGCTGCCGCCTGGGCGGCGTCCATGGCCTCGGAAATGCCGAACAGCGGCACCATGCCCCGCGCCATCAGCCCTGCAGTGTATTCCTCGGGCAGGTTCTCCGGCAGCGAGGAGACGATCGCGCCTTGCGCGCTGTTGGTCTTCAGCGCCGCTTCGAAGGCGCGCAGCGTCGCCCACCAGTCGGTGTCGGAGCAGCGGTCGGGGCGCGGAAAGTCGAGCACCAGCATGTTGAGGTCGAAGCCGCCAGACACCATGGCGGTGAAGGTGGCGGTCATCGCCGGCTCGTTGTTCCAGATGAAGGTATGGTAGTCGAGCGGGTTGGCCACCGCGACCAGCGGGCCGAGCGTCGATTTGACCTGAATGCGATGCTCGGCGGTGAGAGGCGGAAAGGTCACCCAGCGGCCTTCGGCGCTGTCGGCCATGACGGACGCCTCGCCGCCCGAACAGCTCATCGACGACAGCCGGTAGCCGGGCAGGGGACCGGTGACGTGCAGCAGCTTCAGCGCCTCGATGAAGGCCGGGATCGAATCGATGCGGGCGATGCCGAGCCGCTTCAGGAACGCGCCGGACGCTGCGTCCGAGCCGGCCAGCGACGCGGTATGCGAGACGGTCGCCTGCCGCGCCTGCTCGGAGCGGCCGACCTTCATGGCGATAACAGGCTTCTTCAGCTCTCGTGCCCGTGCCGCCAGCCTTTCGAAGCCGGCTACCGAGTCGAAGGCCTCGATATGCAGGCCGAGCGCGGTGACGCGGTCGTCCTCGATCAGGCCGAGCGCCATTTCGGAAAGCCCGGTCTGCGCCTGGTTGCCGGCGGTCATCAGAAAGGCGATCGGCAGGCCGCGCTTCTGCATCGTCATGTTGATGGCGATGTTCGACGACTGGGTGATGATGGCAACGCCGCGACCGCCTTCAGGCAGCCTGATGCCGCCATGCTGGTCGGGCCACAAAAGCGCGCCGTCGGCGTAATTGATCAGCCCATAGCAGTTCGGCCCGATGATCGGCATGGGACCCGCCGCCGCGACCAGCTCGGCCTGCAGCCGCTCGCCGTCCTCGTCATAGGCCTCGGTTTCGAGGAAGCCGGCGGCGAAGCAGACCGCACCGCCGGCGCCGCGCTCGGCCAGCGCCTTGACCACTTCGATGGTCAAGTGCCGGTTGACGCCGATGAAAGCGGCATCCGGCGCACCGGGCAATTCGGCCACCGAGCGATACGCCTTGCGGCCGGCGACCTCGTCCTTGCTCGGATGCACGGGCCAGATCTCGCCCGCAAAGCCCATCTTGATCGACTGCGCGACGACGGCAGCAGCCTGCACGCCACCGAAGACTGCGATCGTTCGTGGGCGCAAAAGCCGCTCAAGTTTGTGCATCGTCATCTTTTCGTTTGAGCATGATCTTTTCCAAAAACCGGATTCCACTTTTTGGGATCATGCTCTAGCCCCCGAACGGGCGCAGCAGCGCCCGCGAAATGATGTGGCGCTGGATTTCCGAGGTGCCTTCCCAGATGCGCTCGACGCGGGCGTCGCGCCAGATGCGTTCCAGCGGCAGATCGTCCATCAGCCCCATGCCGCCATGGATCTGGATCGCCTCGTCGGCGACGAAGGCGAGCATCTCGGTGGCCTTCAGCTTGGCCATGGCCATGTCCTGATCGGTGACGGTGCCCTGATCGTACTTCCAGCCGGCTTCGAACACCATCAGGTCGGCGGCCTTCAGCTCGGTCGCCATGTCGGCGAGCTTGAACGACACGCCCTGGAACTTGCCGATCGGCTGGCCGAATTGCTGGCGCTGCGCGGCGTATTCGATGGCGTGGCCAAGCGCCCGTTCGGCGCGGCCGAGGCAGGTGGCGCCGACCTGCAGGCGCGTCGCGCCAAGCCATGAATTGGCGACGTCGAAGCCCTTGTGCACCTCGCCCAGAACCTGAGTGGCCGGCAGACGGCAATCGTCGAATTCGAGGATGGCATTGGTGTAGCCGCGATGCGAGACGTTGCGGTAGCCGTCGCGCACGGTAAAGCCCTTGGTGCCCTTGTCGACGAAGAAGGCGGTGATCTTCTTGCGTTTTCCACGCGAAGACTCTTCCTCCCCCGAGGCCATGAAGACGATGGCGAAATCGGCGAGGTCGGCGTGGCTTATGAAATGCTTGGTGCCGTTCAGCACCCAGTCGTCGCCGTCCTGCACGGCGGTTGCCTTCATGCCGCGCAAATCGGAGCCGGCGCCCGGCTCGGTCATTGCCAGGCAATCCCATTTTTCGCCGCGAATGCACGGGAACAGATACTTCTCGCGCTGCTCCGGCGTGCCGGCAAGGAGGATGTTGGAAGGCCGCGCCACGCAGGTCCAGTGCAGCGCGTAATTGGCGCGGCCGAGCTCCTTTTCATAGAGCAGCCAGGTCACCGTATCGAGCCCGGCGCCGCCGACATCGGCCGGCATGTTGGCGGCATAGAGACCAGCTTCGATCGCCTTGGCCTTGATCTCCTCGATCAGCTCACGGCGCAGCACGCCGGTGCGCTCCACTTCGCGCTCATGCGGGTAAAGCTCGTTCTCGACGAAGGCCCGCGTCGTCTCGACGATGAGCTTCTGTTCCTCCGAAAGACCAAAATCCATGGTCTCAGCCTTTCTTCTTTTTCTTCGGCTTTTCAGCCTTGGCCTTCTCGGCAGCCTTGGAGGCGGTGGGCTTCTTCGCCGCAAGCTTGGCCAGCTGCCTGGTATAGTCCTTATGCAGGGCGCCGGCGCCCCAGCCTTTGCCTTTGTTCTGCTTCGACAGTGCCTCCATGATCGCGACCAGATTGTCGTCGCGGATCTTTTCGAGTTCGCGGATCGACAGACCGTGCGCCTGGTCGTCCGACTGGGTCGCGATCAGCTCGACCAATTCGTCGTTGAACTCCGGCACATCCATCAGCTTGGTCCATGGCCATTTCAGGCACGGGCCGAACTGCGCCATGAAGTGGCGCATGCCGGCCTCGCCGCCGGCGACACGATAGACCTGGAACATGCCCATCTGCGCCCAGCGCAGGCCGAAGCCATAGCGCATGATGTCGTCAAGCTCCTCGACCGTGCAGATGCCGTCCTTGACCAGCCACAGCGCCTCGCGCCAGGCCGCTTCGAGCAGGCGGTCGCCGACAAAGGCTTCGATCTCCTTGCGGATCACCACCGGCTTCATGCCGATCGAGGCATACATCTCCTTGGCGACTTCGATCGCCTCGGGAAAGGTCTGTTCGCCGCCGACGATTTCGACCAGTGGCAAGAGATAGACGGGGTTGAACGGATGGCCGACCACCAACCGCTCCGGATGCTTCTTCATCGCCACCTGCATGTCGGTCGGCTTGATGCCGGAGGTGGAGGAGCCGACAATGGCGTTGGCCGGCGCATAAAGGTCGATCTCGGCCAGCACGCGGTGCTTGAGGTCGAGCCGCTCCGGCACGCTTTCCTGGATGAAGTCGGCATCGGCGACCGCCTCGGCGATCGTCTTGGCGAAAGTGAGCTTGCCCTCTTTCGGCAGGCCGCCGGGCAGCATCTGCTTGTAGGCGCGTCGCGCTCCCTTCATCACCTCGCCGACCTTGCGTGACGCCTCGGGGTCGGGATCGAAGATCGACACGTCGATGCCGTTGAGCAGCAGCCGCGCGACCCAGCCGGCGCCGATGACGCCGCCGCCGATGGCTGCCGCCTTGTTGATGATGCTCATGCGGAGGCTCCGGTTCTTGTGCTGGCTGTTGCGGGGTCGGTGAGGGCGACACGCTCGCCGGCACGGATCACGGACGCGTCATAGGCCTTGCGCGCGAACACTTCGAGCACGAAGGGCCGGAAGAAATCGATCGGCAATGTCTCGTAATCCGGGTCGAAGCTCGACTGGTCCCAGCGCTCGCAAAACTCATCGCAATCGTCGAAGTAGATGTGCCCGGCGAAACGGTCGCGGGCGTGCGGGTTGCCGCCGAGGTGATGTGCGTAATAGAGGCGCTGGAAGTCGCCGTGCTTTTCCACCACCCAGGTGCATTGCTCGCGTACAAAGGGCTTCAGGATCGACGCTGCATATTCGTCGTGATTATAGGGCGCGTAGATGTCGCCGATATCGTGCAGCAAGGCGCAGGCAATCCAGTCGGTGTCGGCGCCGTCGCGCCAGGCCCGCGTCGCCGCCTGCACCGAATGGCCGAGCCGGGTGATCTTGTAGCCCGACAGCCCTTCGTCGAGCTGGACAAGCGCGTCGAGCAGACGCTCACCGGTCTTTGCCGCATAGTCGATCTCGTGCTCGGTGAGGAAGGCATAGTCCTCGCGGTCGCCGTCCTTCATGGCGGTGAACTTCACGGTCTTCATCGGCGGCTCCTCCCAACCGGGTTCTTCCCGCCCTTGCTCAAAGCGGTGCGCGCTTCGTCAGGTTCAGCTTTTTGCGGACTTCGTCCGGGCCGATGACCCTTGCGCCCATGTTCGACACGATGCTGACCGCCCGCTCGACCAACTGCGCATTGGTCGCCAGCACACCCTTGTCGAGCCAGAGATTATCCTCGAGCCCGACACGGACATTGCCGCCGGCCAGCACCGCGGCAGCGGCATAGGCCATCTGGTTGCGGCCGATGGAAAAGGCCGACCAGGTCCAGCTCGACGGCACGTTGTTGACCATCGCCATGAAGGTGTTGAGATCATCTGGCGCCCCCCACGGCACGCCCATGCACAATTGCACGAGAGCATCCGGATCCAGCACCTTTTCCTCGACCAGCTGCTTGGCAAACCATAGATGCCCGGTGTCGAAGGCCTCGATCTCCGGCTTGACGCCGAGCGCCGTCATCATGCCGCCCATGGCGCGCAGCATGCCGGGCGTGTTGGTCATGACATAGTCGGCTTCGGCGAAATTCATGGTGCCGCAGTCGAGCGTGCAGATCTCCGGCAAGCACTGGCGAACATGTTCCACGCGGTTGGTCGCACCGCCCATATCCGTGCCTTTTTCGTTCAGCGGCAGGGGGGTTTCCGGTGGGCCGAATACCATGTCGCCGCCCATGCCGGCGGTCAGGTTCAAAACGACATCAACGTTTGCCGCGCGGATGCGCTCGGTTACCTCGCGGTAGAGATGCACGTCGCGCCTAGGCTTGCCGGTCTCGGGATCGCGCACATGGCAGTGCACGATCGCAGCCCCTGCCTTTGCCGCCTCGATGGCCGAATCGGCGATCTGCTTGGGCGAGCGCGGCACGTGCGGGCTGCGGTCCTGCGAACTGCCGGACCCGGTCACGGCACAGGTAATGAAGACCTCACGGTTCATCGCTAACGGCATCGGACTCTCTCCCAATAGAACATAGGGCAAGAATGCCTGACTTGCCGGGAACTGTTTTGCGTTTTACGAAGATCATGTGACCAAAACCGAAAAACCGACGATCTTTCGTGCCGAACGTCTGCCGCTCAAGGTGACGCTGCTGGTATTCTCCGGCTCGTCGATCATGTGCGTCGCGTCGGCCGTCGATCCGTTGCGCGCCGCCAACCGTATTGCCGGCGAGACGCTGTTCGATTTCAGGCTGGTCTCGGTCACAGGCGAGGCGCCGGTCACCACATGCGGCCTGCCGGTGGCGGTCAGCGGCCGCTTCGATGCGGCTGACACAACCGACATGCTGGTCGTCGTCGCCGGCTTCGGCACGCAGAACTACGCCACTTCAGCCTTGCTTTCCGGACTGCGCCGGGCGGCGCGCGCGGCACGCGCCTGCGGCGGCGTCGAGGCCGGCACCTGGCTGGTGGCGCGCGCGGGCTTGCTGGAGGGGCGCAGCGCCACCACCCACTGGGAGGATATGGAGGATTTTTCTTCGGCCTTTCCCGGCGTCGACGTGCGCCCCGACCGCTACGTCATCGACGGTCCCGTATTCACCTCTGGCGGCGCCTCGCCGACCTTCGACCTGATGCTGCATCTGATCCGCACGCGGCTCGGCATGGCCGTGGCGCTCGATGTCGCGAGCGTCTTCATCTACGACCAGGCGCGCGCCGCGACGGACGCGCAGCCGCTGGTCTCGCTCGGCCGTCTTGACGGCTACGATCCCAGGCTGGCGCAAGCCATCCGGCTGATGGAAGCGCATGTCGACCAGCCCCTGACTGTCGCCGCCGTGGCCAAGCGCGCCGGGGTGACGGCGCGGACGCTGGAAAGTATCTTTCGCAAGTCGATCGGCGAAACGCCGGGCGCCTATTATCTCAGGCTGCGCCTCGGCGCCGCGCGCCGGCTGGTGGTCGATACGCGCATCGCCATGGCGGACATTGCCGGGCGAACGGGGTTTTCGTCCGCCGCGGCATTTTCCAGAGCGTTTTCAAGAGCGTTCGGCGAAGCGCCGGTCAGGCTGCGCCTGAGATAGTGGGGATCAGGCAGCGTCTTGGCGGACGCTGTTGCCGTCGATCTGCGAGCGCATCTGTCTCGCCAGATGGGTCTCGAAGCGGCTGGCGACCGCGCGATCCCATTCGTTTGCACTCAGCGCACCATGCTTGGGGTGCGGCAGCGCCATCAGCCGGTCGATGATCGATCCGGCCTCGCCAGATGAGAGCAGGGCGTCGATTTCGCGTTCGTGCTGCATATCGTTTCGCCTCCTTCTTTCTGATTCCCGCCACGAACCACACTATAGGAACTCCGTGACGGCTGTTTGAAGGCAAGAGCGAGGCGATTGATGGGCGATGCCGGGCAAAGTTTTGTCCACCGCCGCCCATCTTGGGCACGATCTTTCCGACAGATCAGGCGGTGCGTCAGCCGAGCCGCATGGACAGTTCGACATCCTCGCCGAACGGCGTGGACATGTAGCCGCTTCCGGTCGAGCGCACCCGCGAGAGGTATTCGGGGCAAAGATCGGCATTGTCGGCAACGACCAAGGCGCCCGGCCTGAGGCGACTTTCAACTAGGGTCAAGACCTCGGGATAGAGCGCTTTGGCGCCATCGAGCAGCAGCAGGTCGACCGTTTCGGGAAGATCGACGCTTAATGTTTGCAGCGCGTCTCCCTCTCGGATTTCCACCATGTCGATGAGACCGCCTGCTGTTAGGTTGCTCCTGGCGCGCGCCACCTTGGATGGCTCGAACTCGCTGGTGATCAGGCGGCCGCCGCCATTGTCCCGCAAGGCTGCGGCAAGGTGCAGGGTCGAGATGCCGAACGAGGTTCCAAATTCGACGATCGTCCGGGCGCCGCTGCTCCGTGCCAGCATGTAGAGCAGCGTGCCGGTCTCTCGCGAAACGGGAAGCCAGAGATCCTTTAGCCGCCCGTAGAAATCGAGGTATTCGGTCTTGCTCCGAATGAAGCGGCTCCGCTCCTCGGCGGAGAGCTCCGCCACGGCAGGGCTCGTTGCCGCAGCGGCTTCCTCGAACAGGCGGTCCAGCAGGGGCGCCAGCGGCGTTGTCGTCAGTGTGGTCATATTGGTCTCCAGTCAAAATTGAATGCGTTCTTGTGCGGCATTCAAAATACGACTAATCATTCGCATTCACTAATCGCATTGGCGCGCCTCTCAATGAGCGATCACCGAAGTCCGCGGATTTCCTCGCGAAAACAGCCCAAGCAGGCCCGCTCGGCGGAGCTCGTTGCTGCGATTTTGGAGGCTGCTGTTCAGGTTTTGGCGAGGGAAGGCGCGCAGCGCTTCACCACGGCGCGGGTGGCCGAGAAGGCCGGTGTCAGCGTCGGATCGCTGTATCAGTATTTTCCGAACAAGGCGGCGATCCTGTTCCGGCTCCAGAGTGACGAATGGCGGCAGACGACCGATTTGCTGCGCGACATCCTCGAGGATATCAGGAAACCGCCGCTTGAAAGGCTGCGCGGCCTGGTCCACGCCTTCCTCCGCTCGGAGTGTGACGAGGCCGCGGTGCGTGTGGCGCTCGACGACGCCGCACCGCTTTACCGCGACGCGCCTGAGGCGCGGGCGGCAAGGGCGTCCGGAGACCGCACCATCCAGCTCTTCATGCAGGAGGCGTTGCCCAACGCCGCGCAAGTGACCCGCGAATTGGCCGGCGACCTCGTCATGACGACGCTGAGCACGGTGGGGAAGCAGTTCTCGGAGGCGCCTCGAACCGCCACGGAGATTGAAGCCTACGCCGACGCCATGGCCGACATGTTCTGCGCCTATTTGAGAGGCCTCGATCACGGCTAGGGCAAATGCCAGGCCCGGTCAGCAAGCAGACCGAAAGTTTCGCAGGGGGCAAACCTTGTCGGTTTCAGCCCCGCGGAAGCCGCCTTTATCCGCGGCCGCTGAAAATGCGGCCGCGAAACGGCACGCCTCAGACGTACCGGTTGACGATGTTCTCGAGCAGTTCCTGGCGGCCGGATCGGGGCTGCGGCTCGATCTTCTCCTTGACGACGCGATCAGCAATTTCCTCCAGCGTGCGCTTGCCGGCAAGCATCGCCTTGGCCTCGGCCGAATCCCAGCCGGCATAGCGCTCGGCGAGCGGCGCCGACAGCGCCTTGTCCTCGACCATGCGTGCCGCTGCCTTGAGGCCTCGAGCGCAGCAATCCATGCCGCCGATATGACCGATCAGCAGATCCTGCGGATCGAGCGACTGGCGCCTGAGCTTGGCGTCGAAATTGGTGCCGCCGGTCTTGAAGCCGCCCGCCTGCAGTACGTGATAATAGGCGAGCGCCATCTCCGGTACATTGTTTGGGAACTGGTCGGTGTCCCAGCCCGATTGGTAGTCGTTGCGGTTCATGTCGATCGAGCCGAAAATGCCGAGCGCATTGGCCAGCGCCAGTTCATGCTCGAACGAATGGCCGGCCAGGATGGCGTGGCCTTGCTCGATGTTGAGCTTGACCTCGTTCTCCAGTCCGAAACGCTTGAGGAAGCCATAGACGGTGGCGACGTCGTAATCATACTGGTGCTTGGTCGGTTCCTGAGGCTTCGGCTCGATCAGGATGGTGCCTTCGAAGCCGATCCTGTGCTTGTAGTCGACGACCAGATTGAGAAAGCGGCCGGCCTGTTCCTGCTCGCGGGCAAGGTCGGTGTTGAGCAGCGTCTCATAGCCCTCGCGGCCGCCCCACAGCACGTAGTTCTCGCCGTTCAGCCGCTTGGTGATGTCGATGCAGTGTTTCACCGTCGCGGCCGAATAGGCAAAGACGTCCGGATCGGGATTGGTGGCGGCGCCCGACATGAAGCGGCGGTTGGAGAACAGGTTGGCCGTGCCCCACAACAGCTTGACGCCAGTCTGCTTCATCTTTCCCGAGAAATAATCGGCGATCTCGTCGAGCCGCGCCGCACTTTCGGAAAAGTCCCGGCCCTCCGGCCGCACATCGGCATCGTGGAAGCAGAAATAAGGCGCGCCCAGCAGCGAAAACATCTCGAAGGCGACGTCGGCCTTGAGCTTGGCCAGCTCCATCGTGTCGGTACCGCCGGCCTTGGGGAACCACGGCCGGTCAAACGTCTGGCCGCCGAACGGATCGCCGCCTGGCCAGGCAAAGGAATGCCAGTAGGCGACGGCAAAGCGCAGATGGTCTTCCAGCCGCTTGCCGGCGACGATCTCGTCGGGATTGTAGAACCGGTAGGCCAGCGGATTGGTCGAATCCGGTCCCTCATATTTGATCTGTTGGATGTCGCCGAAAAAACTGCTGGTCATGTTCTTTTCCTCTCGCATGGTTCGGCCTGATTACCTCAAGCGTAATTGGTTTCGCGCTGGCGCTGGTCGAAAAGGCTCATGTCAAGAGCATCCAACGAAGGAGACAGACCATGACCGACCTCAACACCATTGCCGAAAACTACATCGCCGCCTGGAACGAGAGTGACGCCGCGCGCAGGAAAGCCTTGCTCAAGACGACCTTCACCGAGGATGTCGGCTACCGCGATCCGATCATGCAGGGCGACGGCCATGACGGCATCGCCGCGCTGATCGAAGGCGTGCAGCAGCGCTTTACCGGCTTCAGGTTCTCGCTGAAAGGCGAGCCGGACGGCTTCGCTGACGCCATCCGCTTTTCGTGGAACCTTGGGCCGGACGGCACCGAGCCCGTCATCGAAGGCACCGATATCGGCGTCATCGAAAATGGCCGGCTGAAAAGCGTCACCGGCTTTCTCGACAAGGTGCCGGCACAGTGAGGAAATTTCGGCAAAGTGGGGGCCAAGCACCCCCCTCTGCCCTACCGTGCATCTCCCCCTCAAGGGGGGAGATTGGCTGGCCTTTCCGCCTTCGCCAATCACCGATCTTGCAAGACTTGCATAGCCGTCGACGCTGCCGATCTCCCCCCTTGAGGGGGAGATGCCAAATGGTGGCAAAGAGGGCAGGCCAGAGGGGGGTAAGCGCCAGCTCACGCGGTTACAGTCCTGATCGCCGGGTAAAGCTGGCGGTAGCGCTGATAGGCCTGCGCATAGGCGTCGCCGAGGGCGGCGACCGGCTCGACCGTGGCGTCCGTCGCCGGCGCCGTGCACACGGCGCGCGGATCGGCAGCGGTCGCCGCGATCAGGCCAAGCCGGGCCGCACCGAACGCGGCGCCGAAATCGCCGTCGGCGGGAATATCGATGGGCAGGCCAAGCGCGGTGGCGATGGCCTTCAACCAGTAGCGCGAACGCGAGCCGCCGCCGATCGCCGTCACCCGGGTCAGCGTCGTGCCGGCCTTGGCCAGAGCTTCCAGGCTGTCGCGGAAAGCGAAAGCGACGCCTTCGAGCACGGCCTGGGTCAGCGCCGCGCGGCCGGATTCGTGTGCAAGCCCCGTAAACGCGCCGCGAATGGCGGAATCATTGTGCGGCGTCCGTTCGCCTGAGAGATAGGGCAGGAAGGAGACACCGGTCGGCGCCTGCAGCGCGTCGCCGAGTTCGGCGGTCAACTCGCCAGCACCTTTGCCCGCGATTGCCGATAGCCAGTTGAGCGAATCGGTTGCCGACAGGATGACGCCCATCTGATGCCAGGTGCCGGGCAGGGCATGGCAGAATGTATGCACGGCGCTTTCCGGGTTGGGCAGATAGGCCGCGTTGGCGGCAAAAAGCACGCCGGACGTGCCGAGTGAGACGAAAGCCTGGCCGGCGCCGACCGTGCCCATGCCGCAGGCCGAGGCTGCGTTGTCGCCGGCGCCGCCGGCGATCGGGATGCCCGCCTGCATACCCCATTTCGTAGCCAGTTCGCTGCGCAAGGTACCGGCCTTTGCCGTGCCTTCGACCAATGACGGCATCTGCCTTTCGTCGAGCGACGTGGCGGCGAGCAGTTCGGCGGACCAGGCTCGTTTGCCGACATCGAGCCACGACGTGCCAGCCGAATCCGACATTTCCGAAATATGCTCGCCGGCGAGCCAGAGCCGCAAAAAGTCCTTCGGCAGCAGGACCTTTGCCACCTTGGCGAAAACAGCCGGTTCGTTGTTTTTCACCCAGGCGAGCTTTGGCGCGGTGAAGCCGGGAAAGACGATGTTGCCGGTCAGCTTGCGAAAGCGCGGGTCGGCGTCGAGGGCGGCCGCCTCGGCGTGGCTGCGTGTGTCGTTCCACAGGATGCAGGGGCGCAGCACCTGGTCGGCGGCGTCGAGCAGGGTGGCGCCATGCATATGGCCGGAAAGGCCGATGCCTTTGACCGCCGCGAGCTCCTTCGCATGCGCGGATCGCAGCTCGGCGATCGCCGCTTCGCAGGCGCGGATCCACTCGGCCGGGTTCTGCTCGGACCAGCCGGGATGCGGGCGCGACACGTCGAGCGACGCATGGCCGGAACCGACGATGCCCTGCCTTGCATCGATCAGCAGCGCCTTGACGCCCGACGTGCCGAGATCGAGGCCGAGATACATGTTTCCTCCCATGTCCGTCATGCCTGGCGCGACGGTCTTCCTTGCTTCCCCGCCCTGTCCTGCGACACGGGCGGCGAAGATATCCCTGGCAATCGTGCCGTCGGACAAGCGCTCCGGTCAACACGTGAAGATTTTTTCGACGCTCGAAAAAATCTGGCCGGGGCAGTTTTTAAGGCAAGATGTGGCCTTGGTCAATTCGCCGCGAGAGCGGTTGCGCGCCGTGAAAACAGTGCCGACCGCGGGCTGTCCGGCCGTGCCAGCGCGCGTTCCGCCGCAAGCGCCCGCGCCAGCGCGCCATCACCGGAACGCAATGCCGCTTCGATCAGCGTCAGGTCGATGACGTCGCGTTGGGCGTGGCTGCCGCCGAAGCGATGGGCGATCGCCCGGATCGGCCGGATCAGGCGGATCGTCCCGGCATAATTACCGTCGCCGAATGCCTTGATGGCGAGCGTCAGGGGATGGCCGACATCCCTGGTGAAACCAGCGTTGTCGTCTTTGCCCTGCATCGCCTCGCGCTGCGCCTCGAGCAAGCCGCGGGCCGGCGCTTCGAGGCCGGCGCCGACAAACGCCATCATTGCGTGGGCGTCGTTGAAGGCATAATGGCCGGCGCTGGCCTTGGGCAACCAGTTGGCGGCCAGTGCCGTCCAGCGGTCGCCGACATCGACGCCGCCGAGATGCAGGCGCCACAGGATCGCCGAGGCATCGACCATGTTGAGCGCCAGCGTCGAGCGCTCGCCATAGATCGGCCCGTCGTAGAGCGCCAGCACGTCGTCGGTCTCGCCGAGGTCGTAATGGAACAGCGCCAGATGCCACCAATTGTGCACCTGCAGAAAGCTTTCCCGCGTCCACGCTTCGGGGTTGGCGCGCATCCACAGAATGCCGTCCTTCTGCCGGCTCTGCATCTCCATGACGTGGGCGACGGCATGCTGGGCCCAGCCGTCGCGCGGCTCGATATCGACCGCCGTGCGGCCAAGTTTTTCGGCGCGCGCGTAGTCGCCCATTTCCTCCAGCCCAAAGGCCTGCATGCCGAGTATGGCGTGGTAGCCCGGCATGCCGCTCTGCCAGGACGGCAGCGCGCGGCCGATGCGGTCGCGCAGCATGCGGGCGTTGCCGGTGAAGAAGTCGATCTGGTGGCCGGTCTGCAGCGCCAGCGCATCGAGCGGGAACTCGATGGCGATATCCTCCAGCACGCGGGCGGCCTCGTGCCAGCGGCCCTCCGCAAGGTGGCCAAGCGCGGCGACATGCGCCTGCTCGCGCGTCGTCGCGGCAAGCGGCAGCGCTGCCTGGTGACACGCCTTGGCCACCGCCGTCGCTTCACGCTCGGTGGCGAGGCCAAACAGATAACCCTTGAACACATGCGCCATGACGAAGCCGGGATCTTCGGCGATTGCCCGGTCAACGGAACCGACAGGATCGCCGATGAAGCACTGCAATTCGCGCACAGCCTGGCTGTAGGATGAGAGCCCGGCCTCCGTCGCGCCAGACAGTGTCAGGCCGAGTGCATCGCTGACCGCCATGGCTTGTCCTCAGTTGCCCGAGCGCATCGCCACTGTCGCGATGCCGGCGCCGACCAGCAGCGTGCCGCCGGTGCGGTTGAAGATGCGGATCGCCTTTGGATTGCGCACGACGTTGCGCGCCCTTGCCGCGATCAGCGCATAACCGAAGGCATTGGCGAAGGCGAGCGCCAGGAAGGTCGTCTCGAAAATCAGCATCTGTGTCCAGAAATCGGCATGCCGGTCGAGGAACTGCGGCAGGAAGGCGACAAAAAAGGTGATGCTTTTCGGATTGAGCGCGGTAACCAGCCAGGCATGTGCCGTCATCTTGGCCGATGACACCGCATCGGTGCGCGGTTCGGCCTGGAGCGCGCCGCCGGCGCGAAACAGCTTTATGCCGAGATAGATCAGATAGCCGGCACCGATCACCTTCAGCACGGTGAATACGGTGGCCGACGCCGCCAGCAGCGCGCCGATGCCCAGCATCGACAGTGTCATCGCGGTGAAGTCGCCGAGCGCCACGCCGACTGCCATCGGCAGCGCGGTGCGCCAACCCTGGCCGAGCGCATAGGAAACCACCAGCAGGATGGTCGGGCCCGGAATGACCAGAAGGACTGCCGAGGCGGCGGCAAACGCGGCCCAGTTTTCGAAGGACATTTTCTTCTCCTTGAGCTCAAAGAAGAGGATAAATCCTTGGCCTCGCGAAGATGTAAAGAGGCAAAAACCGAAAAAGCCCCTCGTTAACGCCAGGCGGCCGGCCTTCACGCTTTTTCAACCATGATTGGTGAAAATGCCTGCTATCCGGCCGGACCGTGTTTCCCGCCGATAGCGTGGGGTTTGGGTAAATGCGTGAGTTGCCGCACGGTCTGTCGCTGCCGCATAATGGCGACGCAATCGAAACCGAGATACAGCTTTCCCGCCGCACGGTGCTGTCCGGCGCCGGTGCGCTGGCGCTGCTCGGCGTCGCCGGCTGCAGCCAGACGCTGGATCTGCCGTCGCTCCAGCTCGACGACGTCACAACCGGCTCGATCCGGCCCGTGCGTCCGAGCATCAGCGTCGACAAGAACATCACCAGCCCCGACGTGATGTACGCTTCGCTCACCGACGGTGGCTTCAATGTGCCGGAGGTGCCCTACCTCAAGGTCAAGCCGGAGTTCCGCCGCCAGATTGTCGTCGATCCGACCGGCGAGCAACCCGGCACGATCGTCGTGCATTCGCAAGAGCGGCTGCTCTATCTGGTGCAGCCCGGCGGCGAAGCGATCCGTTACGGCGTCGGCATCGGCAAGGACGGATTCCGCTGGTCGGGCCGCGCCAACATCCAGTACGGCAAGGAATGGCCGGTCTGGACCCCACCGCCCGAGATGATCGCCCGCAAGCCGGAACTGGTGAAATGGCAAAGCGGACAGCCGGGCGGCCTCGACAATCCGCTCGGCGCGCGTGCCCTCTACATCTATCAGAACGGCAGCGACACCGGCTATCGCATCCACGGCTCGCCCGAATGGCGTAGCATCGGCCAGGCGATGTCGTCGGGCTGCGTACGCCTGATCAACCAGGACATCATCGATCTCTACAGCCGCATCTCCAGGAAGAATCCGGTCGTCGTCGTCTGACCGGCGGCTTCGCTTTCAGCGATCACTCTGCCGTTGCGCGATGCCGCAAGACAGGCGAATGTGCCTGCGATTTTCATCGCCCGGGAGACGTGAACAATGGCCGGAACTTTTGTCATCGCGCAAGGCGGCGGCCCAACCGCCGTCATCAACCAGACGGTGGTCGGCGCCGCGCTCGAAATCCGCAAGCGGCATCCCGGCGCCAAGGTGCTGGGATCCATCCACGGCGTGCGTGGCATTCGTGACGGCAATTACGTCGATCTTTCCGCCATCCCCGAGGACCGTTTGCGGCTGATCGCGGCGACGCCGAGCGCCGCGCTTGGTTCGACGCGCGACAAGCCGGATGCCGCCTATTGCGACCTCATCCTCAACGGCTTGAAGAAAGCCGGCGCCGACGCCTTCATCTACATCGGCGGCAACGACACGTCGGGCACGCAGCAGATCCTGACCGACGCCGCCGGCGGCAAGATCGCCTTCGTGCATGCGCCGAAAACCATCGACAACGATCTCGAGGAGAACGACCACACGCCCGGCTTCATGTCGGCGGCCGAGTTCGTCGCCGGGGCGTTTCTTTCGGTCGATCTCGATTTCCGTGCTTTGCCGGGCATCTATGTCGGCATCGTCATGGGGCGGCACGCCGGTTTCCTGACGGCCGCGTCCGCGGCATGGCAGCTCGATCAGGACAGCGGCCCGCATCTCGTCTACGTGCCGGAGCGGCCGTTCTCGGCGGCCGGCTTCATCGACGACGTGCGCGCCACGCTCGACCGCCACAAGCGCTGCATCGTTGCCGTCTCCGAAGGCGTCAGCACCGCCGACGGCAAGGCGCTGGTCGAAAGCCTGGTGCCGCCGGAAAGGCTGGAGCGCGACCAGCACGGCAACGTCAAGCTGTCGGGCAGCGACCTGCCGGCAGCCTTGGAGCGCGCGCTGGCCGAGGGATTGCCGGGCAAGCGGGCGCGCGTCGATGCGCTCGGCTACATGCCGCGCGGCTATGTCGGCGCCATCAGCGCGGTGGACGCGCAGGAGGCCTTCGACGCCGGCGCCTTCGCGGTCACGGTCGCCGATGAGGGCGGCGGTTCGGTGGCGCTGCAATATGACGGCAAGAAAACCGTGCTGAAGAAGGTGCCGCTGAAGAACGTCGCCGGCAAGACGCGCCATATGCCGGATGATTTCATGCTGCCCGATGTCAACCGGCTGTCCGATGCGGGGATGGCCTATCTGAAGCGGCTGGTCCCGCAAAAATACAAGGTCGGCAAGCCGTTCGTCTGATGCCGGCCTTGATCTGATGGACAACTGGTTCAGCAAAACCATCGTCGACGCAGAGACGACCATGCTGACCGAGCCCTTCGTGCATGAATTCGTGCGCGCCAACATCTGGCATTTGCGCGGCCGCGACGTCGACCTGCTGGTCGACACCGGCATGGGGATCTGCCCCCTGGCGCCGCAGATCGACACGCCGGCCGGCAAGCCGCTGCTCGTCGTCGCCACGCATATCCATCTCGATCATGTCGGCTCGCTGCACGAGTTTCCGTTGCGGGCAGGGCCGCGCCACAGCGCCGCGCAGTTCGGCAGCATGGATGAAGCGATTACCTACGCCTACATGTTCCATGATCTGGAAGGGGCTGTCTCCAGGCTGCCGGCGGAGGGCTGGAAAGCCGCCGATTACAGGATTCCGCCGGCGCCGCTGACTAGGACCCTGGACGAGGGCGATAGGGTCGACCTCGGCGACCGCCAATTCCGCGTCCTGCATCTGCCCGGCCACTCTCCTGATTCGATCGCGCTGTTCGACGAGGCCGACGGCCTGTTCTTCGCCGGCGACGCCATCTACGACGCCACGCTGATCGACGACCTGCCGGATTCGGATCGTGCCGCCTACCGCCACACGATGCAGCGGCTGCTCGAGCTGCCGATCCGCATCGGCCATGGCGGTCATGGACCGAGCTTCGACGGCAGGCGGATGCGCGAGATCGCCTCGGCGTATCTCAGGCGAACGGACGGGACAGCGGCATAGGAAGCCTCGGCAGGGGCGGTGAGGGGCGGCACAAACCTGAGGCGATTTTTCTTGGGTAGCTATTTTGTTCTTGCTTTGTGCCGGCAGCTATGCTAGTAACTTGGGTATGGTGCTGATTTGCCCCAACGACCCGCCGCAAGGCGGGTTTTTGTTTTCGGCTTTCGGCGCCAGCCCGGCAAGGCGGCTGCCAGCCGGAAATTAAATCTTCGTAATATTATCTGGAAACCACGATCGGCGCCCTAGATGCGGGGCTGTCGATTCGGTCGGCCGCCGTGCCAGGCGAGACAGGCAAGGCCGACACGCCGATGGAGCGTTCCGGTGACGGAACGCTGCGGCGCCCGATCAATCTCTCGCCCGGACAACGGCCATGTCACCAATCCAGACCCTTCGCAGACATCGCGTCGCCGCTTTGCTGGGCGCCGCGCTGATCGTCAGCCCCTTCGCCCTGCCTCTCGCTCCCAGGCTGAATGATGTCCTGGCGGCAACAGTGACGCCACCTGTCACCGGCATGACCGCTCCCAGCGGTTCGTTCGCTCCGGTCGTGGCGGCCGACAAACCGGCAGTGGTGACCATCACGACGGTCATGAAAGCCCAACAGCCGGACACCATGAGCGACGCCTCTCCCTTCGGCGGAAACTCGCCTTTCGACGATTATTTCCGCCATTTCTTCGATGACCAGGGACAGCCCGCCCCCAAAACACCGCCGGAGCAGGCGCCGCGCACCGAGGCCCTCGGTTCAGGCTTCATCGTCGGCGCCGACGGCACCATCGTCACCAACAATCACGTCGTCGACGGCGCCCAGTCGATCAAGGTGACGCTCGACGACGGCACCGAGCTTCCCGCCAAATTGATCGGCCATGACGCCAAGAACGATCTTGCCGTGCTCGAGGTCAAAGCCGGCAAGCCCTTGCCGACCGTCAAATGGGGCGATTCCGACAAGCTCATGCCGGGCGATCAGGTGCTCGCCTTCGGCAATCCTTTCGGCCTTGGCACCACCGTCACGGCCGGCATCGTCTCGGCGCGCGGCCGCGACCTGCACAGCGGGCCGTTTGACGATTTCATCCAGATCGACGCACCGATCAACCGGGGCAATTCCGGCGGCCCGCTGACGGATGTGAACGGCAATGTCGTCGGCATCAACACGGCGATCTTTTCGCCGAATGGCGGCAGCGTCGGCGTCGGCTTCGCCATCCCCTCGGACCAGGCGCAAAAGGTCGTCGCCAAGCTGATGAAGGGCGGCTCCATCCAGTACGGCTATCTCGGCGTCCAGATCCAGCCGGTGACGCCTGATATGGCGAGCGCCATCGGCCTCGATCACCCCGCCGGCGTGCTGGTCGCGCAGGTCAGCGACGGATCGCCGGCCGCCAAGGCCGGCATCGAGACCGGCGATGTCATTACCAGCTTCGCCGGCCAGGACATAAAGGATCCAAGGGACCTGTCACGCGCCGTCGCCGACATTGCGCCCGGCACGAGGGAAGCGCTCAATGTCTGGCGCAAGGGGAAGGGCCTGCAGATCTCCGTCGAGATCGGGCGCAACGAAGACGATATGGCGACGGGATCGGTGGCCGGCGATCAGGGTCAGCCGTCGACGGGGCAGGGCCTTCGCGCACCGACGCTCGGTCTCGGCCTGATGGACGTCACCCCGGATGTGCGCCAGGCAATGAACCTGGCAGGCAACCAGCACGGCGCACTGGTCGAGCGCGTCGACCCGAACAAGGCGGCATCGGCTTCCGGCATTCAGCCCGGCGACATCATCGTCGCCGTCGACCAGCATCCGGTGAGGAGCGCCAGGCAGGCTAACCAGGCGATTTCTCAGGCTGCCAAATCCGGCAAGAAATCGGTGCTGCTGCTTGTCGAGCGCGGCGACGCCCAGATGTTTGTCGCCGTGCCCTTTGCCAGTGGCTGAGGCACGCGCCGCGCTGCCAAGATCGACGTAGAGCACTGCCGCCAGGCCGAGCCAAGATTTCGGTTGCCCGCGGGCGCGTCTTCGAGAAAACTGACAAGGGTCGATTGGACCTTGCGCAAACGGATATTCTCGATGGTTACCCGAGGCTTCTCTTCCGGACGAAAGCCCCCGACGGATACGAATGCACGTATCCCGCCGGGGCAGTATCTCGAGCAAGATTTCCCGGTCCTGTCGGCCGGCCCGACGCCGCATGTGCGCACCGAGGATTGGTCGTTCACGCTTAAGCACGGGCCGCGGCCGATCAAGAAGTGGAACTGGGCCGAGTTCAATGCGCTGTCCTTGACCAAGATGACGCGCGACATCCATTGCGTGACCGCATGGACCAAGTTCGACACGGCGTGGCAGGGCGTGCTGGTCGACGACATCCTTGCCGACGCCGGCATCGAGCCGCCCACCGCCTTCACGCTGGCGCTGGGTTTCGACGGCTATTCCACCAACGTGCCGACGAAGGATCTCACCGGCGGCAAGGCGATGGTGGCACTGCTTTACGAGGGCAAGCCGATCACCCCCGATCATGGCGGGCCGGCGCGGCTGCTCGTTCCACATCTCTATTTCTGGAAATCGGCCAAATGGCTGAACGGGCTGCAGTTCACCGAGCGTGACGAGCCGGGTTTCTGGGAGTTGCGAGGCTATCATATCTATGGCGACCCGTGGCGCGAGCAGCGCTACACGAACGATCCATGAGCGACGCACCGGCGGCGCAGTCGCCCTGGCAGACAGTCACCATCACCCGCATCCAAAAGCGCACGCCGCGCGTCACCAGCTTTTTCCTGCAGCCATCGCGGCCCTTCGCTTACCGTGCCGGACAGCATGTCGACGTCAGGCTGACGGCGCCTGACGGTTATCAGGCGCGCCGCTCCTATTCCATCGCCTCGGCGCCGGAGACCGGCGAGACCATCGAACTGGCGATTGAAAAACTCGAGGACGGCGAGGTCTCGCCGTTCTTTCACGAGATTGCGGCGGTGGGCGACGACGTCGAATTGCGCGGGCCGCTCGGCGGCCATTTCGTCTGGTCCGACAGCGATGGCGGACCGCTCCTGCTCGTCGGCGGCGGGTCGGGCGTAGTGCCGCTGATGTCGATGGTCCGTCACCGGGCGATGCGGGGGTCGCTGGTCGCCGCCGCCTTGGTATTTTCCGCGCGGGTCTGGGACGAGGTGATCTTTCGCGACGAGTTGATCGACCTCGCCGAGCGCCGGGATGGCTTCGACCTGGTGCTGACGCTGACGCGCGAGCCGGCCCGCCGTCCGGCGGATTATGCGCGGCGGATCGACGCCGCGATGATGGTGCAAGCCATGACGAGGCTGCCCGCGCCGCCGAAGCTGGCCTTCGTCTGCGGCTCGAACGCATTCGTGACGGCCGCCGCCGAGGCACTGATCGATGCCGGCGTCCCGGCGGCACTCATCCGCACCGAACGCTACGGGGTCTGATCCGGTTCTGCTTGCTCCGTTGCAGTCTTCGCTGCCCGGCATAAACGGGCCGAAAACAGGTAGAACGGCAAGGTCGCGTTTGGCTGAAATGGTTAACGATTCGACAAACAACCGCTGCTGCTACTTTTATCGGTTTAAAAAATCGAACCGAACGGTTCGTTTCTGTTGACAATGCGTGCAGGACGCTGTGAACGCTGCCTCTCCAAGCCACCTTGCAGCCAGACCGATGCTATGGGCTATCTACTTGATATTTAGCAATAAAATTGTGGCGGAGGGAATCTCTGGCACAATTTCAAGGTGTAGATTCTTGGTCCACACCAAACAACTTCGTGATTGGAAACTGGCCATTGCCTTTCCCACATCGGGGCTGTCCGAACGACGCGAATTCCTCCCAAGACACGCCGCTCGCCGGACGGAAAAACTGAGATACTGGAGTACTAAAATGAAAAAGATCGCTCTTGCCGCCGTCGCCGTTTTGGCCATCACCGGCAGCGCCTTCGCTGGCAGCGACAACTTTGGTTCCAAGGGTGCGAACCAGCCTGCCGCTTCGGTCGACAGCTCGTACACGGCTTCCATTCAGAAGCCGGCTCATGCTGACGAGCAGCCTGTCCAGGGCGCCGACCGTAACCTCTTCGGCAACAACTAACAGCCGATCCCAGCATCAGGGCGGCGGGCATTATCCGCCGCCCGGGACCCGAGAAATTCAGGAGTATTAAAATGAAAAAGATCGTTCTTGCTGCCGCCGCCGTTCTGGCCATCACCGGCAGCGCTTTCGCCGCCAGCGACAATTATGGTTCCAACGGTGCCAACCAGCCTGCGCCTTCCGTCGATAGCTCGTACACGGCTTCCGTCAAGACGTCGGACCAGGCTGAAAAGCAGCCGGTCGTCCAGGGCGCCGACCGCAACCTCTTCGGCAACAACTAATAGCCGATCTCAGCATCAAAGCGGCGGGTGAGCCCGCCGCTTGATTCGAAAATCCAGGAGTACCCAAATGAAAAAGATTGTTCTTACTGCCGCCGCTCTCTTGATTGCCGCCGGCAGCGCCTATGCCCGCAACGACAATGTTGGCGGGACCGACATCAACAAGCAGTCGACCGTCAACGTCGACAAGACGCAGACGTTTTCGGTACGTGACAGCAATTCGCCGATCTACAAACTGCTGAATTCGTCTGGCGATGTGCCCAAGTCGGGGCCGCCGGGCGCCGCCCCCCACCGCGGGGGGTAGCAAGTGGGGGATTGCACGCAAAGTGTGTCACGGGTTTTGGGGGGGGATTGGGTGACAACAAAGAGAAAGAGCGGGTGGGGGGGT
>NZ_JAMYKY010000018.1:0-118942 GCF_040317695.1 Mesorhizobium sp. M1403 | reverse complement strand
TCATCTGCTATTGTCATTTCGGCGCGACGGTGAGCGCCGTAACGGCCGCCCGTCACATCCGTGCGGCGATTGCCGGGAGACAGCCAGGCATGTTCGCTCGGATGCGTGAGGCGTTCGTCGGATAAAGCCGGAGCCGTTTCGCAGCATCATTTTTGAAGCGGCTCGCATGGAAAGCCGCCGCCGTAGCGCAGGCAAGCGCTCCCCACGCGGGGAGGCTGCGTTTGCATGAGGGGGTGCGGCTTTCCGCAGGAGCACGCCGACGCCCCCTCCTGCATCTTTTCCATCCGAACCGGAAAGATCCCAATGCTGCCAGCACATCCGTGGTCAGCGCCGGGGTTCAAAGGCTCGAACAGAGCGACATGCGCGCCGGATAAGCGCTATACATTCGCTGTCGAAAATTCGATGCTTCATGGTGGGTCGAAGGTCGCGGACCTATGTCGATCGGGACCGGGAAAGCCAAATCGTGATCGCGAGCAGCTTGGCCTTGTGATCGAGGCCGTCCCGAGCCAGCGCCTCCCCGAACCCGAAATCGATCGAAAGCTGCGCGAGGTCGGGCGCGGTGCCGGCGAAGCGGTCAAAATAGCCCTGGGCGTCGCCCGCTACGAGCCGCTCCAGCATCTCGCGTCCGGCCCATCCGCGTCCCGCTCCGTCACCCGTCGCGGGCTTGATGGGCTGAAATGCCAGCTCGCGTTCGGCGAATACCGACCGGACGATGCCGACGGCATTGACGGTTGCAGGGAAGCCCAGGACCGCGACCGAGACGAAGAGCAGTTCGACGATCGCTTCGGGGGTGCCGCCGGCATTGAGAAAGCCGGCGATATGAAACTTCAATTGCGGCTGGGCGCTTCCGTCGGCCAGCAGCATCGAGACGGTGCAGAGCTGCCTTAGCGGGAGATCCAGCCCCGGGCGGGACAACACATCGCCATAGGGATATTCGACGGTGAAGCGCGACAAATCGGCGGAGGTCTCCGCCAGAGCATTGATCGGTCCATCGAAATTCTCCCCGCCGATCCGGCGGAGCGTCTCGAGGCCGCGTGAAAATCGATCCTCATGAGTTTCCGAGGCCATGGCTTGCCCGCTCCGACTGATGGCGAAAGAACTTGCTGCGATGAAGGCAGCCTCAATAAAGCGTCGGCGAGAACTTACTCTTCCCGTCGCTGCGGTGGTGGGACCTGACACTCATGTTCTCTAACTCTGCCCGCCCCCGCTTTATTTCAGGTCAGACCTTGCATCGGCGATTGCGATAAATCCAATTCATTATTAGCATCGCCGTGATGAAGAAGATTCATATCGCTAACGTCGATCTCAATCTGCTGGTCGTCTTCGACGCCCTCGTTGCCGAAGGGCACGCCACGCGCGCGGCCGAGCGGATTGGGCTGACCCAGCCGGCGGTCAGCCATTCGCTCAATCGCCTTCGGGCTCTGTTCGGAGACCCGCTGTTTGTCCGATCCCCGCGCGGCATGACGCCGACGCCACTGGCGCAGGACATTGCGCCGAGTGTTCGGTCGATCCTCGAACAGGTTGAAGGCGTCCTGCTCGGCGGGCGCTCGTTCGATCCGACCGAAAGCACTCGGCAATTCGTGGTCGGTCTCTCCGATTATGCCGCTTTCGTGCTGCTACCGCGTCTGACTGCACGGCTCGGCCGCGAAGCACCAGGCGTTTCTCTGGTGGTCCGCAACACGAGCCGCAGCGTCGGTTTGCCGATGCTGGACGACGGCGCAGTCGAACTCATCGCCGGCAACTTCCCCCAGCCGCCGACCCATATGCGAGAAGAACTGCTATACGAAGAGGACTTCATCTGCGCTGGCCGCGGCGATCACACCGATCTGGCCGATAGTCTCGACCTCGACCGCTATCTCTCGCTGCGCCATCTTCAGGTTTCGATGAAGGGCAATCCGAGCGGCTATGTCGATGCTGTGCTCACCGAGAAAGGATTGAAGAGGAATGTCGTCGTGACGGTCGGCCACTTCTTGATGGCACCGATGCTGGTCGATGCCTCCGAGCTCGTGGCAACGGAACCCCGTCGTCTCTTCGCACCGTTGGCAGGGCGGCTACCGCTCCGACTTTTTCCGCCGCCATTGGATATTCCTTCATTTCGAGTGGTGCAGACTTGGCATGCGCGCCACGACGCCGACCCAGGGCATCAATGGCTGCGACGGGTGCTCAGTGAAGTCGGTCAAGGGGTTTGAGGGCGAAAGCCCCAATCCCCGCTGCCGCCCCAACTGCCAGGACACCGATCCGCCCTGCACGATGCCACTGACCTCGCGGCCGAGCTGGCGGTCGATGACTGGCCGCCACGGGACAAGCGTGAACTCGTGGGACTTCTCGACGATGGCGAACTTGCCACTGGATAGCTGCGCGGCCCCGGTGAAGGTGCCGGTCACGGTTTCGCCCTCGGCGGCAGCTCGGAACGGCAGTGCCTTTTTCGCCGCCAGTTCCCCACCGGCACGGTCAACCTCGCGTTCCTGAAGCGTGGCGATCAGGTTGCGCCGGTAAGCGCCCCTTCAAATTTGTAGATTCGCTGAAAGATCTGTCGATCGATCCAAGCCGCGATTGCCGACGAGGAGCTGAGGACCCTGTGAGAGTATGGCGCTGCAGATCAGTTCCTCGGCAACAAATTTCGTTCTTGCAGTACCGCATTTTTCGAGGGCAGCCACAGCCGGCCTACTGAAAGCCACCCTTTGACCTTGCAGCCTCGGCACTGACGTTGGCTGCTTATGGGACGCGCGTCCCATCCATCAATGTCGGAAATGGGGGGCGGTAGCAGTCATCCAGCTCTTAATCGTCGAATGCGAACTTTTCCGTGATCCACACCTAGGAGCTGCCAGTCCGCTCTCGGCTCCATGGCTGTCGTTCCAGACCAAACGTGCAAGGGACCGTATGTAGCGCTGGCACGACAACATTGATTACGGCTCAGGCCTCGTAAGACGTGCCATTTTACCAGGTGGCTAGGTCAGCCTCGTGCGATACGGACTGAGATACAAACTGTGATACAAATCGCTGTGGGCTCCTGGACTAGAAAAAACATCGTAAAATCAATGCCTGCCGAGGCGCGGCATTGCGTCTCGACAGACCCCACCTCAAATCGCCACCTGAAGCGACATCGGTGGCCGCCCGTCCCAACAATCTACTCAATTCCAGAATCATGGAAATCCACAACTCGGTTGGATTGAGCAGCTGAAGCCGAAGTTCATGCGAAATTCGCCGTACTAATTGCCGTACTAATTTACCAAAAAGTACGGCGGCTTGTTGGCTAAGTGCTTGAAAAACTTGGTGATCCCGACAGGAATCGAACCTGTGACCTACAGATTAGGAATCTGCCGCTCTATCCTACTGAGCTACGGGACCATCGCGCCCGACACATAACCGCTTCGGATCGTTTCGCCAAGAGGCAGCTAGGCTGCTCGCTTGGGTTCGACAGCGAACGGGCTCAGGCCCAGCCAAGTCTGCATTTTGCGGGCGATATCCTGATCGCCCGTCAGAATGACTTTCGGCCCGGCCTTCTCGACGGTGATCAGCCCCATCCAGATTTCGGTCATGGTGTGCAGGTCGGTCGAGACGTAGAGATCGACATCGAACCCCGGATCGTACCAGCAGAGGTCGACCTCGCCGTGCTTCTCGACGATCAGCCACCACGACCGTTTGGAGGCGGGGAGCTCCTGGTACAGAAATTGTATCACCGTGCGCCCGTCGGGCAGCGGCGACGCGTTTAGATTGCGCCGCATGTCCCACATCAGCAGCGACGGATCGAGGTTCTTCAGCGACAGCCGCGACTCGACCCATTTCTGCCCCCAAAAGCCCATCGCCTCGACGACGGACCGCAGATCCCTGCCTGCCTCGGTCATCCGGTATTCGAAGATGCCTTTCTCGCCGCGCACCTCCTTGCGCTCGACGATCCCGGCCAGCTCGAGCTCCTTGAGCCGTTGCGACAGAAGGGTCGGCGACATTTTGGGGACGCCGCGGCGCAGATCGTTGAAACGGGTCGAGCCCGCCACCAATTCGCGAAGCAGAACCATGGTCCAGCGGGTGCACAGCACCTCCGCGGCCATCGATAACGGGCAGAACTGCTTGTATCCGGCCTGGGTCATGATGTTGCCTTCCCCTCAAACTCAGCCGGGAGCATAGGCCTTTCCCAGCGGTGCGGCGAGTACAGAAACTGTACCGGCCCAAGTGTGGTGGATTTGAAGTTCCTGCTTTCTGGGTGGCATCAGCGTTAGGAACTTCAAATCCAAAACCACACTGGAAATCCAAGCACTTGCTGGTGTGGCTTTTGAATCCGAAATTCGCTCGCTGCGTTGCTCCAAAGTGAATGCGAATTTCGAATTCGCCGCACCAGTACAGATCGCGGACTGGCTGGCGCCGGCCTTGCCATGCGACCCCTCTGCCGCTGCACGGGATACCCCTGTGCACGACCAGGAGACATGACCCATGACCGCTTACGTTATCGCAGACATCAAGGTGAGGGACCCGAAGTGGATGCCGGCCTATGCCGCGTCGGTCCACGACCTCGTTCACAAGCACGGCGGCAGATATCTGTCGCGCAGCGGCAATGTGAAGACGCTCGAAGGCAAGCCGCTCGACACGACGCTGATTGCCTTGATGGCGTTCCCGACCGAGGCCGCGGCGCGCGCCTTCACCGACGATCCCGCCTACGCACCCTTCGTTTCGGCCCGTCAGGGCGGCAGCGACAGCCGTTTCCAGCTGATCGACAACTCCGATCTGGCCGGAACCATCCCGTATCTGCCGAAGGGATGATCTTCCCCTGCATTCGTCGCATCGGGACAGGGATCTCCCAGCAACAACAGCCACAGCGCCCACCTGCCGGACCTCCTTACTTCCGGCGGCCGGCCGGGCTGTGCTTTTCAAGAAGAATGGAATGACTATGACAATCAACTTTCGCAACAAATTCCTCGCTGCCGCGGCGCTGCTGTCGGCCTGCACTGCATTGGCGCAGGCGCATCAGGCAGCGCCCGCGTCCGGTCCCAATCCGCTGGCCGACAAGGTACGCGCCGCCAACAGCCGCTTCGAGAATGTGGCGGCGGCGACCGCCGAGGGCTATGCGCCGATCCCCTGCGCCAGCGGCATCACCGGCGGCGCCATGGGCATCCACTACGTCAATCCCGGCTACCTCAAGGACGACGCGGTCGATGTCGCCAAGCCCGAAGCGGTGATGTACGAGCCGATGGCCGACGGCACGCTAAAACTGATCGCGGTCGAATACATCACCTCGAAAGGCCCGGCCTCGCTCGATGGGCATCTGTTCAACTTCAACAGCGCGCCCAACCGCTATGGCCTCGGCCCGTTTTACGAGCTGCATGTCTGGGCCTGGAAGGGCAACCCGACCGGCGCGTTCGCCGACATGAACCCGAACGTGTCGTGCGAACCGACGACTGCTGCCAGCCAGTAAGCAGCCGGGCCAGGCGGCGCCAACGCCGCCTGGTTTTTAATCTCACAGAGGGGCCAAGCTCCGGGAGATCGCGATGCAACCTGGCATCGCTGGCGTGCCTGTGTGCCCATCGAGCTGTCTTTGCAAAAAGAGTCGCTTGACTGGCGATGTAAAATGCTCATTCTAGAATGATCATTTTACATTGGGTTGCTCCATGACCAGACCGCGACTATTTGACGAAGCCACTGTGCTGGGTGACGCGATGAACGCGTTTCGACGGGCCGGTTTCGCGGGAATTTCGATCAAGGATCTGAGCGATGCCACCGGCCTGACGTCTGGCTCGATCTACAATGCCTTTGGCGACAAGGAAGGTCTCTATCGGGCGGCCTTCGGCCACTATATCGATGCCGTCATCCGACACCGTATCGAGACCTACATCGGCGAAGCAAGCGATCTGGATGGTTTGGAACAGTTGTTCCTGTCGTTGTTGCTGCCCGCCCCGGAATCCGGCGACCTCGGCTGTTTGTTAACGAACGCTGCTGTCGAGTTCGGTGCGCAACCGTCGGTCGCCTCGGAAGGTCTCGCGGAAGGCTTCGCCGTGCTGGAAGCCGCCATCCGGCAGGTCGTGGAGCGCCAGATCGGTGGAGGGCAGGTCGATCTCCACGTCGTCAGGCTTCTGCTTCTCTACCAAGGCATTCTCGTGCTGATCCGCGCCGGCCGAGACGTCTCGGCCTGCCCGGCCGTCATTCGATCAGAATTCGAGCAGCTAAGGAAACTTCTGCCATGATCACCCTTTCCCGCAGGGCGGTGCTTCTCGGCACCGCCGGCAGTCTTCTTGCGCCTTGCCTGCCGGTCTTTGGCGCGTCGCCGGCCATGCCGCCGGTCCGATACGTTCGCTCCAACGGCATCGATATGGCTGTTTATGAAGCCGGCAAGGGACCGGCGGTTGTTTTGCTGCACGGCTTTCCCGAACTCGCCTTTTCCTGGCGTCACCAGATCGCGCCGCTCGCGGCCGCCGGCTACCACGTCATTGTTCCCGACCAGCGCGGATATGGTCTGACCGACCGGCCGTCCAAGGTCGAGGATTATGACATGGTCCACCTGACCGGCGATCTCGTCGGTCTCCTCGATGCTCTCGGCGTCGAAAAGGCCGTGTTCGCGGGCCATGACTGGGGCGGCCTGGTCGCATGGCAGATGCCGCTTTTGCATCAGAGCCGGGTCACTGGCGTCATCGGTGTCAACACGCCATTCATTCCCCATGAAATGCTGTGGCTGCATCCGAGCCTCACCAAGGGGCTGACCGCCCCGGACAAGCCGTTCGTGGCCAACCCGGCAAAAGACCCGATCGCGCAGATGCGCGAAGTCTACAATCCCGACATGTATGTGCTGATGTTCGAAGATGGTGATCTCGCGGACCGTTTGATGGCGCACGACGTGGCGCGGGTGTTCAGGAGCAATATGCGCAAGGGTGTTATCACCGCCGCGCAATACGCCAAGCTGCCGCCGCAGGCCCGACACATGACATTCCTACAGGCGCTCTCGCAGCCGGAGCCGAAGACGCTGCCCGGCGAGCTGATCCTGACGCCAGACGAGCTTGCTTTCTATGCCGAGAGCTTCGGGCGCACCGGTTTCACGCCGGGCATCAACTGGTACCGCAACTTGTCCCGCAATTGGAGAGCCGGCTTGAATGTCGACCAGACGATAAAAGTGCCTTCGCTCATGATCGGCGCTGAGGACGACGTCGTGTTATCTCCAGCGATGATGGATGGAATGGACGCCCACATCGCCGATCTCGAAAAACATGTGGTCGCCGGCTGTGGACATTGGTCACAGCAGGAGAAGCCGGGCGAAGTCACCACGCTAATGGTCGATTGGTTGAAGCGGCGGGTTCCTGCGTAGCCGACATGGCGAGCGGTGCAAAGACGGTTAAGATAGCGGAACTTTCGGGATGCCGGCGCGCTTTAGTGTCCCGAAGGAGACACCGCATGAGCGCCACAAAAGAGTTCTTTGAAACCTGGCTGCAGGAGAATGTGGGCAATCTGCCGGCCGAGAGCGAGGTGAGCGTCGCCGTCCTGGCGCAGCAATTCGAGCAGGATGCCGATGCTGCCGGCTACGGCCACGAGGTTCGCGAAGACGAGCTCGGCAACATCCAGGAGGCGATCGAGGCAGCCCTGAAGAAGGCAAGGACAGGCGAAGAGCCGCAGGCTGCCGACGACAATGAGCTGGCGCCGGTTATGGAGGCGCTGGAGGTCGAGGATCCGAAGAGCGGACCGTAGCGGTTGCGGCTCTTCCCTTCCACGCTACATGACCGGGCATAATGGATGCCAAACACCTCACACTCGGCGTCGTGATCGGCGTGGCCATCGGCGTCGTGTTGGACAACATTGTTGCGGGCATTGGTATAGGTATTGCTCTGGGCATTGCCTTCGGCCTTGCCCGGAAGTCGTCCGGCCGGAAGTGACCAGCAGAACATGTCCTGCCCGATTTTGCCGCCCAGAGGTGCGGCGGTCGCCGCACCGCCGATGCCGAACGGCTACGCCGCCAGCGCCGTCTCCGCCAGCTTCACCCAATAGCTCATGCCGTGCGGGATGACCTCGTCGTTGAAGTCGTAGGCTGGGTTGTGCAGGCCGGCGGTATCGCCATTGCCGATGAAGATGAAGGCGCCCGGCCGCGCTTCCAGCATGTAGGAGAAATCCTCGCCGCCCATCACCGGCTGGATGGCGCGGTGCACATGGCTGTCGCCGGCGACGTCGGCCGCGATGTCGCTGGCAAAGACCGTCTCTTCCGGATGGTTGAAGGTGACGGGGTAGTTGGCATTGTAATCAACCTCGATTGTCGCGCCGAAGGCAGCGCCCACGCCTTGGCAAAGCGCGCGGATGCGCTCTTCAGCCTTCTTGGCGACCTCCTTCTTCAGCGTGCGTACGGTGCCGGCGATCTCGGCGCTCTCGGGAATGATGTTATAGGCGTCGCCGGCATGGAATTTCGTCACCGAAACGACCACCGCCTCGACCGGATCGGTGCTGCGCGAGGCGATCGTCTGCAATGCGCCGACAAGCTGGCTGGTGATGACGATCGGATCGATGGTGCCGTGCGGCATCGCCGCGTGGCCGCCCCGGCCCTTGACGGTGATGGTGAATTCGGCGGTCGCCGCCATGATCGGACCCGGCCTGATGGCGAACTGGCCGACCGGCAGGCCCGGCATGTTGTGCATGCCGAACACCTTGGAGATGCCGAAGCGCTCCATCATGCCGTCCTTGACCATCTCGTTGCCGCCGCCGCCGCCCTCTTCGGCCGGCTGGAAGATAACCGCGACGGAGCCGGCGAAATTGCGTGTTTCGGCGAGGTATTTGGCGGCACCCAAAAGCATCGCGGTGTGGCCGTCATGACCGCAAGCGTGCATCTTGCCCGGGACGGTCGAGGCATAGAATTTGCCGCTGATCTCGTTGAGCGGCAGGGCGTCCATGTCGGCGCGCAGGCCGATCGTCGAGCCTTCGCCGTGGCGGCCGCGGATGATGCCGACGACGCCGGTCTTGCCCAAACCCGTCACGATGTCGTCGCAGCCGAAAGCCTTCAGCTTCTCGGTGACGAAGGCGGCGGTCTTGAAGACGTCGAAATTCAGCTCCGGCGTCTGATGCAAATGGCGGCGCCAGCCGGCCACCTCGTCCTGCATTTCGGCGGCTCGGTTCAGGATCGGCATGATGGTTCCATTTCGCTGTTGGAGCAGGCGGTCTTGACCTGCTGCTGTGCAATTGTGCCTGCTGCCCTGCAACCATGCACGCTGCTTTGCATTGTGCTGCTGCTTCCACATTGTGATCGGCAGCACTTTGCCATGTTGACGTCACATAGAGTAAATAGCACCGCGACTGTGGTCCGGGAACAGAGAGCCGGACCATTATCCTGGCGATCGTGTAACGAAATCTTACGGAGCCAGGGGCGACTGCGGCAAGAGGCTATTTCGGTTTTCATGATGCGCTATAGGCATTTCCTCAAACTGTTGGTGGCGGGCGCGGTGGTGCTTGCGGCGCTGGCCGGGCCTGCCTTGGCCAATCCGACCATCCTGTTCGACCTGAACAGCGGCAAGATCCTGCAGCATCAGGAGGCGTTCAGGCGCTGGTACCCGGCATCGCTGACCAAGCTGATGACCGCCTATGTGGCGTTTCGTGCGATTGCCGCGGGCGAGGTCCAGCTCGATTCGCCGATCAAGGTGACGAAACATTCCGCCGGCGAGCCGCCGAGCAAGATGGGCTTCAAGCCGGGTTCGGTGATGCGGCTGGACAATGCGCTGAAGATGATGCTGGTCAAATCGGCCAACGATATCGCCATGGCGGTCGGCGAGAATATCGGCGGTTCGCAAGCGGCCTTTGCCGAACGCATGAATGCGGAGGCGCGGAGGCTCGGCATGAGCGGGTCCCATTTCGTCAATCCGAACGGGCTCTATTCGCCGGACCAGTATACGACAGCGCGCGATCTCGCTTTGCTGGTGATGGCGATCCGCAAGGAATTTCCGCAATATGCCCCCTGGTTCTCGATCGAAGGCCTTGCCGTCGGCAAGAAGGCGATCTCCAACTACAACCTCCTGATCGGCCGCTATCCGGGTGCCGACGGCATGAAGACCGGTTTCGTCTGCTCGTCCGGTTTCAACATGATCGGCTCGGCTACCCGCAACGGCCGCACCCTGGTCGCCGTGGTGCTCGGCGAGCAATCGGCCGTCACCCGCGCCGAGGCGGCGGCAAAACTGCTCGACCAGGGCTTTGCAACCCCGGCCCCGAGTTGGCTGACGGTCGCAGCGCTGCCTGCCTATGGCGACACCATGTCGGCCAACGACATGAACGACGAGATCTGCAAGAAGAAGCCGGTCGAGGAGCAGTCGGAAGCCGCACCCGCCGTCGGCGACAAGGGCAAGGACGTGCCGAAATCGCCCTATCAGGAAAAGCTCGACCATGTGCCGACGCTGATCGCCGTCGGCCTCGGCGGCGCCACGGGGCCGAAGCCGAAGGCGATGCTCGATGCCTCCGGGCAGGAATATGCCGACGTGCCGCTGCCGACATGGCGGCCGGACCGGGCGCCGCCGGCCGGCGCCGAGCCGGCCGTGGCCGGGTCCACCACCGCCGCGCAGGTCCAACGGCCGGCCAAGGCGCTGAACTAGCCGTATGGCCGGCTTCCCGATCCCCGTTTCGGTGCTCACCGGCTTTCTCGGCGCCGGCAAGACGACGCTGCTCAACCGGCTGCTCCGGGATCCCGCGCTCGCCGACACCGCCGTCATCATCAACGAGTTCGGCGAAGTGGCGATCGACCATCTTCTGGTCGAGCAGGCGTCCGACGGCATCATCCAGCTTTCCGATGGCTGCCTCTGTTGCACGGTGCGCGGCGAGCTGGTCGACACGCTGGCCGATCTCGTCGACCGGCTGCAGACCGGCCGCATCGACCGGCTTGCCCGCGTCGTCGTCGAGACCACCGGGCTCGCCGATCCCGCCCCTGTGCTGCAGTCGATCATGGCACACCCGGCCCTGGTCCAGGCCTTCCGGCTCGACGGCGTCATCACCCTGGTTGACGCCATCAACGGCAATGCGACGCTCGATGCCCATGTCGAGGCGGTGAAGCAGGTGGCCGTCGCCGATCGCATCGTGCTCAGCAAGGCCGACCTGGCTACGGATGCAGGCGACGCGGAGGCGTTGCGGGCGCGGCTCAGGCAGATCAACCCGGGCGCCGTGGTGCTCGACGCGAGCCAGGCAAGCGCGGCGACCCTGTTCGATAGCTGCCTCTACAATCCGGCCACCAAATCCGTCGATGTGCAGCGTTGGCTCGGCGAAGAAGCCGACCACGACCATGACCATAGCGGGCATGACCACAGCGGGCATGATCACGACGGGCATGACCATGCCGGCCATGATCACCATCACCACAGGCACGATTCCCGCGTGCGTTCGTATTCGCTGGTTCATGACGGGCCGGTGCCGTTTTCGGCAATCGAGATGTTCCTCGATCTGTTGCGCTCGGCGCATGGCGAGCGCCTGTTGCGGATGAAAGGCGTCATCGAGCTTGCAGAAGATCCGTCGCGGCCGCTGGTTATTCATGGCGTGCAGAAGATCCTGCATCCGCCGGTGCAACTGCCGGCCTGGCCGGACGGCCAGCGCGGCACCAGGCTGGTGCTGATCACGCTCGACATGCCCGAAGACTATGTCCGCCGGCTGTTCGCCGCCTTCACCAACCGGCCGTCGATCGACACGCCGGACCGCGCGGCACTGGAAAGCAACCCGCTGGCTATTGCCGGGCGGTAGAGGCTTTCATCAGTTTTAAGTCGAACGCCGCGCTGCCCCTCATCTGCCTGCCGGCATCTTCTCAAGAAGGACGCTCTCGTCGACGATTTCGCCAATCTCCAGCGCCGCAGAAAGAGCGCCAAAGTTGCGGCCAGCCCCTTCTCCCCGTCATTATACGGGGAGAAGATGCCGGCAGGCAGATGAGGGGCAGCGCACCGTCAGCAGAACGAGCTAAGTCCAGGCTCGGCCGCCGCCGCGCTCGACCAGGAAGCGGTGGCCGCCCGATATTGCCGCCGTTTCGATCAGCCGATGGCCGCTCTCGGCGCAGAAGGCGGGGATGTCGATGACGGCGAGGGGGTCGGTGGTTTCGAGCCAGAGGCGGCTACCCGGCTGCATTGCGGCCAAGCGCTTTTTGGCCTTGAGCGCGGGCAACGGGCAGTTCAGACCTTTGAGGTCGTAGACGGCGGCGGGGCTGGTTGAGGGCCTGTCTCCTTGGCCCCCATCTTCTTGTTCAAGCATGAAGCTCAGCCGCCAAACATGCCGAGCAGCTTTTTCTTCAACCTTGTCGCCGTGCTTTCGGCGTCCGCAGCCTGCGTTTCGACTGCCGGGGCGGCCTCCGATGGCGCTACAGTGGCGGTGGCGACAGGCATCTCGGCGGCGGTCTTGGCAGCTTCCTTTTCAGCCAGTGCCTGCGCCTTGGCCGCTTCCTTCTCGGCCAGCGCCTGCGCCTTGGCTGCCTCTTTGGCGGCCTTGGCCGCTTCAATGGCGGCTAGCCTTTGTTCCTCGGCCTTCTGCTTGGCGGCCTTTTCGGCGTCGAGTGCCGCCATCTTGCGGCCGGCCGGCGAATCGACGCGGCCCATGCGCGCCGTCTCGGTCACCGTGCCGTCTGGGTTGAGCGACGGCGGCTCGATCGGCACGCGTTCGCCGCGGGCACGCCGTTTCGACCAGTCGGAAACGATGCTGGCTTCCTTGATCCCGGCGATGGTCGGCTTGGGTGCCGGCACGCTGGCCTTGACGGCGCCGTTGAAGGCCGCCTCATAGGTGCTTTGATAGGCGTTGATGGCGCTCTTCAGTGAATCGGGCTGGGTGGTCGCAGGGCAAGCGCCGGTCGGATTAAAGGTCGAGCCGTCGGCCGCAACCTGGTTGAAGACGTAGCGCTTCTCGCAGACGTCGACTTTCGGCGGCACCTTGGTGACTTCGAAATTGTCGTAGCCGACCTTCAGCATCTTCCAGAATTCGTAGTTCGGGTCGTTGCGGTAGCGCGCCATGTTGGCTGCAGTCATGCGGAACGGAAAAGCCTGGATCTGGAACTCGGTCTGGCCGCCCTGGAAGGCGTCACGACCGAAAGCGTAGATCTGCTCGATCTGCGCGTCGGTCATCGAATAGCAGCCCGACGACGAGCAGGCGCCATGGACCATCAGGTTGGAACCAGTGCGGCCATTGGCGCGGTCATAGGCGTTCGGGTAGCCGATGTTGAAGGACAGGTGATAATTCGACCGCGGGTTCATCTGCGCCGGGCGGACCGTGTAAAAGCCTTCCGGCGCTTGGCGGTCGCCTTCGGTGAACTTCGGCCCGAGCTTGCCCGACCATTTGCAGATGTCGTAGCTGGCGACCAGGCCGTAGCGGCCGTTGGTCTTGGCCTTCCAGATTTCGAGCTTGCCTTCTTCCTTGAAGATGCGGGCCATCACCGAAGAGGTGCGGACCATGCCCTTGGCCCTCATCTCGGCCAGGATCTTGTCCGGCAGCGGCTTGTTGGCCTGCGGTGCAAAATCCTTCATCGAAGCATCATTGCAGCCGGCGACGCCGATCGCAGCGATCAGAACTCCGGTGCGGGCAAGCTTGGCAAACATGGATATGGCTATCGTCTTCATCTCTGCGCCGCGGATGCCGCGGCTGCTAAACTGACCACTGACGGACCTTAAGCCCGTTAACCTTGAAAATTCCTTACCGCAAGCGACCTTGCGCCAAGCAGCCCTCTTGCCCCAAACGAAATTGGCGCGTCCCCTACGGCAAGCTCACTGTGACGAACGCAGCGGCATTTTTGTGGCGAAATTGCTCCACGCCGTCACATTTCAGGCCGCGCACCTGCGTTGGCTACAGATTGCGGCCCATCGCCAGGTATTTCTCGCGGCGATGCTCGCGGAAGTCGGTGTTGGCGCCGGAAAATTCCTTCATCGTCCTGGCGATGAGGTCGCCGGTGGCGGCAATCACCGTTTCGGGGGCGCGATGGGCACCGCCGAGCGGTTCGGCGACGATGGCGTCGATGATCTTCAGCTCCAGCAGATCCTGCGCCGTGATCTTCATGTTGGTCGCAGCATCCCTGGACCGGGTGGTGTCGCGCCACAGGATCGAGGCGGCGCCCTCCGGCGAGATCACCGAATAGATGGCGTGTTCGAGCATGTAGACGCGGTTGGCGGTGGCGATCGCTATGGCGCCGCCGGAGCCGCCTTCGCCGATCACCACCGAGATCGACGGCACCTTCAGGCCAAGGCAGGCTGAGGTCGAGCGGGCGATGGCTTCCGCCTGGCCGCGCTCTTCGGCGTTGACGCCGGGATAGGCGCCGGCAGTGTCGACCAGCGTCAGCAGCGGGATTTGGAAGCGGTCGGCGAGTTCCATCAGCCGTACCGCCTTGCGGTAGCCCTCCGGCCGCACCGAGCCGAAATTATGCTTCAGCCGGCTTGCCGTGTCGGAACCTTTTTCCTGGCCGATGATCGCCACCGGCTCGCCACGGAAGCGGGCGAAGCCGCCGACGATCGCCTGGTCCTCGCCGAAATTGCGGTCGCCGGCGAGCGGCGTGAAATCGGTAAGCAGGCCCTTGATGTAGTCGATGCAATGCGGCCTGTCCGGATGGCGCGCCACCTGCACCTTCTGCCATGGCGTTAGCGCCTTATAGGCGTCGCGCAGCGCATCGCGTGAGCGCTTCTCGAGACGGGCGATCTCATCGCCGACGTCGACCGCCTCACCGTTCTCGGCAAGCTTCTTCAGCTCGAGGATCTTGCCTTCGAGATCCTGCACAGGCTTTTCGAAATCGAGGTAATTGTACATTCTTGGGCGAACCGGCAAGTCGGAAGGCAATGACTGACGCAAGCCCGAAAATGCAGGCTGGGCGCGGTGGAACGTCGTTCTCACATAGCGACATGACGCCTAGTCGGCAAGCGGATGATGATCGTTGACCAGACGCACCAGCCGCTCCTCCAGTACATGGGTGTAGATCTGCGTCGTTGAAATATCGGCATGGCCGAGCAGCTGCTGCACGGCCCTGAGATCGGCGCCGTTCTGCAGCAGATGGCTGGCGAAAGCATGGCGCAGCACATGCGGCGATATCTTCGCCGCGGCAATGCCGGCTCGCGCGGCAAGCCCTTTCAGCTCGCGGGCAAAGACCTGTCTCGAGAGATAGCCGTTTTCGGAGGCGGCCGGAAACAGGAACGGGCTGTCGGCAAGAGCCGGCACCGCCGCCCGTGCGGCAAGCCAGGTCCGCATCGCCGTGCGCGCCTTGGCCGACAGCGGCACCATGCGTTCCTTGTTGCCCTTGCCGCGCACCATGAAGAAGCGGTCGTCGCGCTGCGCCACCGTCACCGGCAGGCTGACCAACTCCGAAACCCGCAGGCCGGTGGCGTAGAGGACCTCGACCAGTGCGTGCAGGCGCAGCGCCGCCAGGCTGTCGTCGTCGTTGAGCGAGGGGTCGATCGCCTCCTGCGTGGCGCGGTCGAGCAGCCGGCCGGTATCGGCCTCGCTCATCGTCTTCGGCAGCGGCCGGCCTTTCTTCGGGCTGTCCAGCGTGCCGGTCGGATCGTCGCCGCGCAGGCCTTCGGCGTAGAGGAACTTGAAGAACTGACGGATTGCCGACAATTTGCGCGCCTGCGAGGTGGCGGCAAAGCCGCGCGCGGCGATGTCGTCGAGATAGGCACGGATGTCGGTGCTGGTGGCAGCGGCGAGCCCGCCGCCGATCCCGGCGGAAGCGTCCTCGAGGTCGCGGCGATAGGAGGAAAGCGTGTTTTCGGCAGCGCCGCGCTCGGCGCTCATCATCTCGAGAAAGGCTTCGATGCGGGCGGCGCTGTTCATTTTTTGGGATTGAGCTTTTCCGGAGGGATACGCACGCTCATTTCCGCCTTTCTCGGCTCGACGAACATGACCAGGGCGAACATCGCGCCGTAGACAATGCCGGCCAGAATCACGAGCGTCACGACAAAGCGAAACAGTGTCGGCATTAATTTTCGCCCGTCGTCTTGTTCTGCATTTCCAACCCTGTGCCCTTATGAGACGCCAATCCCACCAATTCAAGGGTGAAGCCGATAACAGGTCCCGGGCGCGCCGCGCTTGACGCAAACAGGCTTTTGATGTCGATACGCCGGCAAAGAGGCCCTAGAAACATGAACGCGTTACCAGCAAACCCTCCGGGCGAGAGCCATGCCGCGCTGCTCGGCCGGCTGGGCGACCGTTCCATCGTCTTTGTCGGGCTGATGGGCGCCGGCAAGACGGCGATCGGCCGCAAGGTGGCGGCGATGCTGGCGCTACCCTTTATCGACAGCGACCAGGAGATCGAAAGTGTTTCGCGCATGAGCGTCCCGGACCTGTTCGAGCGCTATGGCGAGGCGGAGTTCCGGGCACTGGAGCAGCGCGTCATCCTGCGCGTGCTGGAGCACGGGCCCCAGGTGCTGTCGACCGGCGGCGGCGCCTTCATGAATGCGCAGACGCGCGAGGCGATCGCCAGCCATGGCGTTTCGGTCTGGCTGAAGGCCGAGATCGACCTGTTGATGGAGCGCGTTTCCAAGAAGCAGAACCGGCCGCTGCTGAAAAGCGCCGATCCCCGGGGGGTGCTGGAGCGGCTGATGGCGGAACGCTACCCGGTTTACGCCGCGGCCGATGTCATCGTGCCGACCCGCGACGACCGCAAGGAGATCATTGCCGCCGAAGTGGTGGACGCGCTGCGCGGCCATCTCGGCGTTGCCGACATCGACGAGGTGCGGTCGTGAGCGCTGATTCAACGGTCTCTGTCGAAGTCGGGCTTGGCGAGCGTACCTACGACATTTTGATCGGCCCCGGCCTGCTGTCACGCGCCGGCGCCGAAATTGCGCGCCGTCTGCCGGGCACAAGGGCGGCGGTCGTCACCGACGAAAACGTCGCTAGCGCGCATCTCGCAACGCTTGCGGCCGGCCTGGCAAGCGGTGGCATCCAACATGCAGTCATCACGCTGCCGCCCGGCGAAAAGACCAAGAGCTTTGCGCACCTGGAAGAGGTGGTCGACGGCGTGCTGGCCGCCAAGCTGGAGCGTGGCGATGTCGTCGTCGCGCTCGGCGGCGGCGTCATCGGCGACCTCGCCGGCTTTGCCGCCGGCATCGCGCGGCGCGGCATGAACTTCGTGCAAATCCCGACCTCGCTGCTGGCGCAGGTCGATTCCTCCGTCGGCGGCAAGACCGGCATCAACAGCAAGCGCGGCAAGAACCTGGTCGGGGTGTTTCACCAGCCGAGGCTGGTACTGGCCGACACCGAAGTGCTCGACACGCTGCCGATCCGCGAGTTTCGCGCCGGCTATGCCGAACTGGCCAAATACGGGCTGATCGACCGGCCGGAGTTCTTCGCCTGGCTGGAGGAAAACTGGTCTCGCGTGTTTGCCGGCGGGCCGGAGCGGGCAAAAGCGATTGCCGAGGCCTGTCGCGCCAAGGCCGACGTCGTTGCACGCGACGAATTCGAGACCGGCGACCGTGCGCTGCTCAATCTCGGCCACACCTTCGGTCACGCGCTCGAGGCGGCGACCGGCTATGACGGCACGCGGCTGGTGCATGGCGAGGGCGTTGCCATCGGCATGGCGCTGGCGCACCGTTTTTCTTCAAGGCTCAATTTGGCGAGCCCCGACGATGCGGCGCGCGTCGAGGCGCACCTTCGCGTCGTCGGCCTGCCGTGGTGCATGGCCGACATTCCAGGCGAATTGCCTGACGCCGAAAAGCTGTTCTCCTTCATCACCCAGGACAAAAAGGTGTCGCGCGGCGCGCTGACCTTCATCCTGACGCGCGGCATCGGTCAGGCCTTCATCGCCAGGGATGTGCCGGCCTCGGAAGTGCTGGCGTTCCTCGGGGAGAACCATCCGGGATGAGCCAGGCCGGCTGGATCGCGGCTGCTGCGCTTGCCGGCCTCGGCCTGCTGGGCTTCGTCTTGCGTCGGCACCTGTTCGCCGCCTTCGGCTACGAGTTGCAGCGTATCGAGCCGCAGCGCTCGACGCATGAGGAATTGCGTGGCGCCGTCGACGATTTCCGCCGCGACGGCCAGGTGGTGCGCGAGGATCGTGCCCGCATTGGCGGCCTGTTCGACCTTGAGGAGCTCGAAGTGTCGGACGTGATGGTCCACCGCACCAATATGCGCTCGGTCAACGCCGACGACCCGCCGGAAGCGGTGGTGCGCGAGATCCTGCAGAGCCCGCATACCCGCATGCCGCTGTGGAAGGGCTCGCTCGACAACATCGTCGGCGTGCTGCACGCGAAGGACCTGCTGCGCGCGCTGAACGAGGTCGGCAATGATTTCTCCAGGATCGACGTGATGAAGATCGCGTCGCGGCCGTGGTTCGTGCCCGACACCACGACGCTGCAGGAGCAGCTCAACGCCTTCCTGCGCCGCAAGGCGCATTTCGCCATCGTCGTCGACGAATATGGCGAGGTCGAGGGACTGGTGACGCTGGAGGACATCATCGAGGAGATCGTCGGCGAGATCGCCGACGAGCACGACATCGACATCCAGGGCGTCAAGCAGGAAGCCGACGGCTCCGTCGTCGTCGACGGCACGGTGTCGATCCGCGACCTCAACCGGGCGCTCGACTGGAACCTGCCGGACGAGGAAGCCACCACCATTGCCGGCCTTGTCATCCACGAGGCGCAGTCGATTCCGGACGAAAAGCAGGCCTTTACGTTTCACGGCAAGCGCTTCGTCGTCATGAAACGCGACAAGAATCGGATCGCGCGGCTGAGGATCAAGCCGGCGATGCTTGGCGAATGACAGTGCACGCCTTATGGCAGCCGTGGGCAGTCAGGAGTCTATGACAATCGATCGGCGAACCCTGCTTCTGGTGTCGATGGCGGCGCTGCTGCCGGGTCAGGCTGCAGCGGCATTGCAGCTGCGTCCGCCATCACCCGAAACCTTCGACTATGGGCCGGCCAAGCTCGACATTTATTCCCGCGATGGCGCAAGCGGCCTGCCGGTCGTCTTTTTCGTCCATGGCGGCGCCTGGCGGGTCGGCAACCGCAACAACGTCAACTCCAAGCCGCAATTCCTGCTCGACAATGGCTTCTGCTTCGTCTCGATCGACTACCGGATGCTGCCTGAAGCCGACGTCGCCACCCAGGCCGCCGATGTCGAACTGGCGTATCGCTACGTCCGCGCCAACATCGCCAGCCATGGCGGCGATCCGGACCGGATCGTCGCGATGGGCCATTCGGCCGGCTGCCATCTCGTCGCGCTGACCGGCCTGCGCGGCGGCCTGCCCGGCGTCGCGGCGCTGGTCCTCGACGATACCAGGGCCTACGATCTGGAGGCGTTGGCCAGGAGCGGCGGCATGGCAGGGGTCTATGCCCGCGCCTTTCCCGATCCGGCGCAGTGGCGGGCGCTGTCGCCGGTCACCTATGTCGACGGCCGCAAGCATCCGCCGACGTTCATCGCCTATTCGCGGGCGAAAACCCGCGCGGCGGACGCGCAGGCCTTTGCCGGGCGTCTGGGCGCCACCGGAACCAGGGTCACGCTGTTCGATGGCAGCGCCTATTCGCACATGTCGATCAATCGCGACTTCGGCACCGAAGGCGATGCGTTGACCGCCGCGGTGATGGCTTTCCTGAGGGCGAGCCTCGGCTGAGTTACCAGTTTGGATGGCGGCAGGCAGGTGAGGGGCGCGCAGACGCGGGAACGAGGGCCGGCTAAAGCCGAAGCGATTTTTGTGACTATGGTCATTGGCCGTGGTCACATCTGACCCTATATGGTGAACGGCAATTTTGTTCATTGAGGTGGCGCATGACCGCGCAGGTGTCGAAATCGAAGTTCAAGGCAAAGGCTCTCGAGTATTTTCGTCAGGTTGAAACGACTGGCGAGCCAATCATTGTGACCGATCACGGCCAGCCCACATTAGAGATACGACGCTATGAATCGGTTGCGCGCGACCCTTTGGAGGTGCTGCGTGGGTCTGTCCTGCGTTACGACCGCCCGACGGATCCGGTGGCCGAAGATGATTGGGAAGCCAGCAATTGATCGTGTTGGACACGCATGTTCTCGTCCGCTGGGTCGGCGGTGAGACCGATCTGCTTTCAGAACCAGCACTTCGCGCAATCGAGCGGGAGAGGTTAGGCGGCGAGATTTTGATCTCCTCGATATCAGCATGGGAAATCGCCATGCTGGTTTCCAGGGGGCGTCTCCTACTATCGATGGATGTGGGTGAATGGCTGGCGACGGTCAGCAAGCTTGAAAAATTGAGCTTCATTTCCGTCGACAATGAGATCGCCGTAACTAGTACCGAACTTCCGGGAGAGTTTCACAAGGATCCGGCTGATCGGATCATTGTTGCGACCAGTCGAAAATTTGCGGCACCTTTGGTGACCGCGGATCACAAGCTGCGAGACTATCGATATGTAAAGACAATCTGGTAGGGCAACTACCAGCGGGTCTTTTCGCCGGGCGCCGCCGGCTCGATCGCCAGGGCATGGACGCCGGATTTCAATTCCTCGGCCAGCAATGCGTTGACGGCGCGGTGGCGTTCGACGCGGCTCATGCCGGCAAAGGCGGGCGCGACGATGCGGACGCGGAAATGCGTCTCGCCGGTGCCGTCGAAGGTGGCGTGATGGCCGGAATCCAGATGATGATGGCCGGCATGGAGATGGCTTTCGTTGATGACGGCCAGCCGTTCCGGCGAAAACGCCTTTTTCAGCTTGTCTTCCATCGTTGCCTGTATGGACATCGCCGCTTCCCTTCACCACATCTATGTCATCGCACAAAATTCGCCGTTCGCCGGTTTTATGCCGCGATTCAGCGGTTAGGGCGATCATCGCGAAAATGTCAATTCTTGTTTCGCATCAGCGAACAGCCCATAAATGGGTGAGATGAAGCCGTACCCAAAATATTTCGAAAAGATTCGCATCCGCCCGGAGAAGGACGCGGAGCTGAAGTCGCGCTCACCGATCTGCCAGTGGGATGGCTGCAAGGAGGCCGGCACCCACCGCGCCCCGGTCGGACGCATGAAGGAAGGCGAGTACTTCCAGTTCTGCTTCGATCATGTGCGCGAGTACAATAAGGGCTTCAATTATTTCTCGGGCGTTCCCGACACCGAGATTGCCCGCTTCCAGAAGGAGGCCATGACCGGCCACCGGCCGACCTGGAAAATGGGCGTCAACGGTGCTTCGACACGCTCCTCGCCCGACTTCGCCCAGGCGCGCTCCGGTCGCGCCGGCTACTACAACCGCATGCGCGATCCGTTCGATCTGTTCAAAGGCCCGAAGGACCCGCGCGAAGCACGCGAGCGCAAGGCCAAGCCGCTTGAGGCCAAGGCACTGGAAACGCTTGGCCTTGATACAAAGGCGACTGGCAAGGATATCAAGGCGCGCTATAAGGAACTTGTGAAACGCCACCATCCGGATGCGAATGGCGGCGACAGAGGTTCGGAAGACCGGTTCCGCGATGTGCTCCAGGCCTATCGCGTGCTCAAGCAGGCAGGTTTGTGCTGAGCGACCTTACGGTTCGTGTCGCTTTCCAACTTTCATAAGGTTGGAAAAGGCTCTAAGACCGCCCCCGAACAAAATCGATTGCCAGCGAAACGCGGCGTTTCGCTTGTGGAGACGTTGATAGAGATGAACAAGGTCGATCGCGACATCGCCAACCTGCCCGACACCACGGTGTCGGTGAAGGAGACATTCGGCTTCGACTCCAAGATGGTGGTGCCGGCCTATTCGGTGACGAGCGAGCATGTGCCCGACATCGACCCGGACTATCTGTTCGACAAGAACACGACCATGGCGATCCTCGCCGGCTTTGCCTACAACCGCCGGGTCATGGTGTCGGGCTATCACGGCACCGGCAAATCGACGCATATCGAGCAGGTCGCCGCCCGCCTCAACTGGCCCTGCGTGCGCGTTAATCTCGACAGCCATGTCAGCCGTATCGACCTCGTCGGCAAGGACGCCATCGTCGTCAAGGACGGGCTGCAGATCACCGAATTCCGCGACGGCATCCTGCCCTGGGCCTATCAGCACAATGTTGCGCTGTGCTTCGACGAATACGATGCCGGGCGTCCGGACGTGATGTTCGTCATCCAGCGCGTGCTGGAATCGTCGGGCCGGCTGACGCTGCTCGACCAGAGCCGGGTCATCCGCCCGCATCCGGCCTTCCGGCTGTTTTCGACCGCCAACACGGTTGGGCTGGGCGACACCACCGGACTCTATCACGGCACCCAGCAGATCAACCAGGCGCAGATGGACCGCTGGTCGATCGTCACCACGCTGAACTATTTGCCGCACGACAATGAGGTGAACATCGTGCTGGCCAAGGCCAAGCACTATCGCGACGGCAAGGGCAAGGAGATCGTCAACAAGATGGTGCGCGTCGCCGACATGACGCGCTCGGCCTTCATCAACGGCGATTTGTCGACGGTGATGAGCCCGCGCACGGTCATCACCTGGGCCGAGAATGCCGAGATCTTCGGCAATATCGGCATGGCGTTCCGGCTGACCTTCCTCAACAAATGCGACGAGCTGGAACGCTCGCTGGTCGCCGAGTTCTACCAGCGCGCCTTCGGCGAAGATCTGCCGGAATCGGCTGCCAATGTGGTGCTGGGCTAAGCAGAGTCTCGATGGCGGGTCCGGGCGACAACACGCGAAACAAATCCAAGACCGGCGCTGAGAACGACAGCTTCAAGCGCGCGGTTACCGTCTGCATGCGCGCCATCGCCGGCGACAAGGACCTCGAAGTCGGCTTCGCCAAGGACCGGCCGGCGCTGGCCGGCAGCCGCGCCCGGCTGCCCGAACTGCCGAAGAAGGCATCGAAAGCCGATATCGCCATCACCCGGGGGCTCGGCGATTCCATGGCGCTGAAGCGCGCCTGCCATGATGCGCGCATCCACACCAGGCTGGCGCCAGAAGGCAAGCAGGCCCGCGCCATCTATGACGCGGTCGAGCAGGCCCGGGTCGAGGCGATCGGCAGCCGCGCCATGCAGGGCGTTGCCGACAATATCGGCTCGATGCTCGAAGACAAATACGCCCGGGCCAACCTCGTCGACGTCAAGGACAAGGCCGACGCGCCGATCGAGGAGGCGCTGGCGCTGATGGTGCGCGAAAAGCTGACCGGCCGCACTGTGCCGAAGAGCGGCGAACGGCTGGTCGATCTCTGGCGGCCTTGGGTCGAGGAAAAGGCCAGCGCCGACCTCGACGGGCTGTCGGCAAAGCTCGACGACCAGCAGGCCTTTGCCCGCGTCGTGCGCGAGATGCTCGCCTCCATGGAAATGGCCGAGGAACTCGGCGACGACCAGGAGACGGAAGACTCGGAGGACAACGACGAAAACCAGCCGCAAGGCGAGGAGCAGAGCGAGGAGGGCGGCGAAGACGATTCCGGCTCCGAGCAGTCGCAGTCCGAAGATACCGAGGCATCGTCCGACGACGAGCAATCGGCCGAGACCGAGGCCTCCGACGCCACTGCCGACGACCTTTCCGACGATGACGACGCCGACGCGGAGACGCCCGGCGAGGCGCGCCGCAACGACAATCCCTTCACCAATCTGCCGAAAGAGATCGACTACAAGGTCTTCACCACGGCCTTCGACGAGACCGTAGGCGCGGAGGAACTGTGCGAGGAGGAGGAGCTCGACCGGCTGCGCGCCTTCCTCGACAAGCAGCTCGCCAACCTGTCCGGCGTCGTCGGGCGGCTGGCCAACCGGTTGCAGCGCCGCCTGATGGCGCAGCAGAACCGCTCCTGGGATTTCGACCTCGAAGAAGGTTATCTCGATCCGGCACGGCTGGTGCGCGTCGTCATCGACCCGATGCAGCCGCTGTCCTTCAAGCAGGAGCGTGATACCAAATTCCGCGACACGGTGGTGTCGCTGGTGCTCGACAATTCGGGTTCGATGCGCGGCCGGCCGATCACGGTCGCGGCGACCTGCGCCGACATCCTGGCGCGCACGCTGGAACGCTGCGGCGTCTCAGTCGAAATCCTCGGCTTCACCACCCGCGCCTGGAAGGGCGGGCAGGCGCGCGAGAAATGGCTGAAGGAAGGCAAGCCGCCGAACCCCGGCCGGCTCAACGATCTGCGCCACATCATCTATAAATCCGCCGACCATCCGTGGCGGCGGGCGCGCCGCAATCTCGGCCTGATGATGCGCGAGGGCCTGCTCAAGGAAAACATCGACGGCGAGGCGCTGCTTTGGGCGCACAACCGGCTGATCGCGCGGCCGGAGCAGCGCAAGATCCTGATGATGATCTCGGACGGCGCGCCGGTCGACGATTCGACGCTGTCGGTCAATCCGGGCAATTATCTCGAGCGGCATCTGCGCGCCATCATCGAGCTCATCGAGACGCGCTCGCCGGTCGAGCTTTTGGCCATCGGCATCGGCCACGACGTCACCCGCTACTATCGCCGCGCCGTCACCATCGTCGATGCCGAAGAACTGGCCGGCGCCATGACCGAGCAACTGGCCTCGCTGTTCGCCGAGGAAACCGTGCGCGACACGCGGCGCGGCGGCATGCGGCGCGCCGGATGATTTTTTCCCGCGGCGGCTTTTGGCAAACGCTTTTGGCCGCCATTGTGTTGCTAGGCATCAGTTTGGCGCCGGCTGTCGCTGCCGGCCCTGCCTCGGTCGAGCCGGCCGAAATCTCGGCACGGCCGATCAGCGAATTCCATATCGGCCGGCCGGACAAACAGTTCGGGCCGCTCGAATTCGTCGGCGGGCTCGAAATGACCTCGCCGACGCGCGATTTCGGCGCGCTGTCGGCGCTTCGGTTCCTCAAGCCGGGCAGCGATTTCATCGGCGTCGCCGACACCGGCTTCTGGTTCTTCGGCACCCTCGTCCACGATGCCGACAAGCGGCCTTCCGGCATTCAGAATTTTCGCATGCAGCAGATGGTCGACGCGGCCGGCCAGCCGATCGACCTGAAATGGGCGGTCGATGCCGAAGGCCTCGCGGTCCAGGACGGCATTGCCACGGTCGGCTTCGAGCGCGATCACCGTATCGCAGAGTTCAAGATCGACCCGGCCGATATGAAGGCGCCGTTCAAGCAATTGGACTTCCTGATCCCAGCCTGGGAACTTCGCCGCAATCGCGGCTTTGAGACCGTCACCCGCGCCCATCCTTACGGACAGCACCAGGGCGGGCTGGTCGTGGTGTCGGAAAAGAGCCTCGACAAGGCCGGCAACATCTTTGCCGCGATCATCGAAGGGCCGCACAAGGGCGTCTTCACCGTCAAGCGCAATGGCGATTTCGACATCACCGACGGCGCCCTCCTGCCGGACGGCGACCTGTTGCTTCTGGAGCGCAGTTTTTCGATGGCCGGCGGCGTCAAGATGCGGCTGCGGCGCATCTATGGCGAAAGCGTCGAGAAGGGCGCCGTCGCGGACGGGCCGGTGCTGCTGGAAGCCGACATGGGTTACCAGATCGACAACATGGAAGCGCTCGACGTCTGGACCCGCGACGACGGCGCGCTGATCGTGTCGCTGATGTCCGACGACAACCACTCGATCCTGCAGCGCAACCTCTATCTGGAATTCATCCTGCACGAGGATTGACGCGCGATCGGCCATTGATCGGCTGTTGGCGATGCTGGCATTTCCGCGCCGTTTCGCAGCGCATGCAATTTCCCATGGCGATTTCCCCTCGCAATGACCCGCGTCGCGGGTTTCCAACCGGCTCTCACCATCTGCAAAAATACTTTAGTTGTGGCTTGACAATTTGTGTCATCGGCGAAATACTCAAGTCCATGCTTAACTATTCCGAGATCGACAGCATCCTGCGGGCTCTTGCCGAGCCGACGCGGCGGGCAATCCTGGAAAGGCTGGGCCGCGGGCCGGCCACCGTCAGCCAGCTGGCGGAGCCGTTCGGCATGACCTTCGCCGCGGTGCTCCAGCATCTCCAGGCGCTGGAAGCGTGCGGGCTGATCCGCAGCGAAAAAATCGGACGCGTGCGCACCTGCCGGATCGAGCCCGGCGGGCTCGCCCCGCTCGCCGACTGGATCGCCGCGCGCCGCACGCCGGCCGAACGCCACCTCGACCGTCTCGGCCAGATTCTGGCGGAGACTGACCAACCGAACGCAACACTCCACGACCAGGAAAAGGACGAAGAGAAATGAACCAGATTGCGCCCGTGAACGACCACTCCGTCATCCATTCGACCTTCACGATCGAGCGGACCTATCCGCAATCGCCCGAGCGCGTCTTCTTCGCCTTTTCCGACAAGGCGACAGTGCGGCGCTGGCGCGTCGAAGGTGACGGCTTCACCATCGCCGAGTTCACCTTCGATTTCCATGTCGGCGGCGGCGAGGTTTCGCGGTTCAGCTATCAGGGCGGCCCGGAAATCAGGCTCGATGCGCAGTTCCAGGACATCGTCCCTGACCGACGCATCGTATTTTCCTACCGGATGGCGGTCGGGCCGCAGCCGCTGTCGGCGTCGCTCACCACCGTCGAGCTCGCACCCTCCGGCGACGGCACTCGCCTGACCTATACCGAACAGGGTGCGTTTTTCGATGGCATTGATTCAGCGCAAGGACGCGAAGAGGGCACGCGCGGGCTGCTGCAGGCGCTCGCGGCCGAGCTTCAGAAAGCGAAGTAGTAGGTGTCGGCATGGGAGCCCAAAACAGCAATCCGCCCGAATTGCTTCCGCTATGCTTTACTCGCGAGCCAGACGATGTGACGAGCGCCGCGCTTGCCGTGAGCCCGCACCTTAACCTCGTCGACCGTGAAGCCCGCCTGCTTGAGCCTTCGGGTGAAACCTGCGTCAGGGCCCTGCGACCAGACCGCCAGCACACCGCCGGGCTTGAGCGCGGCGCGTGCGGCGTTGAGGCCGGTGCCGCTGTAGAGCGCATCGTTGGCCTTGTAGACGATGCCCTCGGGGCCGTTGTCGACGTCGAGCAGGATCGCGTCCCAGGCCGATGCTTGCGAACGGATGAGTTGACCGACATCGGTCTCGTGAACACTGACGCGCCGGTCGTCAAGGCAACCGTCGAAAACCTCGGCCATCGGGCCGCGCGCCCACGTCACGACTGCCGGCACCAGTTCGGCAACAGTGACCTGCGCATCGTCGCCGAGCTCGGCCAGCGCCGCGCGCAAGGTAAAGCCCATGCCCAGGCCGCCGATCAGGATGCTTGGGTTCCGGCGGCCGGCAATCCTTTGACGGGACAGTTTGGCCAGCGCCTCTTCGGAACCGCTGAGCCGACTGTTCATCAGCTCGTTGGCGCCAAGCATGATCGAGAATTCGCCGCCGCGCCGTTTCAGGCGAAGCTCCTGTCCGCCGTCAGGCGTTTTTGCCGAGTCCAGCTGAAGCCAGGGGATCATGCTCGATAGTCTTTGAGCATGATCTTGTCCGAAAACCGGTTCCCACTTTTCGCTAACGCGGACCTTCGGTTCGGGATCATGCTCTATGCCGCCAGTGCCGGCTGGCTCCAGCGGGCGGCAAGCAGCCGGTAAGGGATCAGCGCTACCACCGCTATGATCAGCTTGACGCTGAGATCGCCGAGCGCCCAGGATATCCAGCGCATCGTCTCGACTGGCAGCACGCCCATCAGCGGTGCGGTCTCCAGCGCAAAGCCATCGTTCGGGCCGGCGAAGGCGAAGGCCGCCGCGAAGGCGACGGTAAAAAACACCACCGTATCGAAAACGGAGCCGACCAGCGTGCCGACAATCGGCGCGCGCCACCAGCTCTGCCGGCGCAGCCGGTTGAACACGGTGACGTCGAGCAATTGCGCGGTGAGGAAGGCGGCACCCGACGCCGCGGCAATGCGCACCAGCCGGTCGGCGGCGGTCTCGAATTCGATCAGGCCGTGGCGAAACAGCAAGGGCGGGATGACGATCGAGCAGACCACCGCGGTCATGAAGCCGACAAAGACGATCCTGCGCGCCACCGCCGGGCCGTAGCGGCGATTGGCGAGATCGGTGACCAGGAAGGAGAACGGATAGGTGAAGGCGCCCCAGGTCAGGATGTCGGCCAGCGACAACCCGCCGATTGCGCCCTGCATCGGAAACTGCACGAGGATGTTCGAGGCCACGACGACGAGCGCCATGGCGGCCACGAAGGGCAGGTATCGCGAGAGGAAAATCATTTTTTTATCCTGGGTAATGGAACCAGCGGAACGCGATCCGGAGTTCGGATCACGCCCTGGAAGGCTGCCGCCGAAAAATTCAGGCGGCCGGCTGTTCGGCGAGCTTCTTGGCGATCTGCTTCTTCAACAGGCGGGCGCGCTGCGACAATTGCTTGGCATCGGCCTTGGCCAGGAAGGCATCGAGGCCGCCGCGATGCTCGACCGAACGCAGCGCGTTGGCCGAAATGCGCAGGCGCACATTCTGGTTCAGCGCTTCAGAGATCAGCGTCACATTGACGAGATTGGGCAGGAAGCGACGCTTGGTCTTGTTGTTGGCGTGGCTCACATTGTTGCCGGACATGACTGCCTTGGCAGTGAGTTCGCAGGTGCGGGACATGATACTAACCTTCGGTTCTCGGTCCTGGCCAAACATTCGACCCGCGCCGGGTGGCGCGCGGTTTCGGTCAGGCGGCCTTATGGAAAAAGTTGGCGTTCCATAGTTGCATTTCGCCGATGCGTCAAGCTTGGGGTTGGTTCGGGAGAGGGAATCGCACCTTCAAGAAATGAGCACCAGTGGTGAAGCTACCGATCTCCCCACTTGCGGGGGAGACGGCCGGCAGGCCAGAGGGGGTGCTGTCCCTCCGACTTAGCACCTTGCAGCCAAAACTCTCGGCACTGGGAGGATAAAGCTGGATCTTGGCGATCCTTCCTACCCCCTCTGCCCTGCCGGGCATCTCCTCCGCAAGGGGGAGATCGGCAAATTCATCGAGCGCCACATTTTGTTCTTGCTTTGTGCCGGCAGCTATGCTACTAATTTGGGTATGGTGCTGATTCGCGCCGACGATCCGCCCTCCGAGGCGGGTTTTTCATTTCTGGCTTCCGTCACCTCCCACCGACCAGCCCTAACGTTCCCTGCCGACGCCGCCTTCACATTAAGGCCGGAATTCAGCCTATAAGCGGTCACACAGGGACATGCCAGATCGCCCGTCTCCGGTCGACAATCAAGGACCCGCCATGCCTCGTTCTTTCCTCAATGCCCTGATCGCTCTGTTGGCCGTCGCGCTGCCGACGACGGCTTCGGCCGCAGAACCGCAATCCTTCACGGGCGAGTATTCGGTGTCGTTCCTCGGCCTCTCCGTCGCCAAGGCGAAATTCTCCAGCCATTACGAGGGCGACACCTATTCGATCGAGGGCAGCGTTTCCGCCGCCGGGCTCGCAACTTTGTTCGACGACACGCAAGGCACGATCTCGTCGAAGGGCAAGATTTCGGGCAAGCGATTGCAACCGCAGGCGTTCCACGCCGACTACACGTCCGGCAAGAAGGCGTCGATGATCGACATCCAGTTTGCCAATGGCGTCGTCACCTCGACCAAGGTCGTGCCTGAGCCGAAGAAGCGCAATCCCGAGAATTGGATACCGCTGGTCGGCAGCGATCTCGTATCCGTCCTCGATCCGATGGCCGCGACCGTCATCCATGCCGACAGCCTCGACCAGGTCTGCGGGCGCACGGTGAAGCTCTATGACGGCGAAATGCGTGCCGATCTGAAACTGACCTACGAGTCGAAAGGGTCGATCTCGGTGGCCGGCTACGAGGGCGATACGGTCACCTGCAGGATGGGCTTCGAGCCGGTGGCCGGCTACCGCAAGAACCGCAAGGCGCTGAACTACCTGAAGAAACGCAGCCGCATCATGGTGACGTTTGCACCGGTCGGCCAAAGGGGCGTATATGCGCCGATCCGCGCCACGGTCAGCACGCAAATCGGCCCGTTGACGGTCAGCGCGGAGCGGTTCGAAGCAGACGAATAGGCGTGATGGTGCGCCGCCAACGGGGCACGGGGCGACGGGTATGGCGCGCGCAACACTGATCGGCTTCTCCGCGGTCGCCATGTGGGCGCTGCTGGCGCTGTTTACGGATGCTTCGGGTTCGGTGCCGCCGTTCCTGCTTTCGGCAATCACCTTTACGATCGGCACCTGCGTCGGCCTGGTTGCCCGGCTGTTCATGCCGGCAGCCGATGGCGCCGCGAAGATACCGCGCCAAGTCAAAATACCACGCAAAGTCTGGGTGATCGGCATTGCCGGCCTGTTCGGCTACCACTTCTTCTACTTCACCGCGCTGCGCAATGCGCCGGCCGTCGAGGCCAGCCTGATCGCCTATCTGTGGCCGCTGCTGATCGTGCTGGGATCGGCGCTGATGCCTGGCGAGCGGCTGGCCTGGAACCATATCGTCGGCGCGCTGCTCGGCCTTGCCGGCACGTTCCTGATCGTCACCAAGGGCGGCGGACTTGCCTTCGATGCGCGTTATGCCTTCGGCTATGCGATGGCCGGCGTCTGTGCGGTGTTGTGGTCGTCCTATTCGCTGTTGTCGCGGCGCTTCCCGTCGGTGCCGACCAGCATCGTCACCTGGTTCTGCGCCGCCACGGCGGCCCTTTCGCTGGTCTGCCATCTGCTGCTTGAACAGACGGTGCTGCCCAACGGCGCCGGCCAGTGGCTGGCCGTGCTCGGCCTCGGTCTGATGCCAGTGGGGGCGGCGTTCTATGCCTGGGACATCGGCGTCAAGCGCGGCAACATCCAGGTGCTGGGGGCGGCAAGCTACGCCGCGCCGCTGCTGTCGACACTGGTGCTGATCGCCGCCGGCTTCACCGAGCCGTCATGGCGCATCCTAGCCGCCTGCGTGCTGATCACCGGCGGCGCGGCACTGGCGGCGAAATCGCTGTTGCTGCGCAAGAGGGCCACGAGCGAGGCAAACGCTTGATGCCGTTTCCCGGCGGCATCGATGCCAATGCCAATGCGACGCTGCTGTTTTCATTGGCGGCGGCGGTGATCTATGCGTTCAGCCTCGGCATGCCGCCGCGTCTTTCGCGGTCGGCGGCAAGGACATTGGCGGTGGCGATGCTGGCGGTGCTGGTCGTGCAGCAGAGCGGCCCATGGCTGCTCGTCGCCGCACTGGGCGTCAGCGCCGTCGGCGACGCCTTCCTGTCGCGCGACGGCGAGAAGGCATTTCTTGGCGGCGCGGCCAGTTTTCTTGCCGCTCATGTGCTTTACGTCGTGCTGTTCCTGCGTGCCGGCGGCGGCCTCGGGCTGCTTCTGGCCGAGCCGTGGCGGGCAGCGATCGTGCTGGCGATGGTCGTGTTGGTGCTGGCGATGGTTTTCGCGCTCCGGCGCCGCGTCGGCCCGGCACTGCGCCTGCCGATAGGCCTTCGTGTGGCGGCAATTCTCGCCATGGGCATTGGCGCGCTTACCCTGAGTAGTGCCTGGGTCATCGGTGGCGTCGCCCTGCTCATATTGTCCGACGGGCTGCTTGCCGCGGAAAAGTTCCTGCTGCCCGCCATCTCGCCGCACCGTGCCTGGATGCGCCATGCGGTCTGGGCGCTGTATTACGCCGGCCAGCTGGCGATCACCCTGGGTTTCGTTTTAGGCTAGGCATGTCGATATTCAGATGATGCCGGCCTGCAAACGGCGAAAGATCCGACGCTTGGTGCCCATGGGCAAGCCTTTGTGACGCAATCCTCGAGGTCGTCAGATCAGAGGGTAAAAATTCTCGCTTGACCTAGAGCTGCTCCAGCTTGGTAGCCTAGCGCACAATCGGCAGGGTAGGCGACACATGCGCATTTCGGAGGCGGCAGCTACAAGCGGACTGGGTATCGACACTATCCGCTATTATGAAAAATTGGGTTTGCTTCCGAAGGTCAGGCGAGGACGTGACGGGAGGCGGGACTTCTCGGCAGAGAATGTCGAATGGCTAATACTCCTGTCCTCGCTGCGCGAGACAGGTATGCCCATGGAGCAGATGCGATACTTTGCGCGGCTTTATCAGCGGGGCAGCGAGACTCTGCCCGAACGGAAAGCGGTTCTTCTTGATCACGCAGCGCATCTGGACAAGCGGCGAGCTGCGTTGGATGGCTGCGCCGAACTCCTTGCCTACAAGCTCAAACGATATGACGAGATGGCAGAAGAAATATCATGAGAATTATTGTCGTCGGCGCGGAAGGTGACATCGGCAAAGCGGTTTGCGACGAGTTGGGTTCCCGCCACGCGATCATCAAGGCCAGCCGCTCTAGTGGCGACTTTCAGGTTGATATGGCTGACCGCGCATCGCTCGATGCCATGTACGCCAAATGTGGCAAAGTGGATGCCGTCATCTCTACCGCAGGCAATGTCCATTTCGGGCCGCTTGGCAAGTACACCGAAGAGACGTTCATGCTTGGCCTGCGCCATAAGGTCATGGGCCAGGTCAATCTGGTGTTGGCAGGGTTGGCCACTGTCAGCGATGGCGGCTCGTTCACACTGACTAGCGGAGTGCTCGACTGCGATCCCATTCGGATGGGAACAGGGGCGGCAACAGCGAACGGCGCGCTCGGCGGTTTTGTCCTTGGTGCGGCGATCGAGATGCCGCGCGGTCTTCGCATCAATGTTGTGAGTCCCGGACTTCTGGACGTGTCCGTGCCGAGATATGGCGAGTGGTTCCCCGGTCACGAGCCCGTTTCGTCGAAACGGGTGGGGCTCGCCTATGCGAAGAGCGTGGAAGGGGCCATCACCGGCCAAGTGATCATCGTCGGGTAGTTTCGCAGAAATCCTAAGTGTTGGGACATATTGGTCGCCCCCTGAATATCAAGGGTAGTTTCCGTTGCAAAATTTCGGAGGTTCGAGAGTGACTCTTGCGACAACCTGAACGACGGCTTTCCATCCTGAGCGGCTGTTGTCGTTGGGTACCAAGCGTCAGGTCTTCACCACTACGGCGTGCCCGGCAGCCAGCCTGGTTCGGCCAATTCGAAGGCGGCGAAATCGAAGCCCGGCGCCACGGTGCAGCCGACCAGCGTCCATTCGCCGAGGCTGCGTGCCGACTGCCACCAGCCTGCCGGCACGACGATCTGCGGCCGCTCGCCTGCGGCAAGCGCCGTGCCAAGGATCTCCTCGATGACGGGACCGCCTTCTCGATGTATCGACAGCGCCAGCGGCGCACCGTCATAGAAGTGCCAAACCTCGGCCGCGTCCTTGACCCGGTGCCAGGCCGACAATTGGTCCTTCTCCAGAAGGAAATAGATCGCCGTCGAATGGCCGCGCGTGCCTGCCGCGCCGTCGCGAAAGGTTTCGGCATACCAGCCGCCTTCCGGATGCGGCTTCAGGCCGAGCAGGGCGATGATTTCGGCGGAACTGGTCATGCCCTAGCTCCTGGTGCCGCTCAGAAATTGTCCTTGCGCTTGCGGATCTCGGCGAACACTTCGGCGTCGGAGGCCTTTTCCAGGCCGAGATGCCTGCGGATCGCCGGATCGTGCCAGCGCAGGAACGGATTGGTCGACAGTTCCTCGCGGATCGTCGTCGGCAGCGTCGGCTTGCCGTCGGCGCGCAGCGCCTCGATCTTGGCGGCACGCTCTTTCAGCGCCGAATTGGTCGGGTCGACGGTCAGCGCGAAACGGGCGTTGGCCAGCGTATACTCATGTCCGCAATAGACGACCGTCTCGGCCGGCAGCGCTGCGAGCTTTTTCAGGGATTCGTACATCACCGGCGGCTTGCATTCGAGCAGCCGCCCACAGCCGAGCGCAAACAGCGTATCGGCGGCGAATGCCACTTTTGACGCCGGCAGGTGATAGGTGACATGGCCTGCGGTGTGGCCGGGTGTGGCGATGACCTCGATCCGCTCATCGCCGAGGTGGACGACCGAGCCTTGCTCGACGGTTTCGTCGATGCCGGGAATCTTTGCCTTTTCGGCTTCCGGCCCGACGATGCGCAGCTTGAAACGCTCCTTCAGCGCCAGATTGGCCTCGACGTGGTCGAGATGGTGGTGGGTGGTCAGGATCATCGTCGGCGTCCAGCCGGTGCGCTTGATGGCGGCCAGGATCGGCGCCTCTTCGGGTGCGTCGATGAGCGCCGTCTGGCCGCTTTTGGGGTCATGCACCAGCACGCCGAAATTGTCGCTGCGGCACATGAATTGTTCGATCTCGACCGGCATCATATCTCTCCGTTTACAGGCGCAGACATAGGGCGCCTGCCAGCTGATGTCATCTGCCTTTGTTGAACTTGGACTGCTTCGAAGCTACCGTTCCGCCCATGCATTCAGATATTGTCGACCTCCGTTCCTTCTATTCGACCACGCTCGGGCGCCTGGCCGAACGCTCGATCACCATGGCGCTGTCCTCGCTATGGGCTGTTGTGCCCAACGAGCGGCTGGTCGGCCTCGGCTACACCTTGCCATGGCTGGAGCGCTTCGGCAGCGATGCCGAGCGCGTCTTTGCCTTCATGCCGGCGACGCAGGGCGCGGTGGTCTGGCCGGCGACGGGGCCGACGGCGACCGCCCTGGTCTTCGACGAGGAGCTGCCGCTGGTCGATTCCTGTATCGACCGCATGCTGCTCGTCCATTCGCTCGAACATGTCGAGAACCCGCGCGAGACGCTGAACGAGATCTGGCGGGTGCTGTCGCCGGCCGGCCGTGTCGTCATCGTCGTGCCCAACCGGCGCGGCGTCTGGGCGCGCTTCGAGCATACGCCTTTCGGCAATGGCCGGCCGTTCTCGCGCGGCCAGCTGACCGAATTGCTGCGCGAAGCGAATTTCACGCCGGCGGCATGGTCCGATGCGCTGTTCTTTCCGCCGTCGCCGCGACGTTTCATGATGCAGTTCCACAATGTGCTGGAGCGTGCCGGCCGGCGCTTCTGGCCGATCTTTTCGGGCGTCATCGTTGTCGAGGCGCAGAAGCGGCTCTATCAGGGCGTCCCGGTGGCGCAGCGCGCCTCCCGCCGCGTCTTCGTGCCGGTTCTCTCGCCGCATGGCGCGCCGACGCTTGGCCGGCTGTCGGGGGCCGAACGTCCGGCGTCGCCAGGATGACGCGTTCGTGATCCGACGCAGGCTTTTTCTCACCTATCTGTCGCGGACGGGTTCGCTGCCCGATTGAAGGCATATGCGGTCGATCCTATCACCGGGGTTTAGCACCGCTTCCGAATGCAAGGATCCACTCATGGCTGATCATCCGGATGTCGAGCCCAGCGCCCAGAAGCTTGCCACGTCGATCGAAGCCAGCAGCCTGCGTGAGCAGCTGGCAACAATCAAATTGGCGCTGACCACCTCGCCAGTGCGAAAACAATTGCTTTGGGCAGCGATCGGCATCGTCGCCGTCATCGTGGCGAGCTCGATCGGGCAGGTTCTGCTCAATCGCTGGAACCAGCCTTTCTACGACGCGCTGGCGCGGCGCGACATGCCGGCTTTCCTGCATCAGCTTCTGGTCTTCGCCGGCATCGCCGGCGGGCTTGTGGTGCTCAATGTCAGCCAGACCTGGCTCGACCAGATGCTTCGCCTGAAGCTGCGCGAGGCGCTGACGCTCGACCTGATCGGCGAATGGATGCGGCCGGCGCGTGCCTTCCGGCTGACCCATGCCGGCGCCATCGGCGTCAATCCCGACCAGCGCCTGCAGCAGGATGCCGGGCATCTCTCCGACCTTTCGACCGGTCTCGGCATCGGCCTGCTGCAGTCCTGCATCCTGCTTGCCTCGTTCGTTGGCGTCTTGTGGTCGCTGTCTTCCGGCTTCGTCTTCCACATAGGCGGCCATTCGCTGGCCATACCCGGTTACATGGTCTGGGCGGCGATCCTCTATGCGGGCACAGCTTCGTGGTTGAGCTGGCTGGTCGGGCGGCCGCTGATCCGCTTCAACAACGATCGCTATACGCGTGAGGCGGAACTGCGCTCCTCGGTGGTTCGCGTCAACGAGAATGTCGATGCCATCGCGCTTGCGCATGGCGAGGCCGATGCCAGGCGCCGGCTCGAATTCGACCTTGGCATGGTGCTGGGCGCCATGCGGCGCATCTACAGCGCCCAGATCAATCTTTCCTGGGTAACCGACACCTATGGCTGGATCACTGTCGTCGCGCCGATCCTCGTCGCTTCCCCGGTCTATTTTGCCGGCGATATCAGCTTTGGCGGCTTGATGATGGCGGTCGGCGCCTTCAATCAGGTCCATTCCTCGCTGCGCTGGTTCATCAACAATATCGGCGGCATCGCCGATTGGCGCGCCACGCTGATGCGGGTCGCCGACTTCCGCATCGCGCTTGGCGACACCGACGCGCTGCACGATACGGAAAGGCGCATTTCGTTCGGCGAAAATCCCGACGGCAGCCTGACCTTCGAGAAGCTCGAGATTGCCTCGCCGGACGGATGCACCAAGCTTGCCGAGCCGCATGTCGAAATCCGCGCCGGCGACCGCGTCATGATCACCGGAGATCCGGGCGCCGGCAAGACGCTTTTCTTCCGCGCCATTGCCGGTCTGTGGCCATGGGGCAGCGGCCGGATCGGCATGCCGGCCGGAGAAGCGCCGATCTTCGTTCCGCGTACTCCCTATTTCCCGCTCGGCAGGCTGCGCGAGGTGCTCAACCATTCAGACGGCGCGGCGGAGGCGAGCGATGCCGAGATTTCGGAGGTGCTGGCCGATGTCGGGCTGCAACGCCTGTCGTCCTCGCTCGATCACTCTGCGCGCTGGGAGCGTGAGCTCAGCGACGACGAGCAGCGTCTGCTGGCCTTTGCCAGGCTCGCCTTGCGACGGCCGAAATGGGTGATCATCGACGAGGCGCTGGACGCGTTCGACGGCGCGACGCTGAGGCAAGTGCTGTCGATGCTGGACAAGCGCCTTTCCGACGCCGCGATCCTCAATATCGGCCGCGGCCAGCACAATACCCGCTTCTTCCCGCGAGCGTTGACCATCGTCAAGGATGCCGGCCAACCGCCCCTCAAGCCGGCCCGTGTCAGGGCAGGCGCCATCGAACCGCCCCCGATTATCGCCTCGGCCCGCCGAAAGAAATAGAAGCCAAGCTTTATTTCGCCGCGATCGCGGCGAAAAACTATCGCGATCGTTTCAGATGGGAACGTTCCGATCGGCCATGCTTGACGCTCTCGCCCTGCTCGCCTGCCTTGCCTGCGCCCCGGCAGCACCTGTGGCCGCGCCCGCCAATGCCATTGCCGTCGACGTCGAGCTGGTGCTGGCCGTCGACATCTCGCAGTCGATGGATGAAAGAGAGTTTGCCCTGCAGCGCGCCGGCTATGTCGCGGCGCTGCGCCATCCCGACTTCATCAATGCCGTGCGTGCCGGCCCTTCCGGCCGCATCGCCATCGCCTATTTCGAATGGGCCGGCACCATCCGCGACGATGCGGTCATTGCCTGGCACGTCATCGACAGCAAGGAGAGCGCCAACGCTTTCGCCGACAAGATCGCGGCCCGCCCGTTCAGGAGCTTCCGCGGCACCTCGATTTCCGGTGCCGTGGCCTTCGGCGCCGAGCTTTTCGATGGCACGGCCTTCGTGGCCAAACGCCGCGTCATCGACGTCTCTGGCGATGGCCCAAACAACACCGGCTTGCCGGTCACAACGGCACGCGATGCGGCGCTGGCGAAGGGCATCGTCATCAACGGGTTGCCGATCCTGATCAGCCCGTCACCGACCTTCAGCCATCTCGACCGGTATTATGCCGAATGCGTCACCGGCGGACCGGGGTCGTTCGTCCTGCCAATCTATGCGGTTTCCGAATTCGCCACCGCCACTCGCCGCAAACTGATCCTCGAGGTCAGCGGCGTCGAGTATCCCAAGGAGGATCCGAGGACGATCCGCATCGACGCACCGATCGACTGCCTGCAAGGCGAGCGCGACCGGCGGTTTTTCTCCGACCCGTATTTCCCGGAACTCGACCGGTAAGGCTTGCCCACGGGTAAGCTAGGCCGGTGGCAGGCCGAAGGCCGGGAACAGAGATGGCCCGAGCGGCCCTATGAAGATCGTCAAGGAAGCGATCCCGCCCTCGGCTGGCTCGAACACATGCAGGGAATGGGCCCGCCACGCCGGGTCATCGTGGCTGCGGGAATAGACCCCGACCGCCGGCTGGCCATTGGCCGCGGTGGCCAGCGTGCGGAAGCCGCCGAACCTCGGCCAGACGGTCTCGAAGAAACCGCGGATCGCTTCGCGGCCTTGATACCATTCGCGCCAAGGCGGCATGGTATAGATGGCGTCCTCACGCAGGAGCTCGATCAAACCTTCGAGATTGGCGGCCTGCCAGGCCTGCATGTAACGTTCGAGCAGCAGGCCTTCTTCGGGGTTGGGCCGTGATCGGCTGGCCGGCCGTCCGCCAGGATAGCGCGCCGTCAGCGTTGCGCGGGCGCGCTGCAACGCGCTGTTGATCGAAGCCGTCGATCCGCCCAGCAAACGCGCCGTCTCGACGGCCGACCATCCCAGGACGTCGGCAAGCAGCAGCGCGGCGCGCTGCCTGGGCGGCAGATCCTGGATAGCGGCGACGAAGGCGAGCTGGACGGCCTCGCGGCTCTCGTAACGGGCTTCCGGACCTGGCTCGCTGCCGGCAATGTCTGGAAGCTCGGCGTCGGGGTAGGGCTCCAGCCACGCGACGTCAGCTACGGCCCCGCCTATGGCCGCCCCGTGCGACGGCGGCCGTCCGGGTTCCCGGAGAATGCGACGCGCCCTCGACCTCGCCTTGATGGCGTTAAGGCAAGCATTGGTCGCGATCATATAGAGCCAACCGCGAACCGAACCCCGCCCGTCGAACTCCGACCTTGCGCGCCAGGCGCGAAGCAACGTGTCCTGGACGAGGTCGTCGGCCTCGTGCAGCGAACCCATCATGCGATAGCAATGCAGCTTGAGCTCGCGGCGATGCGCGGCCGTGACCTTCTCGAAGGCCAGCCGATCGAGGATCGGCTGGCGTGCCGGTTCCAGAGGTGGTTGAGCGTCTGTCATGCTACTTTCGGGTTCCGGGTCAGGTTTGCATTACGCGCGCCTCAGGCGGCCGGGGCAAGCCCGCTCCCGCTCACCATGAAGGAACTGCCTTGCGGCTGGCCGGTGGCGAGTGCGACCACCGCCCGTCCGACATCGGCCGGCGTCTGCATGTCGGTCATGGCGGCGATGAAGTCCGCCGGCTGGATGCCCATATAGGCCGCGATGCTGTCGACGCCGGCCTTGCCCACGCCGGTCTCCGGCATGATCCGCATCGGCGCGAGCGCCATGAAGCGCAGGCAGAGGCCAAGCCGGTCCGACTCCTTCTGGCTATGACCGGCCAGGAACATCTGCATGCGTTTTGCGCCGGCATAGCCGCCGGCATTGGGTGGTCCGCCGGTCAAGGCCGCGCCGCTGGAGATCAGAACGATCCGGGTTCCCGGCTTGAGCGGACGGCGCAGAGCGGCCCGGCAAAACAGGAACGACGCCTTGACGTCGGTGTCCCAATTTGCCGAGAAGGCCTTCCAGTTCTGTTCATGCACCGGCGCGGAAGGGGCCAGCGCACCTGCGCAGATCACCAGCACGTCCGGCTCAAGCGCGGCGAAGACCTTATCGGGGGCGGAGTCCACCGTCGCATCGATCGCGAGCGTCTTCACGCCGGAGACCTCCCAGGCAAATTGCGCCAGGGCCTGTTTTCCGCGGGCGACCGCCAGCACCGTCGCTTTCTCCTTGAGGGCGACCTCCGCAATGGAGCGGCCGACACCCCGGCTGCCTCCGACGACGACGACATTCTGATTTTGCAACGATCCCATGGATCACCTCTCTGTTCCCGGCCGCCGGACCATCCAGGCGCGCCCATCGATAAGGACAGCGCAGGTGGGCGGAAATCATCGGTGCCAGGCAGAAATATCTTTCAGGTGACGGCAGCGGCGCGCCAGTTTTGTATTCGGTGTCATTACCTCGGGGGTAATCGACCAGCGCGCAACGTCCCGGCAAACTGCTCCCATCAAGCCGGTTGTCCGGCTTTCGACCACAAGGAGTTACACCATGACCGCCTACGCCGTCGCCCATATGCGCCAGGTCACGCCGGGGCCGCCGATCGTCGAGTACCTGCAGAAGATCGATGCCACGCTTGAGCCGTTCGGCGGGCGCTTCATTGTGCATGGCAGCGAGGTGGACGTGGTTGAAAACAATTGGCCGGGGCACCTCGTCATGATCGAGTTTCCAGACATGCAGCAGGCGCGCGGATGGTACCGCTCGCCCGCCTATCAGGAGATCTTGCCGCTGCGCACCGCGAATTCTCAGTCCGACGTGGTCTTCGTCGACGGCGTCGAGCACCCGCACAAGGCCACCGACGTGCTTGAATAAGGGGAATGATCGGCTCGCGGGCGGCCTGCTACCGTTTCAGCAGAAATACCGCCTGCTGGCCGAAAAAGTTCCAGAACCACCACGGCATCGAGAAGCCGATCCGCTGGCCGTTGGCGTCGAGCGCGGTTGCCTTTTCCACCGTCGCGCCCAGCTCGTCGCATAGATTGACGAAATCGCGAATGGTGCAGAAATGGATGTTGGGGGTGTCGTACCAGTAATAGGGCAGGTCCTTGGTCACCGGCATTCGGCCGTTGAAGAGCAGCGAAAAGCGCACCCGCCAGTGGCCGAAATTGGGAAATGAGACGATGGCGCGGTTGCCGATCCGGAGCAGTTCGTCGAGCACCAGCTTCGGATTGCGGGTCGCCTGCAAGGTCTGCGACAAGACGACAAAGTCGAAGCCCTTGTCGGGATAGAATTGGAGGTCCTTGTCGGCATCGCCTTGAATGACCGACAGGCCGCGCGCCACGCATTCGTTGACGCCGCGCTGCGACAGTTCCAGCCCGCGGCCGTCGACCTTCTTGGTCGCCTGCAGCAATTCGAGCAGCAGGCCGTCGCCGGAACCGACGTCCAGCACCCGCGACTGCGGCGGGATGAGATCGGCGACGACTTCGAGGTCGACGCGCTGGGCGCGGTTGACGCTCATGAGCTCGCCTCTTGCTCGGCGCATGATCCCGATCCGAAAAGTCTGCAACTTTTCAGGGTCATGCGCTGATGCCTGGCACATGGTCCTGATCCGAAAAGCCTGCAACCTTTCGGGGTCATGCGCCGAGCCCTCTCGCCCGCGCCGCCGAGGCGATGAAGCCTTTGATGGCGGCGAACAGTTCCGGCTCGTCGAGCAGGAAGGCGTCGTGGCCGCGGTCGGTCTCGATTTCGACGAACGATACCGAGGCGCCGGCCGCGTTCAGCGCGTGAACGACCGAGCGGCTCTCCTCGGTCGGGAACAGCCAGTCGCTGGTGAAGGAGACCAGGCAAAAACGGGTCTTGGTGCCGGCGAAGGCATCGGCCAGCCGGCCGCCATGGTCGGCGGCGAGATCGAAATAGTCCATCGCCCGGGTCATGTAGAGATAGGAGTTGGCATCGAAGCGATCGACGAAGGTCATGCCCTGATGGCGCAGATAGCTCTCGATCTGGAAGTCGGCATCGAAACCGAAGGTCAGCGCTTCGCGGTCCTGCAGGTTGCGGCCGAACTTGCGGTGCAGCGCTGCTTCCGACAGATAGGTGATGTGGGCGGCCATGCGCGCCACCGCCAGCCCCTTTTCCGGTCGCTTGCCGTGCTCGAAATATTTGCCGCCATGCCAGTCGGGGTCGGCCATCACCGCTTGCCTGCCGACCTCGTGGAAAGCGATGTTCTGCGAGGAATGGCGGGCGCCGGTGGCGATCGGCAGGGCCGAGAAGACGCGCTCGGGATAGCTGGAGGCCCATTGCAGCACCTGCATGCCGCCCATCGAGCCGCCCAGCACGCTGAACAGCTGTTCGATGCCGAAATGCTCGACCAGCATCAGCTGCGCCCGCACCATGTCGCGGATGGTGATGATCGGCAGGTCGAGCCCGTAAGGCTTGGCGGTTGCGGGATTTGTCGAGGCGGGGCCGGTGGAACCGAGGCAGCCGCCGATGACGTTGGACGAGATGACGAAGAAACGGTCGGTATCGATGATCTTGCCGGGGCCGATCAGCACTTCCCACCAGCCCGGCTTGCCGGTCACCGGATTGGTGTTGGCGACATGCTGGTCACCGGTCAGCGCATGGCAGACGAGGATGGCGTTGGAGCGCGCGTCGTTGAGCGTGCCATAGGTCTGGTAGGCGATCTGGAACGGCGACAGCAGCGTGCCGGCGTCGAGCTTGAGCGGCTTGTCGGCGCCGAAACGCAACACCGGGCTCGACGGCTGGTCGGCCTCGTTGTTGGTTTTTCGCGCGCGCAAAGCGACCATCACATCTCCTTGCCCGGCCTTCAGTTGTCCGCCGGTCCGGGCAACAACCAGTCAGGGCAACAAAAAACCGGCCATGCCTTCGCAAAGCCGGTTACAAGATGCAAACGGCCCTTTAGCAAGTTGTTTAACGTGGCTGCAAGCCGACCGGCCAAATCACCACGGAACTGTCGCTGCTCTTCTAGGACTGACGCATGGCTTCGTCAACGGCAAGTTATTGATCCCGAATTGCCGCCCCTCGACATTCCGGGCCACGGCTTGTATTTCCGCTGCGGCTTCCGGATGGAGGCTTCCTCGACGGATTTCATGGAATGAGCCAGACACCGGATCAGACACGTCCAACGCCCCGCGCCGGCATCATGGACATCGAAGCCTATGTGCCCGGCAAGAGCGCGGCGCCTGAAGGTGTCGTCAAAGTCCACAAACTGTCGGCGAACGAGAACCCGCTCGGTCCTTCGCCAAAGGCGATAGAGGCCGCGCGCGCGGTCGCCGACAAGCTCGCGGTCTATCCCGACGGCAGCGCCAGGCGCCTGCGGGAGGCGATCGCCGACGTGCACGGGCTCAATCCGGCGAACATCGTCTGCTCCAACGGTTCCGACGAGATCCTGGGCCTGCTTGCGCAGACCTACCTCGCGCCCGGCGATGAAGCCATCATCACCGAACACGGCTTCATGGTCTACAAGATCTACATCCAGTCGGCCGGTGCCGTCCCGGTAACGGTCAAGGAGACTGATGAACGCGCCGACATCGATGCGATCCTCGCCGCGGTGACGCCGCGTACCAGGATCATCTTCCTTGCCAATCCGAACAACCCGACCGGCACTTACGTGCCGTTCCAGGAGGTGCGCCGCCTGCATGCGGGCCTGCCGCGAAACGTGCTTCTGGTGCTGGATGCCGCCTACGCCGAATATGTCCGGCGCAACGACTATGAAGCTGGCGTCGAGTTGGTGGGCAGCGCGGAAAACGTAGTCATGACCCGCACTTTCTCGAAATTGGGCCTCGGTGGCGCGAGGATCGGCTGGATCTATGCGCCAACGCACGTCATCGACGCGATCAACCGCGTGCGCGGGCCCTTCAACGTCAATGCGACGGCGATCGAGGCAGGCATCGCGGCGATCCGCGACCGGGCTCATATCGAGCGCAGCGTCGCGCATAACGAGACCTGGCTGGCCTGGCTGAGCGAGCAATTGACCGGGCTCGGGCTGCGGGTGACCCCGAGCGTCGGCAATTTCATCCTGATCCACTTTCCCGAGGACAAAAAGCATTCGGCGGCGGCCGCCGACGACTACCTCAGTGCGCGCGGCTACATATTGCGGCGCGTTTCCGGCTACGGTTTTCCCAACGCGCTGCGCATGAGCATCGGCACCGAAGAGGCTAATCGCGGCGTTGTCGCAGCACTCGCGACATTCCTGAAAAGCTAGGGCACCATGACCTCACCGATGTTCGAAAAGATCGCGCTGGTCGGCATCGGCCTGATCGGTTCGTCGCTGGCCCGCGTCATCCGCCGCGAGGGACTTGCCGGCCAAGTCGCCATTTCGACGCGCAGCGAAGCGACGCTGGAGCGGGCGAGCCAACTCGGCCTTGGCGACACCTACACGACAGATGCGAAAGAAGCGGTTCGCGATGCCGATCTGGTCATCGTTTCGGTGCCGGTCGGCTCTTCAGGCACGGTCGCCCAGGAGATCGCACCGGCGCTGAAGAAGGGCGCCATCCTCACCGATGTCGGGTCGACCAAGGCATCGGTGATCGCGCAGATGCAGCCGCATGTGCCTGATGGCGTGCACTTCATCCCCGGCCATCCTTTGGCCGGCACCGAAAAATCGGGACCGGATGCCGGTTTTGCCGAACTGTTCGAGAACCGCTGGTGCATTTTCACGCCGCTGGCCGGCACCGATCCCGTGGCGCTGGAAAAGCTCTCGGAATTCTGGCGCCGCTGCGGCTCCAACATCGACACGATGGACCCGCAGCATCACGACATGACGCTGGCCATCGTTTCGCACCTGCCGCACATCATCGCCTATAACATCGTCGGTACCGCCGACGATTTGGAGTCGGTGACCAAGTCCGAGGTCATCAAATACTCGGCTTCCGGCTTTCGCGACTTCACCCGTCTCGCGGCGTCCGACCCGACCATGTGGCGCGACGTCTGCCTGCACAACAAGGACGCCATCCTCGAAATGCTGGCGCGGTTCTCGGAAGATCTATCCTCGCTGCAGCGGGCGATCCGCTGGGGCGACGGCGAAAAGCTGTTCGACCTGTTCACCCGCACCCGCGCTGTCCGCCGCTCGATTATCGAGGCCGGCCAGGACATCGACGTACCGGATTTCGGCCGCCAGGCAGTCGAACACCCGCCGAAGGGATAAGCCGCGGCAAGCCGATCGCAGGCAGTACCGCCCCAGAACGGTTCATCGTTTCACGGAAACGCCGAACCGGTCTATCTTTTTGTTTGACGCAATCCGGACGGAAAACCGTTCACAATTTTCCTGGAATTGCTCTAGTCGAGCGGCTTGATCTTGCCGAGCGGGATGAAGCCGAGCGAGGCCTTGCCCTTCACGATCTTCAGCGGCATCGACGGTGCGTTGCCGAGCAGCGCCAGTCCGGCGAAGCCGGTCTGGATTTCTTTCTTCTGCTCGGGGATGGCGGTGGCGAGGATTGCCGCCACGGTCTTCGGGTCAGTGAGCTTGATCATCAGGTCGGCATTTATGAGACCGTCGTCATCGACCGACAGCGGTCCGGAAACGGTGATGCGCGCGGTTCCTGAAGACAGATCGAGCTCGTGGATTTCGGCCGCCTGGCCGCGCAGACTCTTCGGATTTGCCTTGATCAGCGTCACGCCGTTCTTCAATGTCACGTCGCCGCTGCCGTCGAGCGGCGGCAAGACGCGCCCGCCGATGGCCTCTGCGTCGATTTCGAGATCGGTGAAATTGCCGGCATAGTCGATGTCCGGGCCGTTTGGGCGCAATTGTCCGGTGGCGGTTCCGGCGCTGAACAGCGAGACGGGATCGGTGTCGTCCGCCGGATCGGTCTGGCCGGACAGGCCTTCTGCCTGCAGCGAGAGGCGCCTCGGCAGCGGCCAGGACAGCTTCATGTCGGCTTGCAAATCATCCCAGTCGATCCACAGCGGCGTCATGCCGGGAACAGAGGTCCTGAGCGGCCCCCTGAACTCGGCGGCAGGCGACAGAAGCCGCGTGATCTGCGTGGCGGCGTTGATTTTGCCGGTCGATGCAGCGACGTTGCGGCTGTCGTCCTCGTAAGCCAGACTGTCGCAGGAAAGGGTGAAGGTGAAGGGATAGCCGCTGACCGCGAGATTGGCGCAGTCGGCCTTGATGCCTTTGTCGTCAAGATCGGCGACCGCCTTGTCGGTTGCGCTCTCGACCAAGTCCGCCAGGTAGAACCAGCCGGCGCTGTAGATGCCGAACAGCACGAGAATGAAAGCGGCAAGCCACAACAGGCGGCGACGTTGGCTGGGCGGCGGGCGCTCGTCACTTGACGTCATGCTGCGGCTTTCGTTAACGCGGGTGGCACGGGCGGGCTGTCGCTTTCGGCAACAACAGGTAGACGGACTGAAACACCACCGGTGAGGTGGTTCGTCACAATCAGGCTTGGCGATATGGGCGATTTTTGGGTTTTTGGCTACGGCTCACTGATCTGGCGGCCGGGATTCGCGCATGTCGAGACGCGGCGTGCCCGCCTGCATGGCTATCGCCGTTCGCTCTGCGTCTATTCTTTCGTGCATCGCGGCTCGCGCGAACGGCCGGGCCTGGTGCTCGGCCTCGACCGCGGCGGCTCCTGCATCGGGCTGGCGTTCCGGGTTCCAGGCGAGCTGCGCAACGAGGTCGTCACCTATCTGCGCGAACGCGAGCTGGTCACCAACGTCTATCTCGAGCGTGTGCTCAGCGTCCGCCTCGACAAGCGTGAAACGGATGGGGGCGAGACGGTCGAAGCCATCGCCTATGTCGTGGACCGCAGCCATGAGCAATACGCCGGTGCGCTCGACGCCGCCGAGGCAGCAGCCGTCGTTCGCGGCGCCGTCGGCCAGTCGGGGAGGAATGAGGATTACGTGCTCAGCACGCTGGAGCACCTCGAAGCACTGGGTATAAGCGATCGCTGGCTGGAAGAGGTGACAAGACGGGTCGCGACGTAGCTTCTTTGGTCGTTGACCATGATGCTTTCGGCGTCGTGGTCCGGGCTACATCCTGAAAATCTGTTTGCCAAGATCGGCGCGATCCAGGCTGTTTGCCACGGCGAGCTTGAACTCGGTCAACGGGCGGAGACCGCCGACAGGAACGTGGAAGCCGGGCTGGCCGAAGATGTCGATGATCTCGCGTAGCACAGGTCGGTCGGCTTCGACCGGCGGCGAAAAGAAGTAGCGATAGATATTCGCCCTGATCTCCACGCCGCTCAGCAACACATCGAAATTGTGAAGTTCGAAGCGCTCGGCACTCATGCCGCCATTGATCACCATCTGCCCGCCGAGCGCCAGGGTGCGGATCAATTCGCCGCTGACAGGTCCGCCGACATTGTCGATAATCCCGTTCAATCCGGCGCCACCGGTGATATCCATCACGGCTTCCCGGATACTTGCCTTCAAGTCCGAAAGGTCAAGAATGGCGGCGACGCCAAGCGTCTTCAGATCGAAGCTTTGGTGCGAGCGCCGCACCAGCGCGATGACGTTGATGCCGCGTCGTTGGGCGAACTGCATCACCATTGTCGAAATCGACGAATAGCCGGCCGTGACAGCCAGCCACTGGCCAGGCCGCACACGGGAATCCACCATCAGATCCCACGCGGTAATGGGGTTCACCATCTGCCCGGCGCGTTCGACCGGATAGCCGGCAGGCAACGGGATCAGCCATTCGGCGGGAATGGCCGCGTACTCGGCCCAACTGCCATAATAGCTGAACGCGACGAGCGTGCCCGGTTCCAGCAAAACGTTCGCGCCAACGGCTTCGACGATGCCGGCGCCATGGTTTCCCGCGATCTGCTGGGGAAAATGCGGCTTCTTCGGTTCGGGATAGAGGTTCTGGATAAACAGGAAGTCGCCCGGATTGATCGAGGCCGAGACCATCCTGACCAGCACCTCGCCATCGCCGATCCGCGGCATCGGCAGGTCGTCAACGCAGAGCACGTCGCGCGGCGAGCCGATGGCGTCAAATACAATTGCTTTCATGCCGGTCTCCATAACAAACGATCCGGGGCAAACAGTCTGGGCTTGGCCAGACCGTGCCGAAATTTGCGTCGGCGCCGCGGAACTTATGGCCGGCCGGCAAAGGCCAGAATTGGCAGATTTGACAATCTATGTGCTAAACTTGCCAATTTCCTCAGAGGGGCTGGTTTGGAAGCCGGACACGGCGCGGCGGGTCGCGGTTTTGTGAAGCGCCAGCGGGTTGGAAAAGAGGCTATGCGTTTGACGTTGCCATGGCGCGACATAGGTTAGCCCGGTCGGCGGCTCCCACCCGCCTCAGCATGAATCACCATGGAGATCAGCCTTGCAGAAACGTCGTCTCGGTCGCACCGACCTATCCATCGCGCCATTGGTTCTGGGCGGCAATGTGTTCGGCTGGACCGCCGATGAGAAAACCTCGTTCGACTTGCTCGACCGCTTTGTCGACGCCGGTCTCAACGCCATCGACACGGCCGATTCCTATTCGCGCTGGATTGCCGGCCACCAGGGCGGCGAATCCGAAACCATCATCGGCAAATGGATGAAGAGTCGCGGCAACCGCGACAGGGTTGTCGTCATCACCAAGGTCGGTTCGGACATGGGGCAGGGCAAAAGGGATCTGTCCGCCGCCTATATCGAAAAGGCCATTGATGCCTCGCTGAAGCGGCTGCAGGTCGATACCGTCGATCTCTATCTGTCGCACTGGCCCGACCCTGCGACCCCGTATGAGGAAACGCTCGGTGCTTACCAGAAACTGCTCGACAAGGGCAAAATCCGCTATGCCGGCGCTTCCAATCTCGACGCCGCCCAATTGCGCGCCGCACTCGACGTAGCAAGCCTGCGCGGCCTGCCGCGCTACGAGGTGCTGCAGCCGGAATACAACCTCTACGACCGCTCGTTCTTCGATGGTCCGCTGCGTGATCTGTGCGTGGCCGAGGACATCGGCGTCATCACCTATTTCAGCCTCGCCAAAGGGTTTTTGAGCGGCAAGTACCGCAGCGAAGCCGATCTCGGCAAAAGCCCGCGCGGCGGCGGTGTGAAAGGGTATCTCAACGCGCGTGGCATGCGCATTCTCTCAGCGCTCGACGCCGTGTCGGCCAGACATTCGGCCAAGCCGGCGGAAGCGGCGCTGGCCTGGGTCATGGCGCGCCCCGGCGTCACCGCTCCGATCGCCAGCGCGACGACGCTCGGCCAGCTCGACAGCCTGGTGCGTGCGGCGTCGTTGCAGCTCAGTCCGGACGATATCGCCGAGCTCGACAAGGCCAGCGCATAGCCGCGCACGATCGTTCAAGACCCGCACCGCTGCCTTGCCTACCGTCCTACATCGTCACAGGATGCAGGGACGCCGCATGGCCGGACAGGTTCTTCTCGATCAGCAGCTATGGCAGCAATTGCTGGCGCTTGTGCTGGCATCGGCCATCGTCATGGGCAGCCCGGGGCCGGCGACGATAAGCGTCACCGCGGTCGGCGCCGCGTTCGGCCTGCGGGATTCGCTCCGCTATGCCTCGGGGATCGTTGTTGGCACGATCCTCGTGCTCGTGGTGGTGGCGACGGGCATCATGGCCGTTCTCGCCGCGTTGCCGAAGCTCGCGGCGCTGCTGGCGGTCGCCTCGGCAGCCTACATCCTTTACCTGGCGTTCAAGATAGCGACGGCGCCGCCACTGACGGCACGCGTCCGTGGAGCGGCGCTTCCCACTTTCCTTGGCGGGTTTCTTCTGGCTGTTGCCAACCCGAAAGCCTATGTGGCGATTGCCGCCGTGTTCGCCAGCGCGTCTTCCGGCGCCGGCGGTCTCGGTATTTCAGCCAAGCTGGGGGTTCTCACCTTGATGATCGTTGCCATTCATCTCTTGTGGCTTCTCGCCGGCGCAGCCTTTGCACGTTTGCTGCGCAAACCGCTGGCTTCGCGGATCATCAATCTGGTGTTTGCCGTGACGCTGGTTGCAACAGCCGCCCTGGCTGCCCTGCCGTGAGCCCTTGTGGCATCTGAGGCCGTTGCCTCAGCCTTTCAATTCAGGTTTCGCGTCCAGCTCACCAAGCCTTTTCACCGCAGTCGGCGGCATCGGCGGCGGGTTCGGCGTTTGCGACGCCTCGACGAGGAGCTGGTCGCAGGCGGCCTCCGTCTCGCCGATCAGCCGTTGCATGAATTCGTCCTTGCCGAGGCCGGGCGGGATCGGCGACAGGAAGCGCGCCTTGATCGTGCCGGGATAGCGCAGGAATTTGCGGCGCGGCCAATAGAGGCCGGCGACGTGAGCGACCGGCACCACCGGAATGCCAAGTTGCGCGTAGAGTTCGACGATGCCGTATTTGTAGACCGGCTCGTCGCCCGGCGCCCGGCGCGTGCCCTCGGGATAGATGATGAGCTGGCGGGGATTGCGCGCCAATTCCTGTTTGGTCGCGGCGATCACCATCTTCAATGCCTTCGAGCGGCTGCCGCGGTCGACCGGAATCATCCGCATCTTCAAGATGTACCAGCCGAAGAACGGGATCCAGGTCAGCTCCCGCTTCAATATGTAAACGGGATCGTCGAGGAACGGCAGGAAAGCGATCGTGTCCCAGAAGGACTGGTGCTTCGGCGCCAGGATGAAGGAGCCTTCAGGCAGGTTCTCCTGGCCGGTGATCTCGCTTCTGGTGCCGGCGATCTTGTCGTAGAGCCACATGCTGGTGCGCGACCAGAATTTCGGCACGAACCAGGCGCGGTGGCGCGGCGACAGGAAATAATACGGGGTCCAGAGGATCATCTGGACGATCAGATTGAGGTAAAAGGCGAGATTGAACGCCAGCGAGCGGAAATAGAGCATACAGCAAGTGCCCGGTGAGGAGGTGTGCGTTGGTTACACCAAGCGCCGGCAAAAAGGAAACGGTGCGAGGCGGGCGATCGGCCCGGTTTTGCGGTAGGCCGTCCTTCGTCACGCCTGCCACGCCGCCTGCAGCAGGCGCTGCTTCAGGCGTGGGGCGGCGAAGTCGAGGAACGCGCGCAGCTTCACCGGCAGCAGCCCTTGGCCGGCGTGGACGAGGCTCACCGGCCATGGCTCGGGCTCGAACTCCTGCAGCACGGGGCGCAGCGTACCCGACCGAACCGCGGCGGCGATCTGGTAGGAAAGCAGCCTCGTCACGCCGACGCCAGCAATCGCCGCATCGATTGCCGCCTCAGCGGTGTTGACCCGTAACCTGGAGCGGACCGGTACGGTGAATTCGGCCTTGCCGGTGGCGAAACTCCAGGCGGAGGCGTTGAGCCCTTCGAAGGTGATCGCACTGTGTGCTGCAAGCTCCTGCGGCGTTTTCGGCGTGCCGTGCTCGGCGAGATAGGCCGGGCTCGCGCAAACGACGCGGCGGATCGAACCCAGGCGGACGGCGACCAGGCTCGAATCGGCAAGGGCGCCGATGCGGATGGCGAGATCGATGTGCTCTTCGACCAACTGGGTTATCCGGTCGGCGAGTGTCAGCCGCACACTTACGTCGGGGTAGGCGGCGAGAAAGGCGGTGACGACCGGCAGCACATGCAGGCGGCCGAAGACGATCGGCGCGGTGACGATCAGTTCGCCGGTCGGGGCGCTGTACTCGCCGGCGGCTATTCGCTCGGCCTCGCCGACCTCGTCGAGAATGCGACGACAGGCGGCGAGATAGGCGTGGCCGGCATCGGTCAGCGACAGCTGCCGCGCCGAGCGGTTCAACAGCCGTGTCTTCAGGTGCCTTTCCAGGTCCGAAACCTTGCGGCTGACCGTCGTCAGCGGAATGCCGAAGCGACGCCCGGCAGCCGAAAGGCTGCCTGTCTCCGCCGCGGCAACGAAAAGCGACATGGAGTGGAGGCGATCCATAACTTTCCCGAAAAAATTGGCCCTTCCGAAGAATGGAAGGACGCATCGCAGATATGGCATCTGCTTCTCGAAGATGGAAGTATCTACTTTTCGGTGAGTAATGCAGCGTAGCTCGGCAGTTGAGGAGGGTATTCATGAACGCTCACACCAGCGATGTTGCCTTCACACCGACGGTGAAGGCGATCCAAGCCCGCAAGGGCTCGCGCCAGGCCTATGCCCGTGTTGAGGAGCGTGGTGGCTGGCAGGCGGCAATCACGCCCGATCTCGCCGCCTTCATCGAGGCGCAGACCAGCGTCTTCCTGTCGACCGCCAATGCTGACGGGCAGCCTTACATCCAGCATCGCGGCGGGCCTGCCGGTTTCCTCAAGGTGCTCGACGAACGGACGATCGGCTTTGCCGATTTTTCCGGCAACAGGCAGTTCATCACCCAAGGCAATCTCAGCGACAACCCACAGGCTTTCCTGTTCCTCATCGATTATGCCCACCGGCAGCGCATCAAGATCTGGGGCACAGCGCAGGTCGTCGAGGGCGATGCCGAACTGATGGCAAAGCTGATGCCGCAAGACTACAAAGCGCGACCCGAACAGGTCATCCTGTTTACCGTTTCTGCCTGGGATTCCAATTGCTCACAGCACATCCCGCAGCGTTTCGAAGCGGCCGATGTGGCGGCGGCTCTGGCCGAACGCGACAGGCGTATAGAACGGCTCGAGCAGGAGATCGCGCGCTTGCGCTCGGGTGCAACAGCCAGGGAATAAAAACTGCCGGTGCCGTTCAGTTTCCGCCCGCGGCGTCGGCCAGCGTGACGCTGTTGGGCGGTTGCTTCACCGGCATGATGCCACGCGCCAGCGCCAGCAGGTATTTGCTGTATTCGGTGAACAGCACGCGCAGCGCTTCCGGCTTGGTCAGCCAGCCGCCATTCCCGAGGTTGGTGTTGACCACCGGATAGGGTTCAAGCCTGGCGCCGCGTAGCAGCCGGCCCATTTCCAGCAGGCTGCGCGGCATGTGATAATTGTTGGTGACGAGGATGACCGTGCCGTAGGCATGGTCCTCGACCCATTTGGCGCTTTCCTCGGCATTGCCGATCGTGTCGAGCGCGGCGCGGTCGATGTCTACGCAGCAGGAAAACAGCCTCTTGTCGCCGCCGGTCGCGGCTTGAAGCTGGCGGCGGCTGGCGGAAGGATGGACGCCGCTGATCAGAAGCCGCTCGCCCTTGCCGGACGCAAGCAGGCCCATCGCGGCGTCGAGGCGCGACTGACCGCCGGTCAGCACGATGATAGCGTCGGCCCTTGCCGGATTGGCGGGCGTCGTCAGACGGCTGACGGTGTTGGCGAACCAGCCGAAGCCGGCGACAAACAGCGCCACAAGGGCGAGCAGAACGAGGGCCGAAAGTCGCAAGGAGCGGGCTGCCAGCAGCCGCCCGTGTTTGGCGAACTGATCCGGCTTGGCAAATTCATCAGGCCCGGCGAATTCATGCGGACGCGCAACCAGCACTGGCATGCACCCAGCGGTATCGGTCGAGTCCCGAACGTCCATCATGAAATGGTTAACCCCGAAATACGGCCTTTGGTAGGAAAAAAATGCAATTTTCGTGACGATGCGTTTTCATCCGTGATCGATCTTTCCTTTAGCCGGCGTCCGGCTGGCGAATGTCGATGTCGCTGAGATAGGTAACCACGGTGAAATGGGAGGTTGCCGCGGTCAGCGCGCCGATCACCAGCACCATGACAGCGACCCCGAGATAACCCGCCGAGCCGATGGCGAAATTGCCGAACAGGGCGGTCGCCTGGTCGGCCTGCGGCGTTGCCATGTTGCGTGACGACCACCAGGAGAAGACGATGAAGACGAGGATTGCCGCGGCGCCGCCCGCCGCGGCGCCCTTCATGCCGGTGACCAGAAAATGCCGGCGGAATTCGCGCGCGATGAAGCGCGCCTCGGCGCCGACGAAATGCAGCACCTCGATGATGTGGCCGTTGCCGGCCATGGCGCCGCGCGTCGCGAACACCACGGTCAGCACCGTCGCCGACAGCATCAGCGCCAGCACTGCGAGACCGATCGTTACCGTGGTGCGGGCCATGGTGACCAGCCGGTCGACCCAGGTGCGATGATCGTCGAGCGATGCACTCGGCAGCTTCGGCGTGGTCGCCGCGCGCAGTGCGGCGAAATCGGGCGGACTGTTCTCGTCGATGGTGATGATGATCAGGCGCGGCACCGGCAGCTCATCGATGTTCAGGCCCGAGCCCAACCAAGGCTCGAGCAGCCGGGCCGTTGCTTCGCGGTCGACGATCCTGGCGCTTTTCACGCCAGGGAATTCGCCGGCGATCTGCGAGGCCAGCGCAAGCGCGGCCTCCATGTCGAGGCCGTCGACCGGCTTGATCTGGATGGTCGCCTCGCGCGAGATCTGGTTCTCCCAGACCGAGGCGGTGTCACGCACCAGCGTGACTGCGCCAAACGTCAGGCAGGACAGAAACGTCATGATGGCGATGACCAGCACCAGCGCCCGGCCGGCGATGTTCTGCGCCGGCACGATCGGCGCCATCTTGCGCTGGACGCGGGGCTTGGCCGCTGCGGCGTCGTGACCCTCGAAATGTTCGACGGAGAGCTCAGTCATAGATGTCCAGCCTTCCGCCGGCCAGGATCATGCGCCGTGCGTCGACCTGTTCCATCAGGCCGAGGTCGTGCGTGGCGATCACCACGGCAGTGCCCAGCCGGTTGAGCTCGATGAACAGCCGCAGCAAGCGTCGTGCCAGCGGTGGATCGACATTGCCGGTCGGCTCATCGGCGAGCAGGATCTCGGGCTGCTCGATCAACGCACGGGCGATCGCGGCGCGCTGCTTCTCGCCGCCAGACAGCACCGGCGGCAGCACATGCATGCGTTCGCCGAGGCCGACCCATTTCAGCAGCTCGGTGACGTCGGTGCGGTAGGTCGCCTCCTCGCGGCCGCGCACGCGCAGCGGCAATGCCACGTTCTCGTAGGTGGTCATATGGTCGAGCAGGCGAAAATCCTGGAACACCACCCCGATGCGGCGCCTCAGATGCGGCAATTCGGTGCGCGAGATGCGCGAGCGGTCCTTGCCGAAGATGGTGATCAGGCCGCGCGTCGGCTTCAGCGACATGAACAGAAGCCGCAGCAACGTCGTCTTGCCGGCGCCTGAAGGTCCGCTCAGGAACTGAAAGGAGCGCTCCGGAATGTGCAAGGAGATGTCGCGGAGGATCTCCGGACCCATGCCATAGCGGAGGCCGACATTTTCGAAGCGGATCACTTTCGACGACCTGAAATTCTCGGCGGCAAGATGCCAGCCCTTTCTGTGGAAAGACCATCGGCCGGCATGGTTAACCGACGGTTAATTTGGGGGCTTTTCAAACGAGTCACAGGGGTTCCGGTGGGGAAGCGTTAACCATTTCCGTTTACCCAAAAGAAACGAACAGCGAACAGGTGCCGTAGTGTTGGGCCACGATGGCTGAGGATCGAACCGCGCGCCCGGTTTCCGGCGAAATCATGACCGATCCGGCCGCCGAGCCGGAACGCATCATGCGCGACGTGACCGCCGACGTCATCGATGCCGATTATGAGGTGCTGCCCCGCCATTTTACGAGTCCAGACTTTGCACCGCCGCCTGCGCGCATGATTTCTACGCCTTCGTTCGAAGGCATGGACATGTTGCGCAAGCCCGAAACCGCCGTCGAACGGCCGTTGTGGGTGCACGGTGGGCCGATCTTCTGGATTGCCGGCGTCGGTGCCGCCTTTGCCGCCTTCTGGATTTCGGGCGGCCATGCGCTGGTTCGTTAGAACGGCACCAGAAAATCAACAGGTCACCAGATAAACGATTCGCGACGCGCTGGAGACCGTTCGCGGCGCCCTGCCAAAGTTTGGCCTTGCCAGACGGCTCGACATGCCTAGAAACGGGGTTGAAGACCGTTTTCGGTCAGCTTCGCCTACAAGGCGATCATTTCTGGAAAGGCGGCCAATGCCAGTTGTGCGCGGCAAGGACATCGAAGTCCTGTTTTCGGCGTCCGCCATCGCGCGGCGGAATCTGGAACTTGCCAAGGAGATTGCCGGGCACGACTACCACGACCTTCTGGTAATCTCGGTGCTGAAGGGATCATTCATCTTCGCCGCCGATCTTATCCGTGCCATGCACGATGTCGGCCTGTCGCCGGAGGTTGAGTTCATCTTCATCTCGAGCTATGGCGCCGGGACAACCAGCGGTGAGGTGAGGGTGCTGCGCGACATCGACAACGAGGTCGCCGGCCGCGATGTGCTTCTCATCGACGACATCCTCGAATCCGGCAAGACGCTGAGCTTCACCCGCGACCTCATGCTGTCGCGCGGCGCGAGGAGCTGTGCCATCGCCGTGCTGCTCGACAAGCGCATGCGCCGCCAGACCACGCTCAACGCCGACTATGTCGGCTTCGACTGCCCCGATTATTTCGTCGTCGGTTATGGCATGGACGTCGCCCACGCGTTTCGCGAATTGCCGTTCGTCGGCATCGTCAAGGGCGACGCTTGAGGCCTTTTGATAATTCTACTCCGGCGGCCACCTGACGCAGTGTTCTGCGCTTCCTGCAGCGCAGCGCGTCCTTTGGACGCGCAAAGGACGCTGTAGCACTTTTGATTTTGCGCATGATCCTTTCCGAAACCGAAACCGATTTCGGGATCGTGCGCGAAGCTCCCGGACTCGAACGTCCGCTCCGCTCCGGTTCTCGAAAACCACGCCATCTGACTCGCCGGAGCGAATTCTGAAAAGGCCTCATCGACCCTCAGCGCCTTCAGGAAACATCAACTTTTCCTCGCCAAATATCCTGCCCATGGCAAAGCTCCTGATCGTCGAGGACGATGAATCCGTCCGCACCCTCGCCGCCCGTGCGCTCGAACGCGCCGGGCATAATGTCACTATTGCCGCCGACGGCGCGCACGGTCTTTCTCTGATTAGGGCGGCGCAAGGGGGCTACGACCTTGTGCTGTCCGACATCCGCATGCCGGAGATGGACGGCATCGAGATGGCCAAGGCGGCAGCGGCGCTGTTCCCGGCGATGAAGATCATGCTGATGACCGGCTTTGCCGATCAGCGCGAGCGCGCCGAGGAATTGGACGGCGTTATTCTCGATGTCGTGCAAAAGCCGTTCACGCTGGCTGAAATTCGCGCCCGTGTCGACCAGGCGCTCGCCTGCTTCGCCTAAAGCCCAAGGCCGACGGCCTTCAGGCAGGGTCGCAGGTCGCAGCGATGGCTGGCGCGCCGCTCCGGCGCCGGCTGGCATTGAGCGCAAACAGGCCGGCGCCGATGATGAGGGCTGCGCCGGCCGCCGTCGCTGGTCGCGGCACTTCGGCAAAAAACAGAAAACCCCATAGCGGCGACCAGATGATACCGGTGTATTCGAAGGTGGCGACGCTGTTGGCGGGCGCCAGCCGATAGGCCTGCGACAACAGGATCATGCCGGCCGAGGCAACGAAGCCGCATGCCCCCATCTTGAGGAGATCCGGCGTCGTCGGCCACACCCATGGCCGGACGAGGAATTCGAGGCTCGGATGCATGGCGTGGTCTATGCCTGCCAGCCAAAACAATGCCGCCACCAAGGCGGCGCCGACCAGATAGGCGCCGTTCTGATAGAACGCCATGGCAGTCGAGGATTCGGTGTCGCCGATCTTGCGTGCCATCAGCTGCGAGAAACCGTAAAGCAGAGCCGAACCTAGCGACAGCAGCGCTGCCCAGTCGAACAAGCCGGCGCCCGGGCGCACCATCACCAGCACGCCGAGCATGCCGACCAGGACGGTGGCGAGCGCCTGCCAGGACACGCGTTCGCCGAGATAGGGGCCAGCCAGCGCCATGATGAACAGCGGCGCCATGAAATAGAGCGCCACCGCGTCAGCCAGCGGCAGCGCGGCGATTGCCAGATAGTAGGCTGTGTAGGAGGTGAACTGGATGAAGGCGCGCATCGTAAGCATGCCGAACCGCTTCGACAGGATCGCCTGCAGTCCGACATCGGCGTGGACCAGGAAAACCAGGATCGGCAGGGCGACTATCGAGCGGATCGCCATCACCTCGGTGACGGGATAGCGGCTCGACACCGCCTTGACCAGCGGATCCTGCAGCGAAAAGACCAGCACGCCGAGACAGAGGCTGAGGATGCCGAGCACAAGCCGATTCTGCATAGGCGCTCCGGTCTCCCGCGTGCGCGGCCGAAAGCAGGCCTGCATCCGGGCAAAAAGAACCCGCCACCGTTTCGGGCAGCGGGTACGAGTGAGGACTTTTGATTGGTCCGCGGCCGATTTCGCGGCCGCATATCCAATGGGTGAGGCGACTATCGTCCGCCGTTTGACATGTTGCAAACGAATTGGAATGATGCCAGCAATCAGATTTTCTTATGGTGGGCACATGCGACCCAATCTCGACAGCGACCTCTTGCGCACCTTCGTCGCGGTCGCCGACACCGGCAATTTCACCAAGGCGGCGGAGCGGGCCGGCCGCACCCAGTCGGCGGTCTCGATGCAGATGAAGAAGCTCGAAAGCATGGTCGGCGACAGCCTGTTCGAGCGCGGCTCGCGTGGTGTGGCGCTGACGCGGCGCGGCGGCGAGCTCATTGCCAACGCGAGGCGCATCGTTTCGCTGCTCGACGAGACGGCGGCATCGATGGTCGCGGCGCCGCTTGGCGGGCCGGTGCGCATCGGCATCCCGGAGGAATATGGCCACGCGATTCTGTCGCGCGCGCTCGGTGCCTTTGCCAAGCGCCATCCTCAGGTCGACATCACGGTCCGCTACGCGCATTCCGGTGCGCAGATCGCGGCGCTCGCCGCCGGCGAGCTCGATCTGGCGGTGGTGTTCGAATGGCAGGATCTCTCGGGCGGTGAGGTGCTGATGCATGATCCGACCGTATGGGTGACGTCGGAGCTGCATCACATGCATGAGGAGCGGCCGGTGCCGATCGCGCTCTACAACCGTGCCGGCTGGTGCAAGGATTTCGCGATAAAGTCGCTGGAACAGCGCGGTCTCGCCTATCGTATCGCCTACACCAGCGACACCAATGGCGGCCTGCGGCTCGCCGTCACCTCCGGGTTGGCGATTGCGCCGATCTCGCGCAGCAACATCCCGGCCGGCTGCCGCGAACTTACGGCCGCGGACGGGTTCGGCGACATCGATTCCTCGAACGTGGTGCTGCGGCGCAATCCGAACGCTTCCGGCGAGGCGATCGACGGCATGGAAGAGGCGATCCGCGAGGCGTTCACCAACCGTTAAACACGTCGCTCGGTCCGGCGATAGCAGCCACCACGGAGGACCGCGCACGGCGATCTTCCAAAAATGTAGAGTGCAGCCTTACTTCAGCTCCAGCAACCGCTCCAGATAGCTGCGCTCGATATCAGGGCTGAGCGCGTTGCCGAGCCGCTTGCGGATTGCCTCGAGGATCTGGCGGGCGCGCTGCACGTCGATCTCGTCAGGCACCCTCACCGAACTTCCGTCATCGGGACCCTCGCTGGTGCGGGGCCGCCCGAGCGGGTCACGGTCGGCATTCTGCTGGCGTCCGCCCTGCCCGTTGCCGCCCTGGTCGCCTTGCATCGCTTGCAATTGCTTCATCATATCCTTGGCGCCCCTGCGCAAGGCTTCCAATGCGCGGCCCTGGTGACCGACGGCTTGGTCGCCCTCGCCCTCGCCGAGCGCCTGTTCGGCATTGCCCATGGATTTGCCGGCTTCGCCAAACCCCTCATTGGGGTCGAGGCCCATGCCTTCGAGGCCCTTCCTCAATTGATCGAGCTCGCTCTGCAGCTTGCCCTGGCCTTCCTGCAATTGCTTCAGCGCATCGGCAAATTCCTGCGGCGTCATCGGCTTCGGCCGGCCGAGCGGATCGCGGTCGTCGCCCGGGCTGGGCTTGCCCTCTTCGCCCATCGGGCCTTGCTCACCGTTCTCACCGAGTTGCTCGTCGCGGTTCTGCCCGCGCTGTTGCTGGCCGCGCTGCATCTGGTCCATGCGGAAAGTGTCGTTCATCATCTCCTGCTGGCGCCGCATGATCTCGCCCAGCTTGTCCATCTGCTGGCGCATCTCGCTATCCTGCTGGCCGCCTTGCTGCTGGCGGCCTGCCTGCAGATTGTTCATCATGTCCTGCAGCTCCGACAGCAATTGCTGCGCCTGGTCGCGATTGCCGGATTTTGCCAGGTTCTCGATCTGGTCCATCATGCGGTCGATGTCGCTCTGGCGCAGCTCCTGGCCGTTCTGCTGCATCTGCGGCGCATTCGGATTCTGCTGCGCCCGCGCCGCGAATTCCTGCAGGAACTGGTTCATCGCCTCGCGCAGTTCCTTCATCGCCTTCTCGATCTCTTGGTCGCTGGCGCCATTCTTGATCGCATCCTGCAGCGCCTGCTGCGCCTGGCGCAGCCGCTTCTCGGCCGCCGACAGATTGCCTTCCTCGATGCCGAGCGCGATCTCCCAGAGGTAAGCGACCTCGTCGCGCAACTGGTCGTCGCTGTCGGCCATCTTCAGCCGGGTGCGGGCGCTCATGATGGCGAGGTAGTGCGCCATATTGTCGAACGTGTCTTCCGGCCTGAGCGTGATCGCATCCATCAGGTCGAGCACGCGGTCCTTGGCATAGGCATCGAGCGCCAGTATGCGGCGCTGCTCGACCACGGCCCGCGCCAAGGGGTTGGAGAATGGCCGCTCCGGCATCACCAGCGTCTTGGTTTCGCTGGTCGCCGTGTGTCCGGCGCCGTCGGTGGCGACAAGCGACAGCTTGACGTTGCCACCGGCCCAGACATGGTCGGTCAGATCCTTCGTCGTTTTGGCGGCATTGGCCTTGCCGCCGCGGCGCGGCAACGTCAGCGGCATATCCGGCGGGCCATAGAGCGGATGCGCGTTGGGCACCTGCGGGTCGGCTAATGCGAAAACCGCCTTGGCGGAGGCCGCGCCATAGTCGTCGTCGATCTGGTAGTTGAGTTCGAAGGCGCCGTTGACGGCGCGTTTCGGCTCACCGACAAAGCGGATCTGCGGCGGCTTGTCGGGGATTATGGCGAAGGCCCAGCGGCCGAGCTCGCCGTCGCCGGATTGCAGCGTCAGCATGCCGTCGGCCGTCAACTTGCCGCTGAACTGGCGCACGGTGGAAGGCGTTGCCGTATTTGCCTCTGGCTTGGCTTGCGGCCCGGTCGGATCGATGGCGCGGGTGTTGCCGCCGGCGTCGGCGTAGCTCAGCGTTTCCTCGCCCGAACCGCCGGTGACGCGCAGCGACACGTCGCTGCCCTCCGGAACGGTGAAGGTCGGCGCCGCTTGATTGGCACTGTTGGCAAGGACAGGGGCGTTGAGGAATACCGGCGGCCTGCCGGTATAGGCCGGTGGCGTCACCCAGGCATCAATGCGCGGCGGCACGACGTCGCGCGCGGCACGGGCAACAAACCCGTCAGTCAGCTTGCCGCCCGACGGCCCGAAGGAGAAGGCAAAGGCGGTGACCAACAAAAGCGCCGCAACGGCGCGCAACGCCCACGGGTCATGCTCGGGGACGCGCGTGCGCGGCACGTCGCCGCCAAGCTCGCCCAGCCGGTCCGCCATGCGCCGCTGATGCTCGCGCCACAGGGCTCGCGAAAAAATGCTTTCCTTGCCGCTCGGGCGATCGGTCTGGACCTGCACCGGGCTGTGCAGCAACCGGTTGGCCGCCTCGATGCGGCGGTCGACCTCGGCACTGGATGGCGTGCGGAAGAAACGCAATGGATAGAGTGCGGCAAGCGCTGCGACGCCGAATGCCGTGATGAGACCGAATCGCGCTAAATCGGGCAAAAGCGGGAACAGACCGAGCCACGAGATACTGAGAAACAGGCTGGCGACGATGATCAGCGGCAGCAGCAACGGCCAGCCGCGCTCGACGATTATCGAGACCTGCGTCGCCAGCCGGCTCAAGGCAAGGCGCCCGGCCAGGCTGCGATCGCTGGTAAAGACGGGTCGTTGCGTCATCGGCCCTTCCTGGCCGGGCGGGATAGCCCGGACCTCACGAGTCTATCGCATGGGCCCGAAAAGTCGATTTTCGGGAAGCACGATGCGAAGACCCAAAATCTTAGCGCATACGTCGTGCATTCAGGCGGCTGCACGTCGCCCTAAGGATACCAACAAACACGGCGAAGGCGAGGCGGTTCCCCAAAACGTGAACAATAATGCCCCGGATATTGTCAAAATTTCGCTGGATTGGCGTTTGCGCCGCAGACCAGAACGGCAACGCGCTCGCCCACAGCCGGCCTGTAGCGGCCGGACAGGAGCGCCGCGAAGGCCGCCGCACCGCCCGGCTCGGAGATGATTCGCACCCGGTCCCACAGCGCCGCCTGGGCGGCGATAATGTCGTCGTCGCCGACGAGGATCGAGCGCTCGACGAACGCCTCGGCGATAGGAAACATCATTTCGCCGACACGCTTCGGCGCGAGCGAATCGGCGGCGATGCCCTCGGTTGGGGCATCGACAGGCCGGCCCGCCTCGAAAGCGCGGTGTAGCGTCGGCGCACCCTCCGGCTCGACGGCAATGATCCTGATGCGGCCGGAAAACCAAGCGGCGATGCCGCCGATCAAGCCGCCGCCGCCGACAGCGACCAGCAGCGTGTCGAGCTTCGGCAGGTCGGCCTCGATTTCGAGGCCGAGCGTACCTTGCCCGACCAGCGTCTCCTCCTGGTTGAAGGCGTGGATCTGCAGCGCGCCGGATTTTTCGGCGAAGCTCTCGCTGGCGCCCAGCGCCTCGGCATAACGGGCGCCGCCGACGATCAGCTCGGCGCCGTAGCCGCGGATGCGGTCCAGCTTGGCCGGCGGGCTCACTTCGGGAACAAAGATGGTCGCCTTATGGCCGAGCCGCATGGCGGCATAGGCGACGGCGGCGCCGTGGTTGCCGCCCGATGCGGCGACGACGCCAGCTGCGGGAACCGGCCGTTCGAGGAGATTGGTGAACGCGCCACGCGCCTTGAACGAGCCGGAATGCTGCAGGCATTCGAGCTTCAGGTCGACAGGCAGAGGCGGGCGGCCGAAATCGGCCATGTCGACGCGCAGCACCGGCGTGTGGCGCACGAAGGGCCGGATGCGGGGTTCCATCGCCGCAATGCGCTCGCGGGTGATCGTGTGGCCATGCAGCATGCTTCACTCCCAGAGTTGACATTCAGAGTTGACATTACTTAGTAACTTGGCAAAGTGCCTAAATGCAAGAGGTCGACGTCTTCAAAGCGATTGCCAGCGAGCGCAGACTGCAGATCCTCGATTGGCTCAAGGACCCGCGCGCGCATTTTCCGCCGCAGGCGGACGGTGATCTGGTCGAGGACGGGGTCTGCGCTCTGCTGATCGCGGAAAAGCTGGGGATCACGCAGGCGACGCTCAGCGAGCATATGCGCGTACTCACCCAGGCAGGGCTTTTGCGCAGCAAGCGTATCAAGCAGTGGATATTCTATCGCCGGAACGAGGACAGGATCGCCGAGGCCAGGGCGCTCATCCAGCACCGGCTGTAGCGCTGCAAGGTATCTCTCAGGTCAACCAATCAGGCACCGAATCCAGCCCGATCAATTCGTCATAGGTCTGGCGCGGGCGCACGATGTGGAAGCGGTCGCCGTCGACCAGCACTTCCGGCACCAGCGGCCTGGTGTTGTAGGTGCCGGCCTGGACGGCGCCATAGGCGCCGGCGGTGGCGACAGCGATCAGGTCGCCGGCTTTCAGCCTGGGCAGGTCACGGTCGAGCCCGAGATAGTCGCCGGTCTCGCAGACCGGGCCGACAACGTCGACCTTCATGCGCGGTGCCGCGACCGGCTGCTGCACCACCGGCCTGATGTCGTGGAAGGCGTCGTAAAGGGTCGGCCGGATCAGATCGTTCATCGCTGCGTCGACGACGAGGAAGTTCTTGGCGTCGCCCTCCTTCACGAAGATGACCTCCGAGACCAGGATTCCGGCATTGCCGACGATCAGCCGGCCCGGCTCGAACATCACTTTCAGCCCGAGCTTGGCGACATGCTTCCTGACGATCTGGGCATAGGCTTCGGGCAAAGGCGGCGGGTTGTTGTCGACGCGGTAGGGAATGCCGAGGCCACCACCGACATCGATATGCTCAATGGCATGCCCGTCGGCACGCAACGCGCCGACCAGTTCCACCAGCAGCGCGAAGGCGTCGTCGAAGGGCTGCAATTCGGTGATCTGGCTGCCGATATGGGTATCTATGCCGGTGATCTTGATGCCCGGCAACTCAGCCGCGCGGGCATAAACCTTCCGCGCCTGCTGCCAGGGAATGCCGAACTTGTTCTCGGCCTTCCCAGTCGAAATCTTCTTGTGCGTCCTGGCGTCGACATCCGGGTTGATGCGCAGCGAGATCGGCGCGATCTTGCCCAGGGCGGTGGCGCGGGCCGACAGCAGCTCCAGCTCCGGTTCGGATTCGACGTTGAAACAGAGAATGCCGGCCGAGAGCGCAAAATCCATTTCGCGCGCGGTCTTGCCGACGCCTGAAAACAGGATCTTGCTTGCCGGAATGCCGGCGGCCAAAGCGCGGCGCAGTTCGCCTTCCGAGACCACGTCGGCGCCGGCGCCGAGCCTTGCCAGCACCTTCAACACAGCCTGGTTGGAATTCGCCTTCATGGCATAGCAGACGAGGGCGTCGAGCCCGGCAAAAGCTTCGGCAAAGACGCGAAAATGCCTGGTCAGCGTCGCCGTCGAATAGCAATAAAACGGCGTGCCGACACTGGCGGCGATATCTGATATTGCCACGTCCTCGGTATGCAGTACGCCGTCGCGGTAGTCGAAATGGTTCACGAGATCGGTCCGAAAATCAGAGCAGCGGGTCGAGGATGAATTTCTTGTCCTCGACAGGTTTTTCCGGCTCCGGCGGCAAAGGTTGCTTGGCCTTCTCGGCGTCCTTGCGCGCCTGCACGGCTGCCGCGTAAGGCGTATCGAGCGCAGCCTTCCTGCCGCAGGCCGCAACGGTCGCCATCGCCGCTAGCAGCGTCAGCGTCACCAAAATCCTGCTTCCGGTCATCGCGTCATCCGTCCGAAACTGTTGCCCGCAGCGCTTCTATCCGAGTTTTGCGGCCATTGCACCCCGCGTCTTACGCCTTGGCGAGCCGCTTTTTCCAGTAGCGGATCTGCTTGCGCACCTCGGACGGCGCGGTGCCGCCGAAGCTTGTGCGGCTCTTTACAGAATTCTGCACGGCCAGAACCGAAAACACGTCTGCGCTGATACCGAGGTGAATGGACTGCAAATCCTGCAGCGAAAGCCTGTCGAGCCCGACCTTCTTGTCCTCGGCCAGCGCCACCGCCCGGCCAGTGATATGGTGCGCCTCGCGGAACGGCAGGCCGAGCGTGCGTACCAGCCAGTCGGCGAGGTCGGTCGCAGTCGAATAGCCGGCGCCCGCCGCCTTTTTCATCGCGGCAGTGTTCACCGTCATGTCGCGCATCATGCCGGTCATCGCCGCCAGCATCAGGTCGAGCGTCTCTGCCGCGTCGAAGACGGATTCCTTGTCTTCCTGCATGTCCTTGCCATAGGTCAGCGGCATGCCCTTCATTACCGTCAGCAGGCCGACCAGATGGCCGGTGACACGGCCGGTCTTGCCGCGCACCAGTTCGGCGGCGTCGGGGTTCTTCTTCTGCGGCATGATCGACGAACCCGTCGAGAAGCTATCCGACAGCCTGACGAAACCGAATTGCGGCGTCGACCAGATGATGATCTCTTCGGCCAGCCGCGACAGATGTGTCGCGCAGATCGCCGCCAGCCCCAAGAATTCCAGCGCGAAATCGCGGTCCGAAACGCTGTCGAGCGAATTGCGCATCGGTTCGCGAAAACCAAGCGCCGTTGCCGTCTGGTGCCGGTCGATCGGAAAGCTGGTGCCGGCGAGGGCGGCCGCACCGAGCGGGCTTTCGTCCATCCGCTCGATCGCGTCGCGGGCGCGCGACAGGTCGCGCGCAAACATCTCGACATAGGCCATGCAGTGGTGGCCGAAGGTCACCGGCTGCGCCGCTTGCATGTGGGTGAAGCCCGGCATCACCGTTGCCGCATGCTCCTCGGCCCGGGCGAGGAACGCCGTGATCAGGCCTTTCAGCGCCTCGGCGACACGAAAGCACTCGTCCTTGACCCAGAGCCTGAGGTCGACCGCCACCTGGTCGTTGCGCGAGCGGGCAGTGTGCAGGCGGCCGGCGGCAGGGCCGATCAAATCGGCGAGGCGGGCCTCGACATTCATGTGGATGTCTTCCAGCCTGGTCGAGAACTCGAATGTGCCGGCCTCGATCTCTGCCAGGATCGTGTTCAGCCCGTGACTGATTTTTTCTTGATCGGCCGCCGAAATAATGCCCGTTTGCGCCAGCATCTCGCTATGGGCGATCGAGCCGCGAATGTCCTGGGCATAGAGTTTGCGGTCGAACGAGATCGACGCGTTGATCGCTTCCATGATTGCGGCCGGACCCGAGGCAAAACGTCCGCCCCACATCTGGTTGCTGGCCTTCTTGTCGCTCATCGCTATAACCCGTGCTCCGGAGCAGTTTTTGAAAAATGGCAGACGGCAATAGATTTTTCCCGGCTTTGCGTCTCATCCTCGCCGCTTTGGTTGCGGGCGTGCTGGCCGGCGCGGTCGCGGTATATGTCAGGGAAAGCGGTTCTGGCAATAACGCGCCCGCGCAAGTGGCCGCCGGCGGCGGCAATGACGACGTCGCCTGCGCCGCCAGGACCGACCATGCCAAGAAGATCGCCGCCGCCGCTACCGGTCAAGTCGCCGCGCTTTTGCCGGCGGATCCGCCGCAATCGCTGAAAAGCCTCGCCTTCAACGGCCCCGACGGCAAGCCGACGACGATCGCCGATCATGCCGGCAAGACGGTGCTGCTCAATCTGTGGGCAACATGGTGCGCACCTTGCCGCGCCGAAATGCCGGCGCTCGATGCACTGCAGAAGGAGATGGGCAGCGACGCGTTTCAGGTTGTTGCAGTCAACGTCGATGCCGGCGACGATACCAAGCCGAAGAAGTTCCTCGAGGACACCGGCGTCAAGGCGCTCGGCTATTATCGCGATGCCACCATGGCGCTGTTCAACGACGTCAAGACGCGCGGCCTGGCGCTCGGTCTGCCGGTCACCATGCTGATCGATGGGCAAGGCTGCCTGATCGCCCATATGAACGGCCCGGCCGAATGGTCGGGGCCGGATGCCAAGCGTCTGGTCGAGGCAGCGCTTCAGCCGGGATAGGCTCAGACCGTGCGCAGGCGCGGCTTGAGCACGGCGATGCTTGCGCCGCGCCGGCTGGCGGTGCGGACTGCCGGAGCCGTGACGCCCGTCAACTCGCCGAATGTCTCGATCGGAGCCGGTTTGCCGAGGTAATAGCCTTGCCCGATCTCGCAAGCCTCGGCGTCAAGGAACTGCAATTCGCCCGGCGTCTCGATGCCCTCCGCCAGGACCGGCAGGCCGAGACCGCGTCCAAGCCCCAGCACGGCGCGGACGATCGCCGCGAACTGGCCGTTCTTGTCGACCGATTTGATGAACGACCCGTCGATCTTGATCTTGTCGAAGGGAAAGGCGCTAAGGTTGGACAGCGAAGAATAGCCGGTGCCAAAATCGTCCATCGCCACATGCACGCCAAGCGCCTTGACCTGCCTCAAGGTTGCCAATGCGCGGGGCATGTCCTTCACCAGGGCCGTTTCGGTGATCTCCAGTTCGAGCCTGCCGGGTGCGAGGCCGGATCTCGACAGTGCGTCGTGCACCTTGCGGCTGAAGTTCGGATTGTGAAGCTGCACGGCGGAGACGTTGACGGCGACCATCAGCGGATTCGTCCAGCGAACAGCATCGTTACAAGCCGTCGTCAGCACCCAGTCGCCGATCTGCGCGATGGCGCCACTGTCCTCGGCCACGGGGATGAAAACGGCCGGGGGAATGTCGCCCCGCTCCGGATGCTGCCAACGGACCAGGGCTTCGAAGCCGATCATCTTGCCGCTGCGGATTTCCTTCTGCGGCTGGTAGACGAGGTGGAACTCCTTGCGGGCGATCGCCTGGCGCAGTTCATGCTCCATCACGCGCTTGTCGCGGGCCGCGGTGCCCATGGCTATCTCGAAAAAACGATAGGTGTCCCTGCCCTCGGTCTTGGCGCGATGGAGTGCCGTGTCGGCATGGCCGATCAGGCCGGCCTGATCTTCGGCATCCAGCGGAAAGAAGGCGATGCCGATGCTGGCCGAAACAAGGCCGGAGCCGACTGAAACCCTGTTTTCCTCCCGGATCGCCGCCAGCAAGTCCTCGGCTATGCGGCCTGCGGCCAGGGGGTCGGGGAGGTTCGGAGCTAAGACGGCAAACTCGTCGCCGCCGAGACGCGCGAGCATCTGTCCGTGGCGCGGAATGCCGGAAATGCAGTGCGCCAGCTTCTGCAGCATGGCGTCACCGGCGCTGTGGCCGTAGAGGTCGTTGACTTGCTTGAATCGGTCGAGGTCAAGCAGCAGGAGCGCCAGATATCCATCCTTGCTGCCACGCTCCATCGAAGCGATTTCTGCTTCGAGCCGGGAAGAAAAGCTCCGCCGATTGGCAAGCCCGGTAAGTGGATCGAAATGCGCGAGACGGAGGATCTCTTCTTCCGCCTTCTTGCGCTCACGGATGTCGCGAACGGCAAGCACCGTATGAGGCCTGCCGCAGTAGGCGATCTTCCTGGCGATCAGCTCGACAGGAATTCTCGTGCCGTCGCTGCCCCTCAATTTCGTTTCTTGTGCCTGTTCGCCGAAGCCGGATACATCGGCTGCGCTCTGTCCATCGAACAGCTCGCCGAGTTGCATCGTGTTCAGGGTGGCTGTCGCCGTGCCCGTCAGTTTCGCCATGCTGTCATTGGCGCTGACTATGCGTGTGCCATCGCAAACGATCAGCCCTTCGACCGCGGCATTGGCGAGATCGTGCATGCGATCGGCCTCGAGCCTCTGCCGGCGAAAGCGCAGGTCGATCCACAGCGCGGCGCCTGACAGCACAAGGATTACCAGGCTGGCGACCGCTGCGGCAAAGGCCTGGGAAATGGGCTCGATGGAATGTTCGGATATTTCAATCGAGGAATCCGGAATGATCGACACCGCGCCCATCGCGATGAAATGCAAGCTGCAAATCGCCAGCGTCAAAAGCGCGGCGCCACCAAGTGTTGCGAGCGCGGACGGGCGGCGCAAGACGACAAGGAGCGCCATTGCCGCGAGCGTCCCGCCGGCCAGAAGCGATATCGCGACAAGGAGCAGGTTCCATACGATCCGGCCCTCGACCTCGAACGCCGCCATGCCGATGTAGTGCGTCGTCGCGATGGCACCACCGAGAATGGCACCGCCGACGAGGAAATGGTCGATGCCGCGGCGCAAGGTGGCAACCCACATCCCAAGCGCGGTCAGGATGACGGCGGCGGCAAGCGAAAAGGCGGATAATCCCGGATTATATGCGTTTGGTATTCCCGGCGTAAACGCAGTCATGGCGATGAAATGCGTCGCCCATATGCCGAACCCGGTCGAAGTTGCGGCGATCATTAGCCAGACAAGCCGGTTTCGGTTGGTCGATCGGCCGACGTGCTTAAGGAGATTTACTGCAGAGAAGCAAGAAATGCCGCAGACGAGGGCGGCAAGTGCGACCAGTCTCAGGTCGTGCTGACTTACAATACAATTATAGACCGTCAGCATCCTGGGTTCACTCGGTCTGCCAAATAACAGGGGAGGTGTGACTGATTAGCTCTTGGAGATTTTAACGAATGGTTAACCCGCGGGCCATGAGGCGGGCCTTTTCGGGGGAAAACCGATGCGCTCCGCCGAGAAGGCGGTGATGTAGTTCCTGGCGACGCTTTCGGTAGCGAGCGCACTTTAGCCGGAAGCGATGTTCATTGACCCGCAACAAAACCGTTGTCCGATTGTCATCAGCGCCACATATTGGCTTTGCGAGAGTGCCCCTTTCGCCAATGACAAACGGGAGATGAAACATGAAGTTCTTCGGCTTCGCGGCCGGTGTTGCCGCCACCTTGACCCTGCTTTCCACCACCTCCGCCTTCGCCGTCACGCAGATCAGCTGGTGGCACGCCATGACCGGCGCCAACGCCGAGGTCGTCGCCAAGATCTCCAAGGATTTCAACGCCAGCCAGAGCGACTATGAGCTCGTTCCGGTGTTCAAGGGCACCTATCCGGAGACGCTGAATGCCGGCATCGCCGCTTTCCGCGCCGGCCAGGCGCCCGATATCCTCCAGGTGTTCGACGTCGGCACCGGCGTGATGATGGCGGCCGAGGGTGCGATCAAGCCGGCGGCCGATGTGCTGACCAGTGCCGGGATGACCTTTGACAAGAGCCAGTATCTGCCCGGCATCGTCGGCTATTATTCGAAGCCGGACGGCACCATGCTGTCGTTCCCTTACAACTCCTCGTCGCCGATCCTCTACTACAACAAGGACATTTTCCAGAAGGCGGGCCTCGACGTGAACAGCCCGCCCAAGACCTGGAACGAGGTGTGGGAAGCTGCCAAGAAGATCAAGACGAGCGGCGCCGCCCCTTGCGGCTATACCTCGACCTGGCTGACCTGGATCCATCTGGAGAATTTCGCGGCGTGGAATGACGTGTCTTGGGCCACTCAGCAGAACGGCCTGGCCGGCGGCGATGTCGAACTCAAGATCAATGCGCCGATTTTCGTCAACCACTTCCAGGCGCTCGCGGACCTGGCCAAGGACGGCACGTTCAAGTATGGCGGGCGCACCTCCGAAGCCAAGCAGATATTCCTCGCTGGCGAATGCGGCATCTTCACCGAATCGTCGGGCGGCCTCGGCGATATCGTCAAGTCCGGCATGAACTATGGCATCGGCCAGCTTCCTTACGATAGCGACGCCAAGGGCGCACCACAGAACACCACGCCGGGCGGTGCCAGCCTGTGGGTGTTCGGCAACAAGTCGGACGAGGAATATAAGGGTGTTGCCGCCTTCTTTGCCTATCTGTCCAAGACCGATGTGCAGGAATATCTGCACCAGAAGTCGGGATACCTGCCTGTGACGCTCGCCGCGTACGAGGCGACCAAGAAATCAGGCTTCTATGACAAAAACCCCGGCCGCGAGACACCCATCCTGCAGATGACGGGCAAGGCGCCGACCGACAACTCGAAGGGCGTGCGCCTGCCGAATCTGCCGCAGGTGCGTGATATCCAGAATGAGGAGTTGGAGAAGATGCTGGCCGGCCAGCAAACCGCTCAGCAGGCGCTCGACAATGCGGTCACACGCGGCAACGCCGCGATCAAGGAAGCGCTGGAGAACTGACGAGATTATCTCGGTTAAAGCGCGTCGCGTTTGAATGGCCACATGCGACGCGCTTTAAGCTCTTGTTCTTATGCATGTCGTTACCCCAAAATCGCTGCGCACTTTTGGGCGACATGCATTAGTCGGTTGAAATATCGCCCACGCGAGCTCGCGTTGGCAACCCCTGGATAGCGAGGGAAATCAGCCTGTCTCCACGCGTCGTATTTCCCAACAAGATCCTGCCGTACCTGCTGGTGGCGCCACAACTCGCCATCACACTGGTTTTCTTCTACTGGCCGGCCGGTCAGGCGCTTTACCAGTCGATGCTCAGGCAAGACCCGTTCGGGCTGAAGAGCAGGTTCGTCTGGTTTGCCAATTTCCGGAAGGTGCTGGCCGATCCGGCCTACCTCAACTCGATCAAGGTCACGGTGGTGTTCTCGCTTGCGACCGCGATCGTTGCCATGGTTGTGGCCCTGCTGCTCGCGGTCATGGCCGAGAAGGCCGTGCGCGGCAAAGGCCTCTACCGCACACTGTTGATATGGCCTTATGCCGTGGCGCCGGCGATTGCCGGCATGCTGTGGCTTTTCTTGTTCAATCCTTCGATCGGCTCGTTGGCCTATTTGCTGAGAAGCCTCGGCATCGCCTGGGACCCGCTGCTCAACGGCACCCACGCCATGATCCTGCTGGTGTCGGCGGCTGCCTGGAAGCAGATCAGCTACAATTTCCTGTTCTTCGTCGCCGGCCTGCAGGCGGTGCCGAAAACGCTGATCGAGGCGGCGGCCATGGATGGCGCCGGCGAGACCAAGCGCTTCTGGACCATCGTCTTCCCGCTGCTTGCGCCGACAACCTTTTTCCTGCTGGTTGTCAACACCGTCTATGCCCTGTTCGACACGTTCGGCATCGTTCATGCCGTCACCGGCGGCGGCCCGGGCAAGACGACCGAGACGCTGGTCTACAAGGTCTACAATGACGGCTTCGTCAATCTGATCCTGGGTGACTCGGCGGCGCAGTCGGTCATCCTGATGGCCATCGTCATCGCCCTGACAGCCATCCAGTTCCGCTATGTGGAACGCAAAGTCCATTACGGCTGAGGGCAGCGATGATCGGCCAATCTCCGCTCCGCACCGTCATCGCCCATGCCGTGCTTATCCTTGGCATATTGATCGTGGCTTTTCCGATCTACTACACCTTCGTTGCCTCGACGCACACGCTGCAAACGATCCTCAGGCCGCCGCTGCCGCTGTTGCCCGGCGACCAGCTATGGAACAATTACAGCGAGGCGCTGTTCGGCGGCATTGGTCGTATCGGCGGTGTCAGCGTCGGCAGACTGCTCCTCAACACCACGATCATGGCGCTCGGCGTCGCGGTGGGAAAGATCTTCATCTCGATCCTGTCGGCCTACGCGATCGTGTTCTTCCGCTTTCCGCTGCGCATGACCTTCTTCTGGCTGATCTTCATCACCTTGATGCTTCCGGTCGAGGTGCGCATTCTGCCGACCTACAAGGTGATGGTCGATCTCGGCATGATCGACACCTATGCCGGCCTGATTATCCCGCTGATCGCCTCGGCCACCGCAACGCTGCTGTTTCGTCAGTTCTTCATGACCATCCCGGGCGAACTGGTCGAGGCGGCGCGTGTCGACGGTGCCGGTCCATGGCGCTTCTTTTTCGATATTCTGTTACCGCTGTCGCGGACAAACATCGCCGCGCTGTTCGTGATCCTCTTCATCTACGGCTGGACGCAGTATCTTTGGCCGCTGCTCGTTACCAACAGCAACGACATGAACACCATCGTCATCGCGCTGAGAAAGATGGTTTCCTTCGCCGATGCCGATACCCAATGGCACCTGGTCATGGTCACCGCGATGCTGGCCATCGTGCCGCCGATCCTCGTCGTGGTGCTGATGCAACGCTGGTTCGTGCGCGGCTTGGTCGAATCCGAAAAGTGAGAAGCCGATGGCGACCGTCGATCTGAAGGATGTCAAGAAGGTCTATCCCAGCGGCGTCGAAGCCGTGAAGGGCGTTTCCATCGCCATTCCCGACAAGGAGCTTTGCGTGCTGGTCGGCCCCTCCGGTTGCGGCAAGTCCACGCTGCTGAGGATGATCGCCGGGCTGGAGACCATTTCTGCCGGTACAGTCGCCATCGACGGCAAGGTGGTCAACACCATTGGTCCGACTGAGCGTGACATCGCCATGGTGTTCCAGAACTACGCGCTCTATCCGCATATGAAGGTCTACGACAACATGGCTTATGGCCTGCGCAACCGCGGTACGCCGAAGGACGAGATCGACAGCAGGGTGCGCTCGACAGCCAAGGTGCTGGAGCTTTCGGCGCTGCTCGACCGGCGCCCGCGCGAGCTTTCCGGCGGACAGCGCCAGCGGGTCGCCATGGGCCGTGCCATCGTGCGCAACCCGAAAGTCTTCCTGTTCGACGAACCGCTGTCCAACCTCGATGCGAAATTGCGCGGGCAGATGCGCGTCGAGATCAAGAATTTGCAGCGCTCGCTTGGCGTCACCTCGGTCTATGTCACCCACGACCAACTTGAGGCGATGACGCTGGCCGACATCCTTGTCGTCATGAACGCCGGCCTGGTCGAGCAGATCGGCGCGCCGCTCGACGTGTACGAGAAGCCGGCCTCAACCTTCGTTGCTTCCTTCATCGGCGCTCCGCCGATGAATCTGCTGGCCCTCACAGGGGCCTCTCCAGGCTCGGTACTGACGGACGGGACGGTGATTGGCTCGGCGCCTGGACAAAGCAAGGCGGTGACACTCGGCTTTCGTCCGGAGGATGCCGATATCACCTTCGCGGCAGAGGCGCCGGCCGGCGCGCTTGCGTTGCCGGCGACAGTGGAAGCAGTCGAGCCGGTCGGTGCCGAAAGCTTTCTCCACTGCGCGGCAGCCGGCAGCCGTATCGTCGTGCGCGTCTCAGGCCGCGCCAGCGCCAAGCCAGGCGACCAATTGCGCGTCGTGGCGAGGTCTGAAAAGCTGCACTGGTTCGATCAGGCCGGTAAACGGGTCGATTGAGGTTGGCTTCGTGCAAACCGTTCAGGCAAACACATGCGCCTTGCCCGACACGGTCAGCCGGACGATCTCGCCGATCGCCGGCGCGTCCATTCCCGGCTTGCGCAGGATCAACGGCGTGTTGCCGATGGCGGCAGCATCGGGCGGATCGGGGCTGTTCAAGAGACGCACCGCGATCGTGCACATCGAGCCGGCGAATTCCGATTCCGTCACCTCGCCGAACAGCATGTCCGGCGTGCCGGACATGCCTTCACGCGATGTCCGTTTCAGCAGCACCTGCTCCGGCCGTAGCATGATGCGGGCGACGTCGCGCCGCTCCGTGCTGTCGACGGCGATGCGGCCGAGCGGCGAGATGGCAAAGCCATCGGCGATCCTGGCCGGCAGGACGATGGCGTCACCGAGGAACTCGGCGATCATCCTGTCCTTCGGCTTGAAATAGAGCTCGCGCGGCGTGCCGACCTGCGAGAATTTGCCGTCGCGCATCACCGCGACCTGGCTGGCGAATGACAGCGCCTCGGCCTGATCATGGGTGACCAGGATGGTGGTGATGCCGGCCGTTTCGAGGAGCTCGGCCACGGCCTTGCGCATTGAGGCGCGCAAGCCGGTGTCGAGCGCCGAGAACGGCTCGTCGAGCAGCATCAGCCGCGGCTTCATGGCCATGGCGCGGGCGAGCGCGACGCGCTGCTGCTGGCCGCCGGAGAGTTCGTGCGGGCGGCGCTTCAGGATCCCTTTGTCCAGCCCGACGACATAGGCGAGCTCGGCGATGCGCTCGCTCCGCTTTTCCTCGTGACGGCCCATGCCGAACCCGATATTGGCGGCGATGCTCAGATGCGGGAACAGAGCGCCGTCCTGCGCCACCAGCCCGATGCCGCGGCGATGCGCCGGCACGGCCGTGTCGCCATCGGCCAGCACCTCGCCATCGAGCACGATGCGGCCCTGGTCGGGCGCCTCGAAGCCGGCGATCAGCCGCAGCAAGGTGGTCTTGCCACAACCGGATGGCCCGACGATCGCCGTACGGCTGCCGCTGGCCACGCTGAGGTCCACGCCGGCAAGTGCTGCCACGGGGCCGTAGTGCTTGTGGATGCCGCTAAGCTCGAGAAAGCTCATCGCCCGGCCATCCGCTTCGACTGGACGTAGAGCAGCCAGGTCAAAGGCAGCGACATCGCCACCATGATCAAGGCATAAGGCGCCGCCGACGCATAGTCGATCTCGCCGCTATAGGACCAGAACGCCATGGCCAGCGTGCGGGTGCCGTTGGGCGCCAGCATCTGGGTTGCGGTCAACTCGTTCATGATGCCGAGCGCGACCAATGCCATGCCGGCCGCGGCACCCGGCGCCGACAGGCGGATGGTCGTCGACCACAGCGCCTTGAGCGGCGACCGGCCGAGGCTGGAGGCGGCGCGTTCGAGCTCGACCGGCGCCTGTGCGATCGACGCCCTGAGGCTAATCAGAGCGCGCGGCAGGAACATCAGCGCATAGGCGACCAGGATGGTGAACAGGGTCTGGTAGAGCGGCATGGCGATACGCACGGCGATGGTGACCAGCGCCAGGGCGATGACAACCCCGGGCAACGCGCCGACGATATAGTTGCAGCCCTCCAGGACGCGTTGCAGCCTTCCCGGCGCGCGGATCGAAATCCACGCCATCGGCATTGCCGCGACGGTGGCGAGCAGCGCGCCTGCAATCGCCAGGAACAGTGTCTGACCAAGCGCCAGGCCGATCTCGTCGAGCCGCCAGACATCGGCGCCGCCGGCCATGAGCCAGCGACCGATAGTGACGAACGGCACCCCGAGCGCCAGCAGCGTGGTAACAGCGGGCAGCAGCAGGCAAGGAATGGTGGCGCGCCCAAGGCTCGTGCGCTGCTGGTGGCGCGCGGCGCCCGAGCCGACGCGGGCATAGCGTTCCTCGCCGCGCACCAGCACCTCCAGCCCGAGCAGCACGAAACAGCAGGTCACCAGGACGCCGGCCAGCATGTTGGCGGCCGGGCCGTTGAAGGTCGACTGGAACTGATCGACGATCGCCGTGGTGAAGGTGTCAAAGCGGATGAACACGTAGAGCCCGTATTCGGCCAGGAGGTGCAGGCCGACCAGCAGGGAGCCGCCGCAGATGGCGAGCCTGAGCTGCGGCAGTACGACACGCCGAAACACCCGCCACGGGCCGAGCCCGAGGGCTGCCGCTGCATCTTCGAGAGCCGGATCGAGCCGGCGCAAAGCTGCCGCCACCGGCAGATAGAGGAACGGGAAATAGGCGATGACGGACACAAGCACGCCAGCCCACAGGCCGTGCAGTCTGGGCACCATGGTGATCCAGGCGTAACTGTGGACGAAGGCGGGAATGGCGAGCGGCGCCACCGAGAGCCAGGCCCATAAGCGGGCACCCGGCAGATCGCTGCGCTCCGTCAGCCAAGCCAGCGCCACCGACAGCACGATCGAGATCGGCACCGCCAGCACCACCAGCAGGCTGGTGTTGACCAGAAGCTCGCCGACGCGCGGCCTGAACACCAGCGCCGCCACCGTTTCCCAGCCGGTCTGCACCGCCACCCAGACGATGAAGGCAAGCGGCAGCAGCGCGAAAAGCGAGATAAAGACGGCAGCCAACGCAATCCATGAGACCGACCAACGACGTGCCCGCACGGCCGTGGTGTCGGCCGGCAAGCCTGAAGGTGCGAGATCGATCGCAGACTGCATCAGATCAGACGTTGCGCCGGGTCCGCCCGGAGGCGGAAACGATCGGCGGCCGACAATGTGGCGAGCAGCTTGTGGTCATGGGCAAATGCCATTTTGAAAACAGAGCGCTCCCGCGGAAAGCGAATTCCCACAGGAGCGCAGTCGGTTGCCCTTTTAGGACGAACGCCGGCTAAAGCAAGCCGGCCGCCGTCATCAGGTCGGTCACCTTTTTCGAGTTCAGCGCCGTCGGGTCGACTTTCGGCGCCTGCAGATCGGCCAGCGGCACCAGCTTCGGATTGGACTCGGCGCCCTTGCCGACTGCGTATTCGAACGAATCGCCGGTTTTCAGCACGTCCTGGCCGCCCTTGCCGGTGACCCATTTCAGGAAAGCCTGGGCTTCCTTCGGGTGCTTGCTCGAGGCCAGCACACCGCCGCCGGAAACCGAGACGAAAGCGCCGGGGTCCTCGTGCTTGAAATAGTGCAACTCGACATTCTTGCTGTTCTCGCCGGTCTTGGCCTGATCGCCGTAGTAGTAGTAGTGATAGATCACGCCGCCTTCGACCTCGCCGGCATTGACCGCCTTCATCACCGTGCTGTTGCCCTTGTAGGCGGTAAAATTCTCTTTCATCGCCTTCAGCCAGTCGGCCGTGGCAGTCTCACCCTTGAGCTGCAGCAAGGCGCTGACGATCGCCTGGAAATCGGCACCGGAGGGCGAAGCGGCCCAACGGCCCTTCCAGCTCGGATCGGCGAGATCGAGCAGCGATTTGGGCAGCTGGTCGGCGGTCAGCTTGGTCTTGTTGTAGGCAAAGACGGTGCTGCGCGCGGCAACGCCGACCCATTTGCCGCTCGCCGGCTGGTACTCCTGCGGAACCTGGGCCAGCGTCTCGGCGTTGACCGGCGCGAACAGGCCGGCTGTCTCGACCAGCACCATGGCCGGTGAGTTTTCCGTCAGGAACACATCAGCTGGCGAAGAGGACCCCTCAGCAACGATCTGATTGGAGAAATCGCTGTCGCCGCCGTTCCGGACGGTGACCTTGATGCCGGTTTCCTTGGTGAATCCTTCCGCCCAGGCCTTGGTCAGGTTTTCGTGCTGGGCGTTGTAGACGACGATGCCCTCGTCCTCGGCTAACGCCGGGCCGGCGATCAGGCTGATTGCAAGTGCTGTCGCACCGGCAAGGGCGGAAAGAGCATATTTCATGGCATCGTCCTCGATTTCGATGGTCTTTGGCTTGGTATGCTGCACCTATCAATACATGACTAGCGCAGTCAACATTGCTGGCCCGCTCAATCGCTCAAAAGGAGCAAACTTTCGTGATGCCCAGCTAATTTGCCTTGGACATTATTTCGCCGGCCACGTAACAAACCAGCGCCGAGACGCGAATATCGGGGAGTGAACTCTTGTGAGCGGCAAGGACGAAGCCGAGCTTTCCCGGCTGCTGCGGGCCGCAATCGCCGGAGACGAAAGGGCCTATGCCGACTTTCTGCACCGGATCGCCGCCCTCGTTCGTGGCTTTGCCCGGCGCAAGATCGTGCAGGGCGGGGTCGATCCCGAGGACGTCGTGCAGGAAACCTTGCTGGCCATTCATGTGAAACGACATACCTGGCGCCATGATGCGCCGGTGCTGCCTTGGGTTTATGCAATAGCCCGCTTCAAGCTGATCGATGCGTTCCGGCGGCGCGGCCGGCGGATCGAGATCGAGATCGACGAAATCGCCGAGACCTTTGCCGAGCCGGAATCGGAGACGATCAGCGAGCGCGACGTCAACCGGGCACTCGACTGCCTGTCGCCGGCGCAGCGTTCGGTCGTCTCGGCCGTGTCGGTCGAAGGCCGTTCGATCGGCGAGACGGCGGCGAAATTCGGCATCAGCGAGACGGCTGTGCGGGTGTCACTACACCGCGGGCTTGCCGCCATTGCCAAACGGTTCGGGGCGGGGCGGGAATAGCATGAGGACCGAAGATCTTATCAAGGCGCTCGATGCCGATGTCCGCAGCAAGGCGCTGCCGCTGGGCGCCGCCTGGTTGCTTGCAACCGGCGCGGCCATCGTGATCGCGGCCGCGGTTTTCTGGCTGACGATCGGCCCACGTCCCGACATCGCATTTGCCATGCACACGATGCGGTTCCTGTCCAAATTCGTCTTCACGATTGCTCTAGCCGTCAGCGCCTTTGCCCTCGTCCGCGCGCTGTCGACGCCCGGTGCATCGACAGGGCGGGCGGCGAGCTGGATGATCGCCGCGCCGCTGCTGGTGATTATGGCCGTGATTCTCGAACTCCTCGTCGTGCCTGTGTCCGACTGGGGCACGCGCCTGGTCGGCACGAACATGGTCATCTGCCTGACCTTCATTCCGTTGATCGGCATCGGCCCGCTTGCCGTCTTTCTCGCGGTGCTGCGCCATGGCGCGCCAACAAGGCCGGTGCTTGCCGGTGCGACCGCGGGCCTGCTTGCCGGCGGGCTGGCGGCGACCTTCTATGCAGCGCATTGCTTCGACGATTCGCCGCTTTTCGTCGGCACCTGGTATGCGATCGCGATCGCCGGCCTTGCCGCGCTCGGGGCGGTCGGCGGACGGCTTTTCGTGCGCTGGTAGCGGTGGCGATCAGCGCGTCGGAACGGGATGCTCGCCGCGATAGTCGTAGAAGCCGCGCCCGGTCTTGCGGCCGAGCCAACCGGCCTCGACATATTTGACCAGCAGCGGGCAGGGGCGGTATTTCGAATCCGACAGGCCGTCATGCAGCACCTGCATGATCGACAAGCAGGTATCCAGCCCGATGAAGTCGGCAAGCTGCAGCGGCCCCATCGGATGGTTGGCGCCGAGCTTCATGGCGGTATCGATGGCGTCGACCGAGCCGACACCTTCATAGAGCGTGTAGATCGCCTCGTTGATCATCGGCAGCAGGATGCGGTTGACGATGAAGGCCGGGAAATCCTCCGAGACGGTGATCGTCTTGTCGAGCTGCTTCACATAGGTTTTTGCTGCCTCGAAGGTCTGGTCCTCGGTGGCGATGCCGCGCACCAGCTCGACCAGCTTCATCACCGGAACCGGGTTCATGAAATGTATGCCGATGAAGCGTTCCGGGCGGTCGGTCTGCGAAGCCAGCCGGGTGATCGAGATCGACGAGGTGTTCGTCGCCAGGATGGCCTCGGGGTTGAGTTGCGGGCAGAGCTGAGCATAGATCTTGCGTTTGACTGTCTCGTCTTCGGTCGCCGCTTCGATCACCAGATCGGCGCCCGCAAGGTCGGCCATGGCCGGCGCGGCGGAAATGCGCGCCATCGCCTCGTTGCGCAGCTTTTCCTCAAGTTTGCCGGAGCCGACCTGACGGGCCATGTTGCCGCTGACCGTAGCAATGCCCTTTTCGATGCGGTCGGGCGAAATGTCGTAAACCAGCACCTTGTAGCCCGCCAGCGCCGATACATGGGCGATGCCGCCACCCATCTGGCCCGCGCCGATGATGCCGATCGTCTCGATCTTGCTCATTACCCGATCCCGTCAAGGCCTTTGCGGCCTGCTTTTTGTGCAGTGCAAACTAAAAGGGCGGGGCGACTTCGTCTACCCCACCCCGCAGAATTTAATACGCTTTGGCAGAGGGCGTCAAAGCGCCTTTTGCAGTTCCGGCAGAATGACGAAGAGGTCGCCGACGAGGCCGTAGTCGGCGACTTGGAAGATCGGCGCTTCCTCGTCCTTGTTGATGGCGACGATGACCTTTGAATCCTTCATGCCGGCAAGGTGCTGGATGGCGCCGGAGATGCCGACGGCAATATAGAGATCGGGCGCCACCACCTTGCCGGTCTGGCCGACCTGCCAGTCGTTCGGCGCATAGCCGGCATCGACCGCGGCGCGAGATGCGCCGACAGCCGCACCGAGCTTGTCTGCGACCGGCAGGATGACCTCCTGGAACTTCTCGGAGGAGCCCAGCGCACGGCCGCCCGAAATGATGATCCTGGCCGAGGTCAGCTCCGGACGGTCGGTCTCGGACAGCTTGTTTTCGACAAAAATCGACAGGCCGGGATTGGCTGCCGCCTGAACCGTCTCGACCGGCGCGGAACCGCCCTCGGGTGCTGCCTGAAAGGAAGCAGTGCGCACGGTGATGACCTTCTTGGCGTCGCTCGACTGCACGGTCTGGATGGCGTTGCCGGCATAGATCGGTCGCTTGAAGGTGTCGGGCGACACGACTTCGATGATTTCCGATATCTGGGCGACATCGAGCAGGGCCGCGACGCGCGGCGAGACGTTCTTGCCCGACGAGGTCGCCGGCGCAATGATCGTGTCGTATGGCTCAGCAAGCGAAATGACGAGCGCCGCCAGCGGTTCGGCGAGACGCTCGGTCAGTTCGTCGGCGTCGGCGAGCAGCACCTTGGTGACGCCCTTGAGCTTGGCGGCGGCGTCCGCTGCCGGCTTGGCGCCCTTGCCGGCAACCAGCACATGCACGTCCGAACCGATCTGCAGCGCCGCCGAAAGCGCCTTGGCAGTCTGGTCGGAAAGCGCCGCGTTGTCGTGTTCGGCAATCAGAAGAATTGTCATTTTTGTTGTCCCTTCCTGGCCTTACAGCACGCCGGCTTCGTTTTTCAGCTTGTCCACCAGTTCGGCGACGCTCTTGACCTTGACGCCCGCCTTGCGGCCGCCCGGCTCCTCGGTCTTGATCACTTTCAGCCGCGGCTTGACGTCGGCGCCGTAGTCGGCAGGGCTCTTCTCGTCGAGCGGCTTCTTCTTGGCCTTCATGATGTTCGGCAGCGACGCATAGCGTGGCTGGTTCAGCCGCAAATCGGCCGTGACGATTGCCGGCATCTTCAGTTCCAGCGTCTGCAGGCCGCCATCGACCTCGCGCGTCACCGTGGCCTTGTCACCGTCGAGCACGATCTTGGAGGCGAAGGTGCCCTGCGCCCAGCCGAGAAGTGCGGCCAGCATCTGGCCGGTCTGGTTGGAATCGTCGTCGATCGCCTGCTTGCCGAGAATGACCAGGCCGGGCTGTTCTGCCTCTACGACCCCCTTCAGCACCTTGGCGACGCCCAGCGGCTCAGTCTGCTCGTCGGTCTTGACCAGGATGGCGCGGTCGGCGCCCATGGCGAGCGCCGTGCGCAAGGTCTCCTGTGCCTGCTGCGGCCCGATCGACACGACGATGATCTCTTCGGCCTTGCCAGCTTCCTTCAGCCGGATCGCCTCTTCCACCGCGATCTCGTCGAACGGGTTCATCGCCATTTTGACGTTGGCGAGTTCCACCGCCGAACCGTCCGCCTTCACCCGGACCTTGACGTTCGCATCCACAACCCGCTTCACGGGCACAAGGATCTTCATTTGCCTGTCACCTCTTTCACGATAGTCTCTTCACGCTCGCCGGGCGCGCTATAGCAGCGTGCACCTCTTCAGAGTTGTCGAAAGCCGACATTCCGGACGGAATTCTGGTCTTCGCCACGCCAGTAGGGTGGCGCTTCCGTAGTTGCGGCGACCCCGCCCGTCAATATCCCGGGTGCACTCGGATCCTCGGCGAAAGCACTCAAATCGGTTCAGTCCGGACCGGAAACGCTTCCCCGGCCCCAGCGCGGCGCCGGCTGCGCAGGTTGTGGGTCGCTTGGCTCCGGCTCCACGGCTACGGGCACCGGACCGGCGACCACGGCCGGCTCCTCGTCTGCGCCGGCGAGTAGCGGCACGCCGCGGCTGCGCAAGACAAGCACCAGCACGGCTCCGGCGATGATGCCGCCGATGTGGCAGGCCCAGGAGACCTGGTCCTCGCCACCCTGGGCAAACATGAAGATCTGGAACAGGATCCACAGGATGAGCGGGATGAAGGCCGGGATGCGCAACGGGATGCGGGCGAAGACCAGCACCCATACCTTCACACGCGGATAAAGGATCAGATAGGCGGCGACGACGCCGGCGATGGCGCCCGACGCGCCGATCAGCGGCACTTCCGAATCCCAGGCCACCAAGCCCTGGAAGAAAGCGCCGGCAATGGCGCAAAGCAGGTAGAAGACGAGATAGCGGACATGGCCGAGCGCATCCTCGACATTGTCGCCGAACACCCACAGGAACAGCATGTTGCCGCCGAGGTGGAAGATATCCGCGTGCAGGAAGGAATAGGTCAGATAGCTCAGGCTCTCCGGAATGACGACAAATTGCGGAGCGAGCTCGACGCTGTCATGCACAACCGACGGGATGAAGCCGAGGCCCAATACCGCGGCGTTGGCGAAGTCCTCGCCGCCAAGTGTTGTTACAAAATAGATCAACACATTGAGCGCGATCAGGCTGATCGTCACATATTGCAGCTTGATGTGCCGCAGCCGGTTGGTGTCGTAGAGCGGAATGAACATCGGGCCTCTCCCGCTTCCGGCGGATTCAGCGGTTCTTGCCGGGAATCCATAGCACGTCGGCATTTCCATTGTCATTGACCGCGCGTGCGGCGACGAACAGAAAGTCCGAGACCCGGTTGATGTATCTTATCGCCTCGCGATTGACGTGCTCGTCTGGATCTTGCGACAGCGCCACCATGATGCGCTCGGCGCGGCGGGCCACCGTGCGGGCGAGGTGAAGGGCGGCGGCGGCCGGCGTACCGCCGTTGAGTACGAAGGATTTTAGCGGCTCAAGGTCCTTGTTGAGGAGGTCGATGTCCTGTTCGATGCGCTCGGTCTGCGAGGCGATGATGCGCAGCGGCTCGTAGTCGAGCGGCTTGCCATTATCGGGGACTGCCAGATCGGCGCCGAGATCGAAAAGATCGTTCTGGATGCGGCCGAGCATCGCATCGATCGCCGGATTTACCGCCGCTGTATGGATGCGAGCCATGCCGATGCAGGCATTTGCCTCGTCAACCGTGCCGTAGGCGTCAATGCGAAGGTCGGATTTCAGCCGCCGCTCACCAGAGCCGAGGCCGGTGGTGCCATCGTCGCCGGTGCGCGTGTAGATCTTGTTGAGCTTGACCACGGGTTACCTCCCGGCTGGTGGCCGGTGCGTCACTTACGGGTGAAATACACCGCCAGCATGATCAGCACCAAGGCCACGAACTGCAACAGCACGCGCGTCTGCATCAGCTTGTTGGAGGTCATGCTGGAGCCGCCGCGCATCATGTTGATGAGGCCGCGGATCAGCACGATCACCACGGCGACCATAACGAGAACGGCGAGGATGTTGAAGACGGTTGCCATGGTGTGTTCCAGGTTGGATTGCGTTCAGGCGCGTTTGGCGAGCAGACGATAGAGTACCGAAGACGGCAGGATGCGTTTAAGGATCGCGCCGATCCTGGCCGGCACAGTTACCACATAATGCGGGCGCGGGCGCCGCGACAGAAGCGCATGGCGCAAGGCGGCATAAACCACCTCCGGCCCGGGCTTCAGCCGCGATGTGCTGCCGCCGGCCCGCAGCCGTTTGAGTTGCACAGCATAGGCGAGGCGATGGACTGAGTTCTCGTGATCGATGTTCGCAAGGAACCAGGGGAGGCTGTTGCTGGCGATCTTCGATTTCACCGCCCCCGGCTCGATCAGCGAAACATGGATGCCGCTGCCGAGCAGTTCTTGATAGAGGGACAGCATCAGCCCCTCGACGGCGTGCTTCGATGCCGAGTAAGCGCCACGGAAAGGCAGCGGCGCGAGGCCGAGGATCGATGAGCAATGAACGAGACGACCATGGCCCTGGCGGCGCATCACCGGTACGACACGGCGAGTGAGATCGTGCCAGCCAAAGACATTGGCCTCGAACTGCTGCCGCAAAGCTTCGATCGGCAGGTCCTCGACGGCACCGGGCTGCCCGTAGGCGCCGTTGTTGAAAAGGGCATCGAGCCGGCCGCCGGTCCGCTCCAGCACCGACGCCACCAGCGCCTCGATCGATCCGGGCTCGGTGTAGTCCAGATAAAAGGCCTCGATGCCGTCGGCCTCGAGCGTAGCGATATCTTCCGGCTTTCGGGCCGTTGCGAACACCCGCCAGCCTTCCTTCTTAAGAGCATGGGCGCAATAGGCGCCTATTCCGGAAGAGGCACCGGTGACAATGATGGTGCGCAACTCTTCTTCGGGAGGAATGGTGGTTTGACCGAGGGTTGTCATTTGCCGCAAACCCTTCCCATATTCGCGGCGTCGGGACAATCGAAGGGAACGCGGTTCTTGTTGCGGAAGATCGTAGCCCTCAAACGCGTGCTCTACGACGCGCTCGGCCATTTCAACACCGACGACGGCTGGGCAATGGCCAGCCATCTGGCGATCACCGCGCTGATGGCGCTTTTTCCTTTCCTGATCTTCGCCACGACGCTGGCGAGTTTTTTCGGCGCGCAGGCTTTCGCCGACACCGCCGTGCACCTTGTGTTCGACACATGGCCCGAGCAGATCGCCAAACCGATCGCGCGCGAAGTGCTCAACGTGCTTACCGTCCGGCGCAGCGACCTGTTGACCTACGGTATCGTGCTTGCCGGATACTTCGCCTCGAACGGCATCGAGGCGCTGCGCACCTCGCTCAACCGCGCCTATCGTGTCTCAGAAACGCGCGGCATCATCTACCGGCGGGTGCAGAGCATCATCTTCGTGCTGATCGCGACGGCCGGGTTTTTGGCGATCAGCGTGCTGCTGGTCTTTGCGCCGTTGCTGGCGCGGCTGGCCGAATCTCATCTTGAATGGATAAAACCCTATATGGGCACGATCACCCTCTGGCGTTACGTCATCGCCTCGGTCGTCATCATCGGCGGCCTGTTCGCCGTGCATTTCTGGTTGCCGGCCGGCAAGCGCCGGTTCGTTTCGATCGTGCCTGGCATTATCTTCACGCTGGTCGGCTGGCTCATCGGGTCGACCATCTTCGCCGCCTATCTCGACCATTTCTCGTCCTATGTGACGACCTATGCCGGCCTCGCCTCGATCATGATCGCCGTTGTCTTCCTCTACATCGTCTCGGCGATCTTCATCCTCGGCGGCGAGCTCAACGCCGCGATCAGCCGCTATTTGGAGGCGCGCGCCCGCGTCGGTGGCTGAGCCGTCGCCAGCCCGACGCCGAGCGTCGCGATCGCCATGCCGGCGATCTGGAGCGGGCTCAATTGCTCGCCGAACAATGCCCAGGCGATGACCGCGGTGACGGCCGGCACGAGGTAAAACAGCGAGGCGACCTTCGACATCTCGCCGTCGCGGATCATTACCATCAACAGGAAGATGGCACCGATCGACAGCACCAGCACGAGCCAGGCCGTGGCGAAGATCAGTTCGCCGTTGACGATCACCGTTCGGGTCTCGAAGGCGAGCGAGGCCAGAGCCATCACCGATGCGCCGCCGACATATTGCCAGAACGTGGCAGCCACCAGATCGCCGCCGGAGGCGAAACGCTTCTGCCAGATCGTGCCGGCGCTCATGCCGAGTACGGAGACCAGCGAGGCGCCCAATGTTTCGGCGGTCACGCCGCCGCCGAGCGCGCCGAGCTTCGGCCAGAGCACGATTACCACGCCGATCAACCCGAGGCCGAGACCGGCCCAGTGACGCGGCAGGATGGCCTCGCCCAGAAGCCGGCCGGCGAGCACTGCCGTGATCAGCGGCTGCAGGCCGACGATCAGGGCTGAAAGCCCTGCGGGCATGCCCCGGTGGATGGCCCAGAACACGCCGCCGAGATAGACCCCATGCATCAGGATGCCGGCGCCGGCCGCGTGCAGCGCCTCGTCGCGGGTGGCGCGGCTCGAACCAAGCGCGGCCATCAACGCGACAAGCAAGATTGCGGCCAGGACAAAGCGCGCAGCCAGGAAAGTAAAAGGCTCCGCCCACGGCATGGCATAGCGCGCGCCGATGAAGCCGGTCGCCCACAGGACGACGAAAGAGGCGGGGATGAACCGCTTGAGGCTGTGCATTTTCTGGAGGCCGCGGTGAATTCGGGTGAGGGATCGACTGCGGCGATTGCTTAATGCCGTTCGGGCCGGCAAGCAAAACCAAACGGTTGATCCATAGAGTCATTTGAATTGAAGGAGCGCCGTTGATGGCCGTCGGCTCACCGGTCTAAAGACCGACCAGCCGCCTGACATCGTCGGGCGAGGCGCCCGCCTTACGCTGGGCGGCAAGGCCGGTATCGCCAAGACTCTTCGACAGTTTTCGTCCATCCGGGCCGAGGATCAGGCGATGGTGAAAATAGGCCGGCTGCGGCAGGCCAAGCAGTTGCTGAAGCAGCCGCTGCACGCTGGTCGCGGAATAAAGGTCCTGGCCGCGCACGACATGGCTGACGCCCTGCAGCGCGTCGTCCATGGTGACCGCGAGGTGATAGCTGGTCGGGATTTCGCGGCGCGCCACGACCACGTCGCCCCAATCCTGCGGATGGGCTTCGACACGACGCGCCTCGGAGAGCGTCTCGTCCGTGTATTCGGCCCATGTCAGGTCCCTGCCGACCCGCGCCATTGCCGCATCGACGTCTAGCCGCCAGGCAAATGGTGCACCTTCGACGATGCGCCGCTTACGCTCGCTCGCCGGCAGCGCCTTGTCGGCGGCGGGATAGAGCGGCACGCCGTCCGGGTCGCGAGGCCAGTCGCGGCCGCGCTTTTCGCTGTCGGTGATGAAGGCGCGGATCTCACTTCTGCTCATGAAGGCTGGATAGACAAGCTCTTCCTCGATCAGCCGCTCGAGCATAGCCCGATATTCGGCAAAGTGCTCGGACTGGCGGCGCACCGGTTCCTCCCAGCCAAGCCCCAACCATTTCAGGTCGCGAAAAATGCCCGCCTCGAATTCCGGCGTGCAGCGTGTCGTGTCGATGTCCTCGATGCGCAGCAGCAGGCGTCCGCCCGCCGCCTTGGCCATTTTCTGGTTGAGCAGCGCCGAATAGGCGTGGCCGAGATGCAATTCGCCATTCGGGCTCGGCGCGAAGCGGAATGTCAGCAGTGTCATTGTCCGGCGGCAATCGGGTTGTGCGGCAGTTTCGCCAATTGCTACTTTGCGCCGGCAGCGTCGCGCGTCCAGAGGGGCGCGCAACGGAGCGTGCGGCACTTTTGATTTTGGAACAAGCAGACATGCAACGCATCGCCAGTCTCGACGACATTGCGCAAGGGCTGGACGCGCTGTGCCTGCTCGATCCGCGCCTGGACAAGGTGCGCGGCATGGCCGGCGAGGTGCCGCTCAGGCTGTCGGAGCCGGGCTTCAGAAGCCTTGCCTCGATCGTCGTTTCGCAACAAGTGTCCCGCGCGAGCGCCGATGCGATCTTCGGCCGGCTGACGAAACTGCTCGATCCGCTGACGCCACAGGCGATACTAGCCGCCGATGAGGCGGTCTTCCGCGAGGCCGGGCTGTCGCGGCCCAAGCAGCGCGGCCTGATTGCCGTGGCCCAGGCGGTGGCCGACGGGCTCGACCTCGATCACCTCTGCCAACTCGATGCGACGGTAGCGATCGCTGCCATGACCAAGGTGCCGGGCATCGGCCCGTGGACGGCTGAAGTCTACCTTTTGTTTGCCGCCGGACACCCAGATATCTTTCCGGCGCGCGATGTTGCGTTGCAGAGCGCGGTCGGCCATGCACTCGGCATCGAGCCGCGTCCGCCGGAGAAAATGCTGATCCGGCTTGCCGAATCATGGAGCCCGTGGCGCGGTGTCGCATCGCGGCTTTTCTGGGCTTATTGTCGCGAATTGAAGGGCAGGGATGCCGCGCCTCCGGCCTGAATCCGCAAAAAAGCATTGAAATCATGCGTTTTTGAGACCCGGCATGATCGACAATCCGCTTCACATCCCTGTCATGTCGGGCTTACAGTATCCGCGTCGACCGGTTCTAGGGTGAAGGAGGTCAACGACGTGACGGTTGCCGTATCTCCGGATGGGCTTCCAGCGCTGGTGCTGAATGCGGATTACCGTCCGCTCAGCTATTACCCCCTGTCGCTCTGGTCCTGGCAGGATGCCATCAAGGCGGTGTTCCTCGAGAGGGTGAACATCGTCGCCGAATACGAACACGCCGTCTCTTCGCCGACCTTTTCGATGAAGCTGCCGAGTGTCGTCAGCCTGAAGGCCTACGTGAAGCCGTCGAGGCATCCGGCGTTTACCCGGTTCAACGTCTTCCTGCGCGACCGTTTCCAGTGCCAATATTGCGGCACGCCGGACGATCTGACGTTCGACCATGTCATTCCGCGCCATCGCGGCGGCGCCACGACCTGGGAGAATGTCGTCGCTGCCTGCTCGCCCTGCAATCTGAGGAAGGGCGGCATGATGCCGGCCCACGCCAAGATGTGGCCGCTGCAGAAGCCCTACCAGCCGACGGTGCATGATTTGCATAATAACGGCCGGCTGTTCCCGCCCAACCATCTGCACGAAAGCTGGATGGATTATCTGTACTGGGATGTCGAACTGGAGCCTTGAGATCATCCGATAATTCGGGAGGCTGGCCGTCTGAAGCGATTTTCTGCGCTTCCGGCCTTCGCCGGCCGAAGCATTTATGAGCGGTCGTGGTGTGGTAGTTAAGGCTACGGCTGGCGTAGGCCGGTGCTCACGTACTTTAGTACGCTCCGCTCCGGTTCTCGATAATCACTTGATACGACTCAGCCTGCCGAATTCTTGAATAATCTCGCGTCGGCGCAAGGGTGAACCGCTCAATCGCGGGCAAAGGCGCTGCGGAAGGCTACGACTGCCAGGACAAAGCTGGCGATGGCGTTCCAGCCGGCCAAGGACAGGCCGAGGATGCGGAGCGCCGCCTTGTCGCAGGAGGGCGGGACGAATTTGTCGAGCGCGTCGAGCACGCCCTTGCCGCCGGTGTCCACCGGTCCGGCGGCTGCGGTGCAATCGGTCGGGCCCGGCCACCACGCCCATTCGACGCCGGAGTGATAAACGCTGAGATAGAGGCCGTAGAGCATCAGCAGGCCGCCAATGGCCAGCAGGCCACGGCTTATCCAGGCGGGCGCCTTAAGGGCCGACGCAAGCACCGCCAGCAGCATCAAGGGCACGCCGACATAGTAAGGGGTGCGCTGCTCGAGGCAGAGCTTGCAAGGGATGTAGCCGCCAACATACTGGAAGGCCAGCGCCGAGCCGACTGTGGCGGCCATGGCGACGGCGAGGAACAGGGCGGTGCGCAGCCGCTGGCGTCCGGTATCGGCATTCACGGTCGCTGTCATCGGACTCAGTCCATTCGGTTCGATGCCGTTCAGACGGCGTATTTGACGACGATATAGAGCAAAATCAGGGCAGCGGCGCCGGCGCCCGCAATGTGGCCAAGGCGCTTTTCGATGAAGTGGCGGATCGGCTCGCCATAGCGGCGCAAGAGCCAGGCGAGAAACAGGAAGCGAGCTCCGCGCGCAACGATTGCCAGCACGATGAACAGCAGCAAAGGAACGCCGATGACGCCGGACAGGATTGTCACCACCTTGATCGGCGGCAGATGGGCGAGGCCGGAGGTGACCAGCATCAGGATGATGAAGCCAACACCCGACGAGACGCGCATCGCCTCGAACTCGTCATATTTGCCGTAAAATTCGAGGATCGGCCGCGCCACCGCGTCATAGGCGTAGTGCCCGATGAACCAGCCGGCGATGCCGCCCAGCACCGAGGCGACGGTGGCGACCAGCGCGTAACGATAGGCGCGATCCGGCCGCGAAAGCGCCATCGGCAGATAGAGCACGTCGGCCGGCACCAGGAACACCGAGCTCTCGACGAAGGCGATGAAGGCCAGCCACCATTCGGCCGATTTGCTGGCCGCCAGCGACAAGGTCCAGTCGTAAAGTCCGCGAAGCATCGGCACTCCTAATGCACGCCCAAACCGGTAGTGGTCTTGGGTCACGACATGTACAAACAAGACTTGGAAGCGCGCCGTATCAATCTCGTCGGACAAGGTGCGCTTCAATGACATGCGCCGCCTGTCTAGAAAGATTTTCCGCGCTGCACAATGGCAGCTGCTTCACGAAATCGAAAGGCTGAGGCTTGAGCGAGCCCAGATGTCGGGATTTGGCCAGTTGACGACCAGGCCATGGCATCGAGCACCTGCCCGCCTGAAATGCGTCAAGGCAATATCTAATAAATCGTGGGTTTTCCCGTCGAACACGATCCGTGTTTAAATACGGCGATTTTTGTCACATCCTGTCTTTCCATCCGCCCTTTGCGCCGCCATGACGTTCTCCGATTTCATTTACCGCCCCTTTGAGACGCTCATCCGTCCGCTGGATATTCCACCCGGGCCGCTGCCAGCGAGCGGGCCGTTTGCGCTGCTCCTGCATTTCGCGAGGATGTTCCGCGGCACTCTTGCGGCCATTACCGTCTTGATGATGGCGATCGAGGGGATCAACCTTGCGACGATCTGGGGGGCCTCGTTCGTCGTCGACGGGGTGAGCGCGAAGGGCGCGGCGGTTTTCCTGCACGAGGACTGGCCGACGCTGGTCGTGCTCGGCGTGCTGGTTTTCCCCGTGCTGCCGTTGCTCATCTTCCTGGGCAATGCGCTGAACTCGCAGACGGTGGCCGTATGCATGCCGGCGGCGATGCAATGGCAGGGCCACAAGGCGGTGGAACGCCAGGACCTTGCCTTCTTCCACAATCTCTTCGCAGGTCAGGTTGCGTCGCGCATTTCGCAAGTCGCATCCGCCGTGCAGCAGCAGATCGTCGTGGCCTTTTACAGAATACCGCTGTTTCTGGTGCAGCTCGTCGGTTCGCTCGTTCTGCTTGGCGCGTTATCCTGGCCGCTGGCGCTTCCGGTGTTCGTCTGGATCGCCGCCAACATCGCCATTGCGGTGGTGGCGGTGCCCCAATATTCCGAACGCTCGCGCCGCTCGGCGCGGGGGCGCAGCCTTGTTGTCGGCGCCATGACCGACCTCTACAGCAACATCCAGATGGTCAAGCTGTTTGCGGCGGAAGACAGCGAGGCTGGCGCAATGCGCACCGTCATGGAAAACGCCATCGAGACCCAGCAGCGCGAAAGGCGCATCTATCTGACGACCGACATGGGCGTCGTCCTGCTCAATGTTGCGCTCTTTCTCACCAACGTTGCCATAGGGCTCTGGGGATTTGTCGCCGGCTTTGTCACGATTGGCCAGTTCGCCGCATCGATCGCCATCGTTCAGCGGCTCAATGCCAACTCCCGTGCCTTCCTGCAGATGGGCCAGCAGATTTTCCAGGCGGTGGGCACCATCCGCGACGCAATGCCGGTCGTGACGACGCCGCCGACTATAAAAGACGCGCCGAACGCCAACCCGCTCGACGTCACGGCCGGCGAAGTCGAGTTCAAGAACATCCAGTTCGAATACCGCGAGGGCCAAAGGGTGATCGAAGACCTGTCGCTCACCGTGCGCGCAGGCGAGAAGGTCGGGCTCGTCGGCCTCTCCGGGGCCGGCAAGTCGACCCTTGTCAGCCTGCTCCTAAGGTTCTTCGAGCTGAAGGGCGGCGCGATCCTGATCGATGGACAGGATCTCCGCAGCGTGACCCAGGCCAGCCTTCGGGAGAGCATCGGCGTCGTCACCCGGACGTCTCGCTGCTGCATCGCTCCGTCGGCGACAACATCCGCTACGGCCGGCCCGATGCCCCGCCGGAGGCGTTGGAGCACGCCGCGATGCTGGCCGAGGCCGACGGCTTCATCGCCGATCTCAGAGATGCTGAAGGCCGCACCCGCTACGACGCTTTCGTCGGCGATCGCGGCGTGAAGCTTTCCGGCGGCCAGCGCCAACGCGTCGCGATCGCCCGGGTGTTGCTCAAGGATGCGCCAATCCTGGTTCTCGATGAGGCGACGTCCGCACTGGACAGCGAAGCCGAGGCGGCGGTCCAGTCCAAGCTCGCGGTTCTGATGGAGGGCAAGACCGTGATCGCCATCGCCCATCGCCTGTCGACCATTGCCAGGATGGACCGGATCGTCGTCCTCGACAAAGGCCGCATCGTCGAGGAGGGAAAACCATCGGCGCTGTTGGAACGCGACGGGCTCTATGCCCGACTGTGGAAGCGTCAGACCGGCGGCTACATTGCCGACGCCATCGAGGAGATGTGAGCCGCCCTCGGTGATGATGTTTTGCTCACGGCCGGCTCGACACATTCTGCTTTCACTCCAGAAACCGGAATTGGCTGAACTCGTTTCCACCGTAGCGTTCGGAAGCCGATCATGAGCGAAGCCACAGTCCCGAACTCCCGTGCCGCCATTCTCGAGCGGCGATCTGCCGGCGTGCTGACATGGTCCGGCCCCGCCTTGATGTTGTTCGCGCGCTCGGCGTTCGCTGTTGCCGCGCAGGGCCTGGTTGCGGCCATTTATGCAGCGCACGGTTCGGCAACGCCCTGGCGCGACGCAGGGGCTTGGCTGCCGGCATACGGCAGTTTGATCGACGCGGGCTGCCTTGGTCTCCTGTGGTGGCTTGCACGGGCGCGAGGGCATCACGCTGCTCGATTTTATCAGCTTCGATCGCAAACGCTTGGGGCGCGATCTGTTGTTGGGGGTCGCGCTCATCCTCCCGAGCCTCGTTTTCATCTACGGTGGGATCATCGCCAGCAGCCTGTTGGTCTACGGCAACCCTGATGCACTGCAAATATACGGACCTTTGCCGCTCTTGCCTGCGCTTTACGGGGTGCTGATCTTTCCGTTGGTCTGGGGCATTACGGAGCAGACCACCTATAACGGCTATCTTCTGCCGCGTTTCCAAGTCTTGTCGGGAAGCACGGGATTTGCCGTTGCCGTCGTAGCGTTTTCCTGGTCGTTTCAGCACGCCGTGATGCCGCTGACGTTCGACCCACACTTTATGCTCTACCGGCTCTTGGCGCCTATCGCCCATTCGACATTCATCACCCTCGTGTACCTGCGCGTGCGCCGCATCCTGCCGCTGGCGACGGCGCATTGGCTCATGGATGGGGTGTCAGCATTCATCGGCATTCTGTGGCCGCTGTTGAGGTAGAAGGGTTCAAACGGGCTGAGATGCCCACTATGGACCGAAGCCTCCGATCGACGAAATCGAAAGCCTGGGCTTGGGCTAGATAGGGTCTCGGGAATTGGCCAGTTGACGAACAGGCCTCCAACCGTATAGTCCGCGCCCATCCAGGCCGCCCGGCCTGAGCCCCTATGGCGGAATTGGTAGACGCGCTCGACTCAAAATCGAGTTCCGCAAGGAGTGCTGGTTCGATCCCGGCTAGGGGCACCATTTCTTAAATTCCCACGCCACTTCTTATTAAACCCAAGGGCGTCGGTGGGATCGTCCACGACGCCCTCGACGGCATCGAATGGTTGCGTCTTGCCTGTTGCCGCAAGCTGCCCAAGCTTCCGCTGAACGGTGCGCGGACTAGACCCAAGCGCAATTGGGCGTTCCTCACCACCGCAATCGGGCGTGCTGCGGTCTCCGCCATCACGAGGGATGCGCCGCCAACTCCGCGGTCAGCTGGTATAGCCGAACCGGACATTCCGTGGATTGAGGCGCCGGTCTTGCTCGGCTATGCACATGGCATGACAACGACCGACGATATTGTCAGGCCTCTTTCCCTTACCGTGGGTCTTATTGCCCGCTTCTGGCCGCAACTGCTGCTTCTCGGCGCCATCGGCTATGTAGCGCGCGACCTCCTGCTCAACGCGGCAGTCACGGTGGGCCTCGTCAATCCCCTCGGCGGGATGGTTGTGCTTTCGCTGGTGGTGCTGACGAAGCTTCTGGTCATCGTGGCGATGTTCGTCGCCGTGCGTCCGGGACTGCCGGCACTCGCCTCGCTTCGCCAAATGTCGGCAAGCGGTGCGAAACAGGAGAAAACGTCTCAGCCCGCCGACCACTTGCTGGCGGTGACCGCGGCCGCCATCTTGCCCTTCTTCGCCTATTACGCCGCATGGGGATTCCTCGGCGACAGTGTGCGAGAATATTCGCGGCTGGCGCTCGAACGCATTCCGCTGGGAGAAAGCGCCGACATATTCGGCCTGCTGCGCTCCAGCGGCCTCATTGCGTCGATTGTCGGCTGCTGGTTGGTCCGCTGGTTCGCGAAGCGCATGAACAAAGGCGCGCGCAGGCCTTACTGGCGGCTGCTCGTCGTGGCGGCGGATGCAAGCTGGATTTTTATCGGGCTCTATGCGCTCGATATCTGGAAGGACGAGTTCATCACCTGGATCGGGGCTAGTGCGTTGCGCAGCGAACTCAGCATGGGCGCAGGATCGCTTGTCCTGTCGATCGCCGCTCACGCTGCCGAAGGCTTCACGCCGGTCGAGTTCAGGCAGCCCGGCATCCTGGAACAGGCGCAAAGCCTGTTCTTCTATGCGCTTCTGCCAATGGTCTGGCTGGTCATGGCGGCGATGATCAACGGCTACGAGCTGACGGCCGCTTCGGCAGCGGCCGCGCCGCCGCCGTCGCGCGGGTCCACCTGGCGCAAATGGTTGAGCGACTTCATCACGCATTTCCTCGGCGGCTACCGCTCGCGCTATGCGCCGATTTGGGCCTGTCTCAAGCTCACGCTCGGCGCAGGACTCGCGACGCTGCTCACCTTCGTCGTCGCCTACCGGCTGATCGGCTGGCTTTGCGCCTGGCTGTGGTTTGGCGCGACGCGGACGCTCGGCGCGCCAGACCTCGATACATGGCAGGTCGTCTTCAGCTTCGCCAGCGTGTTCATCGGCAGTCCGAGCGATCTTGACGGCGGCATAGTGCTCGACGCCTTGAGGATCGCGCTGCTGGCGGCGGTGCTTGAATATGCGGTGGCGGCGCAACGGCAGCCGCTGAGGGTCGCTACCTGAAGAGCAGATGGCGCGGCCTGGCGTTCGCCAGCGTGACCGACAGCGCAAGGCCGCTTGCCGTCGCCGGAATGACGAAAGTCTCGGCCATGCGCGCCGTGCCGCGCGTGCCGGCGCCCTGGAAGGCCAGCCCGCCGCAGCGGGGCTTGTCGGCTGCCTCGGGCTGCATCTTGCGCACGACGGGCCGGGTCAGGAAGGCAGGCAGCCAGCGGCGGCCTTCGGCGTCTGTGAGCACAACGGCGCAGGGGCTTTCTGCAAGGAGACCAGGATCCTCGATCCTCGCCTCGAATTCGGCCAGCACGACGGCTTCATCTGCCGAGCCGCCGGGCAGGCGCGACAGCGTTGTCAGCCGCCATTCGGCCCCGGCGTAGCGCTGCGACTCACCCCTGTCGACCGCGATCGGGTCGCGGTCGCTACCGGATCGCCATGCCTCCAGGCTTTCCCAGGAATGCACCAGCACTGCAACCGGCAGGGCGAAGCCCAGCCCAGCAAGGCTCAGCCAGTAGCGGCGTCTCTCGGCACGGGAAATGGCCTCCGCCATCACTCGGTCTCCAGCGTCCAAGGCATCGGGCCATCGCTCCGGCGGATCGTCACGGCGCCAGGGATGTCGCCCACCGCAAGTTCGGTGATTGCCACCCGGACCTCTTCACCCAGCGGTGTGAATGCCGATGGCGCGACCAGCACGGTTCCGCCCGCAAGTTCGTTTTCCGGGACTTCGAAAGCCATGAGCACGGGCTTTGGCAGTCCCGGCTCCAGCCGCTCTGCCGGCAGCATTGCCGGCATGGTGGAAATGCGCTGGCTGAGAGAATAGCGCAACCCGCTCGGGCCGAGCCATTCGGCGGAGGTCAGGGTCAGGCTCTCGCGTTTTGCTTCGGCGGCGGCCTCGACCAGGACCCAGACCCCGGAAGTGGTGTAGGTCCGGGTCTGGCCAAAGCGCTCGATCCTTACGGTACGCGCGAGATGCACGTCGCCGACGGCCAGCGCGAAGGCGCGTGCGTCGGTGCGCTTACCCTGCTCGCCAGCAATCGAGACGGGCGAGGTGATGTTGCTGTAGAGCGGGGTAGTCCGCTGCATTGCGTAGAGGATCGCCGCCGCGAAGATGATCGCGCCGGTTTCCTTGAGACCTGTTCTCATTGCCCCGGCCCGACGACCATTTCGGTCTTTACCGGCAATGCCACGATCGGGACCGGATCGCGATCGAACCAGCCCGAGCCGCCGTAGAGATTGTCACGCCGCTTGTAGATCTGGCTGCCCACCACGAGACGCAGATCCTGCGGCAGCGGCTGCGCCTTCGGCCACTCCCAGGCGGCGATCATGTGTTCCGGTATGCCGGGATGGACGCCGCTTGCGATCCATTTGTCGCGTGCAAGATAGAAGGCCGGCGCCTGCACGTCCGTGATCGGCGGGTCGATGTCAAACATGGACGCGAAGGCGTTGCTGGTCGCCGCCGAGCGGTTGTCGAGGTCGAATTCGACCATCAAAAAGGTCTTCGGCTGGGACGGCTCGGTTCCCGTCGGCGGAACCGAGCCGGTTCGGGCACCGCGAAACGTAATAACCCAGCGCCCGGTGTCGATGGGCTCGCCGGCTGCGACCGTTGGAGTTGGCCGCGAGTTGGATGCTTCATACACCGTCATTGCGAATGACGCGGCGGCCGCCGCGAGGCCACCAAGGCCGGCGACGAGAAACGCAAAAAGACGCTGCCGCAAAGTCGATCGCTGTCCGACGGACATGTTTCCTCCCGCGGACTATCCACCAGACCCGAGCCACAGATGCAACCTGGAGAGGTGAGCTATGCGGTAACATTTATGGCACAATTCGAAACAGCTTCGTCTTGGATCGTGCTGCGGGCCGGACCCGCCGCCGTGCCTAGCGGAGGGCCGCCACGACGTCGGCGAAATCGGCCCGCTTGCCATTGTCGGCGCGGCGCAATTGCACCTCGACGGGCCTGCCGTCGGATTGGTCGCAGTAGAAGATGGGTCCGGGCCGCACCCATTTGTCGCCCCACTCGGTCAGCGCGATGATGACCGTTTTGAATTCCAGCCCCTTTCGGGTCAGGACGTATTCGGCCTGCTCGCCGGCGGCACCCGGACGACGGTCCATCAGGCCGGCCTCGACGAAATCCTCGAGGCGCTTGGCCAGGATGTTGGTGGCAATCCCCAGGCTCTTCTGGAATTGCGAAAAGCGCGTGTAGCCGCCGAACATCGCGTCGCGCAGGATCAACAGGCTCCAGCGCTCGCCGACCAGCTCCAGGGCGCGTGAGGCCGAGCAGTTCTGTTTTTCATAAAGACGACCAAGCATGGCGTGAACATACCCTGTTGACTTGCATCATGCAAGTATGCATTGTGCTTGCATGATGCAAGCGATGGAGCTCGAGAGAGCGTCGCTCACTTCATCGCCCGAGACTTGGGTGCCCATCAACCGTCGGATCCAGACAGGAGATATGTCATGAAAAAGGATGAAGATTACACGACGTCATTTGTCGTTGAGCAAAGCCCGGAAGAGGTTTTTGCGGCGGTTGTCAATCCGCGCGCCTGGTGGTCCGAAGACATCGACGGCGATACCAACAAGCTCGGTGCGATATTCTACTATCACTTCAAGGATATCCACCGCGGTACCTTCAAGGTTACGGAGCTTGTGCCCGGCAAGAAGGTCGTCTGGCACGTCGTCCAGAACTACTTCAACTTCGTCAAGGATGCGACCGAGTGGACCGGCACGGACGTGGTCTTCGAGATCGCGCCGACCGACAAGGGTACCGAGCTGCGCTTCACCCATGTCGGGCTGAAGCCGAGTGAAGAATGCTACGACGTCTGCCATGACTCCTGGCGCTTCTATGTCGCGAGTCTTCGCGACCTGATTTCGACGGGCAAGGGGCAGCCCAACAAGGGCGAAGAGAACGCCAATCCAACGGTCGTGCCGCAAAACGAGAACATCGGCCTCGAGCGCAAGACAGCGAGCGATGGCGCCGAGATGATCGTCATGACGACGGCAGCGGCGAAGCCCGGCATCGAGAGCAAGGTGCGGGATGCCCTGCGGGACGTAGCCGGCGCGGCCCGCAAGCAAAGCGGATGCATCGACTACAGCGTCTTTCGCTCGGAGGCAGAGCCGAACGTTACCATCTGCGTCGAGCGCTGGGCATCGAAGCAGGAGCGCGACGCTTTTCTGGGCTCGGCGGACGCGAAGAATTTCGTTTCGGCCATAACCGGCGCCTTCCTGGAGCGGCCTTCGCCGATCTCCTACACGACATTGGAAGTCGGGTCCTGATTGCAAGGGTTCGCCCGGCGACGGTGCCGGTGCCGGCTGCCCTGGAGCAATGCAATGGGGGACGGCATCCAAGCATGGAACAGAAAATTATAACCTACTTGCATGATGCAAGAACGAATGGCTTGCATTCATGCAAGTAGGAGGAGAGATCGCCGTGCCAAAATCGATGGAAGTCACAGACAAGGCCGTTCTGGTAACCGGGGCCAACCGCGGCCTCGGCAAGGCGCTGGTCGAGGAAATATTGAGGCGGGGTGCCAAGCGCGTCTATGCCGGCGCGCGCAAACCGCTCGCCCACGCGGATCGGCGTGTCACGCCGCTGATCCTGGACGTGACCGATACGGCGCAGATTGAGGCGGCTGTCGAAAGGGTCGGGTCTCTCGATATCCTCATCAACAATGCTGGCATCGGGCTCTACGACGACCTTGGCGATCGTGCTGCGCTCGAGCGACACCTCGCCGTCAACCTGCTCGGCGTACACGGCGTAACCGACGCATTCCTGCCGCTGCTCACGAGTTCGCGCGGCGCCGTGGTCAACATCCTGTCGGAAGCGGCCCTCGTTCCCTTCCCGATTATTCCGTCCTACTCGCTGTCGAAGGCCGCCGCGTTCTCCATGACGCAATCGCTCCGTGCTCTCGCCGGCGCTCGTGGCGTGAGCGTTCATGCGGTCCTGTCCGGTCCCATAGACACCGACATGAGCAGAGACGCCGACATCCCGAAGAGCTCTGCGGAGAGCGTCGCGAAAGGTATCCTGGACGGCATGGCGCGAGGGGAGGAGGAAATTTTCCCCGATCCAAAATCGGCGTCCATGGCCGAGAGCTGGCGCGGCAGCGCGTTCAAGGCGCTCGAACGCCAGATGGCGGCTTTCGTCCAAGCCATGCCCGCCAAGTCATAGGCGACCGCGCTGCGAGCCCAACGGCCCCGCAGCGAATGCGCTATGGCGAAATTGCCCTAGGCTGCCGATGCGTCGCCGGTTCGATCCGGGCTGAGGGCACCATTTTCTTCCGGGAAACCTCGAGAGGTTACTTGGGCGTTATCCCAGGAGCGTCCTCTGGGATAACGTCTGAGATCCGGCAGCCCTTCCTGGCAAGCTGCGGATCGCAGCCCGAGCCGCTATCACATCGGCCCCGGCACCATCTTGGTCGGCTGCTCCGGCATCGGAAACGCATAATTGTCGCATTTCACGTCCGGGTTCGTCGGGCTGAACATTCCGAGCGGGTTCTCCTTGAACAGCCAGGCGTGAAGGTCGTAGTGGTGGAACTCCTTCGGGATGAGCGGATAATGCCCCTCCATAGGCCCCATGAATGTCTGGCCGAAGAGCTTCGGCGGCTCCTTGGTGTCCGGCGTCAAGGGCACGAGCCATTCCACACCGACCAGGCGCAATTCGCCGCCGACCGGCTCATAGATCAGCACATTGGGGCGCGTCGGATCCGCGGTCGGGCCGACAGTCGTGACGTTGACGAAATGGATGCCCATCGCGCCCTTCGGGTAGTCCATCGCTCCCTCTACCTTTTCGCCGCTGTAGAAGACGCATCCAACCGTCGACAGATAAAGCTCGCGAATGGCAACCTTGTAGTCTTCATACCTGGACAGCGATTTACGCAGGGCATCGATCTCGGCCTTGTCGGGTTCGGCGGCCCGAGGAGCGGCGGCGTTCAGACACGCGCCGACGAGACCTGCCAATGTGAGGATACCGAGACGCCTGAGGTGAGTTGTTTTCGTCATGCATTCCTCCCAGATTTTTCTTCTGGCCGTGCGGGACCGAGGCGGCAGTGATGCTGGACGCGCGGCCGTAATTGATCGCCTCATCCCTGTTGGGACTGCGTCGATGCTAATCCTTTCCGCTGATCGGGAGAATTAACCCTGACGACCTAGGCCCGAGCAGGTCGATGGTGCGGAGACGGTCGGCTGGGCCGGGTCCCCCTTTGGACCCGATGCGCTACCGTCGCCGCAGCAGGCTTCTCATCCGGTTGCGCAGCAGGCGCGCCATGTTGCGGGTCTCGCGGTAGAGGTGAAGCTGCGAGGCCGCCTGGCGGGCGGGGCGGTCGGCGTCCGGCGTCAGCCCGATCACCAGCGTGCCCATCGGCTTGCGTTCGCTCCACAGCCGGCTCATCACGGGGTGGTCGGGCACCGCGCAGGAATCGGTCATCATGATGTTGGGGTCGTCGAGATGCTGCCTGGTCACCTCGATCATCAGCAGCGTGCCCGGCGAATAGGCGGCGAGCGTCTCGTCATAGGCGGTCTTCCAGGTATAGGCGACGCCGGCCTCGACGAAGACGACCAGGCAGGCGATGGTGCGGCCGTCGAGCGTCAGCGAATGGATGCGGCAAAGATCCTGCTCGGCCAGCCGGTGCACCGCCTCGCGGGCGAAGGCGGCGCGGTAGCGGTCGATGGCCATGGCGGTGCGCTCGCGGCCTTTCCAGCCGGCGGCCTCCAATGTCAGGAAATTTTCGATGGCGTGGCGGATCTCGTCGGGCCCGCGCGCCACGACATGCTCCAGCCGGCCGAGGTCGGCGAGGCGGCGCTTCAGGCGGCGAAACTCGCGATAATGGTGCGCGCGCAGCGAAGCCTTCAGATACGCCTCGCCGTCGAGCTCGCTTTCGAGCACCGGGCGGTCGGCCTTGCCGGTGGTGACCAGCGTCAGGCCGCGCGTCTCGGCGACGCTGGCGAGCAGGCTCGCCACCGGACCATCCAGCCTTATGTCGGGCAGCACGAAGACCTTCGGCAGCTTGAGATGCGGCCTGGACAGCATCGAGAAGAAATCCTCGATGACGCCGATCGGATCGTCGCGATCGACCAGCGGCGTGCCGATCGGGCCGAACGGGCTCGACCAGGTGCGCATGACGGGAATCCCGAGCGGCACCATCGGCCGCTCGACCGAGAACGGCACCAGCAGGCGCAGCCGGTTGCGATACTGGTCGCCGTCGCGGATGACCGCCAGCCGCACCTCGCGGTCCTCGAGCCTGGGCATGGCCGGAGCCAGGAAGCGCGGATTGAAGAAGACGTTCGGCTCGATCGTGCGGGTGCAGAGATAGTCGAGCTCCTCGACCAGGTCGAAGCCGGCGGAGGCCGGATAGATGGCAAGCTTGCGCTCGGGCCGGTTGTTGGCGAGGATCTCGACATGGGCGGGATCGGCTTCGCGCGCAAGCCCGGCAAGGCCGGACACCATGGCGCCGGCCGGGCCGCCGCTGGTTTCCTCGAGCAAGGGGACGGCAGCCATCAGGCGGCTCCTTTGGCGGGCACGAAAATGACCATGGCGATGCCGAGCTTGCGCCAGACCGTGAAGGACAGCGCGCCGGCCTCGAAGATCATGGCGAAGACGGTGGCCATCGCTGCGCCCCACAGACCGAAGAGCGGGATCAGCACGACGCTGAGCGCGATGTTGAAGGCCAGCGTCATGGCGTAGACGGCGGCGCAGATGTTCTGGTTGCCGCTCATGGTGAGCAGGCTTTCGCAAGGGCCGACGGCGGCCCGGGCGACGACGCCGAACACCAAAAGGAACAGCAGCGGATAGCCGGCGGCAAATTCCGGGCCGAACAAGGTCAGCATCGGCTCGCCCAGGGCCAGCACCAGCAGCGCCATCGCCAGCGACGGCCAGAACGTCCACGACACGGTTTCGCGGGCGAAGGCGGCGAGCTTGTGCGGCTCGCCATGGGTGAACTGCGCATAGCGCTGGGCAACGCCGGCCTTGACAGCGAAATAGACGAAATGCACCAGCGCCAGTGTCTTGACGGTGGCGAAATAGACGGCGACGTCGTTGGGTTCGAGATAGGCGCCGACCATCAGCACGTCGGCATTGGTGAGCAGGAAGAAGAAGCTCTCGACCAGGAAGATCGGCAGCGAGACGATGAACCATTGGCCGAAATGCAGCTTCATCGGCCCGGCCGGGATACGTCTGTCCATACGCGAGGTGACGCCGATGAGCTGGCCGAGCGTGGTGGCATAGGTGGCGGCGATCGCGGCGAAGATTGCCGTCCTGGCGTCGGGCGCGTAGCCCGCCAGCAGCATCAGCGCCATGAACGCCAGGATCAGCAGCGGCCGCACCAGGAAGGTCGGCGACAGCGCAAACAGCGCCCAGGAATTGGCCCGCGCCAGCCCTTGCAGAAGATCGGACATGGCGATCATCGGCAGGCAGATGATGCCGAGGATGAACGGCACGACATAATAGCCTTCGATAAAGGGCGACAGCAGCCAGACGCCGAGCGCGCCGAGGCCGGCGATCACGGTGGAGGCAATCAACACGAACAGCCGGCTGGCCCGCACGATGCCGCGCAATTCGGCCATCATGCCGCGCTCGCGATATTCGGGAATGAAGCGGATGACTGAGGTGTGGAAACCGAGGCAGGCGAGATTGCCGACGATGACCATCGTCACCCAGACGAGGACGAAAATACCGTATTCGAACGAGCCCATCCAGCGCGCCATCAGGACCTGGCTGACGAAGGCGATGACGGCGCTGACGATGCGGACCGAAAAGGCGATCAGCGACATGCGGCCGGCCTCGCCGCGCTCGCCTGCGGTGAACAGCACGGCATCGATCAGGCCAAGCAGCGGCCTGATGCGCAGCGCAAGGCGCTGCGGCAAGAACCGCCCGGCTGTCGTCGCCGCGGAAAAGCGCACCCCGATCACACTCCGTTTTCCGCTTCTTTTCTGGGGCTGGGTGTAGCGAGAACACATTAAGAAACGGTTGGGTGGGGTGCTCCCTTCGCCCCGTCTCTATACGGGGAGAAGGTGCCGGCAGGCGGATGAGGGGCGGCGCGCTGCTTCATATTCATCACTCGCGCAGCCCTTCACCCTGCCGGTAGTGTCTCAGTTTGAAATACGCGGAAACGCGTATCTCGTTTGCCCCAAATGCGAAAACGCCTATATGCTTAGCGGAAAGCATGGCAGCAACAATGGCCTATACTGTCATCTGGTATGGAAGGCAGGGCATCGTCGACAAGTTGATCTTCGACGACGAGAAGACCGCGAAAGATCATGCAACCTCCATGTTCCAAACCCGAAAGGGTGACGATGGAATCGTGTCCGTTGAAGTTCGTAAGGACAACGGCGCTGTCGTCTTTAGCCATGCGGAGAACTAGGAATGCCAACCGGACCTAAAGGCCAGAAAGGATGTTCTGGCACCACTTACCAGCTCACAAAGAAGCTCATCAAGATCGTTGCCGAGGTTATCAGCCATGGGCGTTATGTCGCCTTCCAGATGCGGAGGTCGCTATCCCGAGGCAACTCTTCACCGACATCCTGCGGCTGATCGCGGAACTCCGGCCATCGCCCCATCCATCACCGGCGTGACCGGCCCGGTTGTCATGCGTTTCAGCAAAACAAGGGGAGAACTATGCCTTGAAGAAAGCGAAATCGACATCCTCGGCCAGCAGCGGGCAGACATCACGGCTTTGGCGGATCACCAACGCCATTTTTGCCGGGGTCTGATCTTGCAACCGGTGCCAGTTTGCGCAAACCTCAGTCTCAACAGAACGGTAATCCGGTGGATGCCTGATTACCTGAATCTGGGAGGGGCGAAGTGTTAGGCGAGCCCATTACCGTTCTGATGGTCAATGAGTATCCTGACTACATTGATGCACAAGTGTGGGCTGCTGAGCTGAAAACCCGTGTGCCGCAGCTGGAGTTCAGGCTTTGGCCAGACGCCGGGAACAAAAGTGACATAGATATTGTGCTGATCGACAAGGGCGCCAGTCCTGGCTTTTTTGATGCCATGACGGGGCTAAGCGCCGTCGTCTATTTGGGAGCCGGTGTCGAGGGTATTGATCTTCAGAGCTTTCCCAAGAGTGTTCCGCTCATCAGGCTCGCAACGCGTGAGCAGGCTTCGGAAGTGGTGCAGTACATCGTCCTTCGCGTTCTCTGCCAGCAACGGCATGTTGCGGATTACATGAGTCTACAAGCCCGCAAGTTGTGGAATCCGATCGCGCCGCGGAAGATCTCCGAGACAAGAATAGTTGTGCTTGGTGCGGGCCGGATCGGTGGCTGGGCCGCAAAGCTGTTTGCGGACTTTGGCTACGACACAGCAGTCTGGTCTCGTCATCAAAAGACGCTTCCTGGCATACACAGTTACTTTGGCCGTGCCCAGCTTGCGGGCGCACTCACAAGTCGGGACTACGTTATCTGTTCACTTCCCCTGACTGGTGAGACTCGTGGGATACTGAACTTGAGTGCCTTTGGAAAAATGAAGCGAGGTGCCTACCTTGTGAATGTCGGCAGGGGCGCGCATGTCAACGAAGCCGACCTGATCCGCGCTCTCGACGAAGGTCAGCTTTCTGGTGCTTGTCTTGACGTGTTTGAGCGTGAACCGCTGGAGGCTTCATCGCCGTTGTGGACTCATCCCAAGGTGACCGTCACACCTCATGTCGCGAGCTTCTGGGTGGATTCTGGAATCGACCAGGCCGCCGATCTCTGCGGTCAAGTCGCCAGAGGAGAGCCTCTGTCCAACAAGATCGACCTCGAACGGGGTTATTGAATCAAAGTAGTGTCTTTACCCACTTTAGCAGGTTCCGATCTTCATGAAGCGCGGACATCAGCGCGTGCGTCACCCGGCTATTAGATTTCAAACTCAAACACCACCGCCGGTCGAGATACAGAAAATTCGAAATGCGTATTTTGGTGTCGGCGGGACACCGCCCCCCCCTCTGGCCTGCCGGCCATCTCCCCCTCAGGTGGGGAGATTGGCTAGTCGCAGACGTCCGTGCCGCCCCGCCTTAGGGCACCTTCTCCCCGTATGACGGGGAGAAGGAAAGCGCAGCCTTACGCAAACGCCCCGTGACAATGCTTGTACTTCTTGCCCGACCCGCACGGGCAGGCTTCGTTGCGGCCGACTTTGCCCCAGGTTGCCGGGTTCTTCGGGTCGCGGTCTTCGGGGGCGACGATGGCGTTGCTTTCCTGGCGGACCAGCACGGCCGTCTCGCCGCCTTCGAAATCGTCTTCGCCGGTGCTGCCGTCTATGTGGCTGCCGAACATGTCGGGGGCTTCGGGCGGCGGCGCGTCGGCCGCCTGGCGGACCAGCTCGACGCGCATCAGCTGCGCGGTGACGGCCTGGCGCAGATTGCCCAGCATCGCCTGGAACAGCTCGAACGCTTCGCCCTTGTACTCCTGCAGCGGATCGCGCTGGGCATAGCCACGGAAGCCGACGACCGAGCGCAGATGGTCGAGATTGACGATGTGCTCGCGCCACAGATGGTCGAGCGTCTGCAGCACCACGGAGCGCTCGACATAGGTCATCACGTCGGGGCCGAAGCGCTCGGCGCGCTCCTTGGCGGCGGCCTCGGCGGCCTGGCTGATGCGCTCGCGGATGTCGTCCTCGGCAATGCCTTCTTCCTTGACCCAGTCCTCGACCGGCAAATCGAGATTGAGGAATTCGGCGATTTCGGCCTTGAGCCCGGCGACGTTCCACTGCTCGGCATAGGCGTTTTCCGGAATGTTCTTGGCGACGACCTCCTCGATGACGCCTTCGCGCATCTCGGTGATGGTCTCCGACAGACCTTCGCCGTCCATCAGCTCGATGCGCTGCTCGAAGACCACCTTGCGCTGGTCGTTGGAGACGTCGTCATATTTCAACAGGTTCTTGCGGATGTCGAAGTTGCGCGCCTCGACCTTCTTCTGCGCCTTTTCCAAGGCCTTGTTGATCCACGGATGGATGATCGCCTCGTCTTCCTTGAGGCCGAGCTTCTGCAGCATGCCGTCCATGCGCTCGGAGCCGAAGATGCGCATAAGGTCATCCTGCAGCGACAGGAAGAATTTCGACCGGCCGGGATCGCCCTGGCGGCCCGAGCGGCCGCGCAACTGGTTGTCGATGCGGCGCGATTCATGGCGTTCGGTGGCGAGCACGTAAAGACCGCCGGCGGCGAGCGCCTTTTCCTTCAGCCGGGCGATGTCGTCGCGGATTTCCTTTTCCCTGGCCTCGCGCTCGGGGCCGGCCGGCATGTCGCCAAGCTCGTCGGCAATGCGCATGTCGGCATTGCCGCCGAGCTGGATGTCGGTGCCGCGGCCGGCCATGTTGGTGGCGATGGTGATGGCGCCGGGCTTGCCCGCCTGGGCGACGATTGCCGCTTCGCGCTCGTGGTGGCGGGCGTTCAGCACCTCGAAATCCTTGAAACCTTCCTTGCGCAGGCGTTCGGCCAGCTGCTCGGACTTCTCGATGGAAGTCGTGCCGACCAGCGTCGGCTGGCCCTTGGCACGGGCTTCCTTGATCTCCCTGACGATCGCCTTGTATTTCTCCTCGACCGTCCGGTAGACCTCATCGTCTTCGTCAATGCGGATGACCGGCAGGTTGGTCGGGATCTCGGTGACGTCGAGATTGTAGATGTTGGCGAATTCCTCGGCCTCGGTCAGCGCCGTGCCGGTCATGCCGGCGAGCTTCTTGTAGAGGCGGAAATAGTTCTGGAAGGTGACCGAGGCGAGCGTCTGGTTCTCCGGCTGGATCGCCACATGCTCCTTGGCTTCGAGCGCCTGGTGCAGGCCCTCCGAATAGCGGCGGCCGGGCATCATGCGGCCGGTGAACTCGTCGATGATGACGATCTCGCCGTTGCGCACGATATAGTCCTTGTCCCTCTGGAACAGCCGGTGCGCCTTCAGCGCGTTGTTGACGTGGTGGACGATGGCGACGTTCTCGACGTCGTAGAGCGACTCGCCCTTGAGCAGGCCGGCATCGCGCAGCATGTTCTCCAGCTTCTCGGTGCCTTCCTCGGTGAAGATCGAGGTCTTCTGCTTCTCGTCGATCTCGTAGTCCTGCGGCTGCAGCTGGATGATGAAGGTGTCGATGGTGTTGTACATTTCCGAACGGTCCTCGAGCGGACCGGAAATGATCAGCGGCGTGCGGGCTTCGTCGACCAGGATGGAATCGACTTCGTCGACGATGGCGTAGCTGTGACCACGCTGCACCATCTGGGCGCGCTCGTATTTCATGTTGTCGCGCAGATAGTCGAAGCCGAGCTCGTTGTTTGTGGCGTAGGTGACGTCGGCGGCGTAGGCGACGCGGCGCTCCTCGTCGGACAGGCCGTGGACGATGACGCCGACCTTGAGGCCGAGGAATTTGTAGACGCGGCCCATCCATTCGGAGTCGCGCGTGGCCAGGTAATCGTTGACGGTGACGACATGGACGCCATTGCCGGCGAGCGCGTTGAGGTAGACCGGCAGCGTCGCCACCAGCGTCTTGCCTTCGCCAGTGCGCATCTCGGCAATGCCGCCATTGTGCAGCACCATGCCGCCGATCAGCTGCACGTCGAACGGCCGCATGCCGAGCACGCGGCGGGCGGCCTCACGTACGGTAGCGAAGGCCGGCACGAGGAGGTCGTCGAGGCTGGCGCCATTGGCGATGTCTTGGCGGAATTTGTCGGTGCGGGCCTGAAGCTCGGCGTCGGAAAGCGCTCGCATCTCGTTTTCCATGGCATTGATCGCCTCGACGCGCGGCCGGGTCGATTTGACCCGACGATCGTTGGAGGAGCCGAAAACCTTACGGGCGAGACCGCCGAGACTGACCATCCAATGGCCCTTTCGATAGCATTCCAAGTCATTGCGACGGGCGCCGGCCGGCCCCCATCAAATCCGCGTGAACGCGGACAAACGCAAAAAGCGCCCGGAAAACGGTTCTGGACGCAAAGTCGTTGGACAGATAAGAGGGGGCTCATTCGATGTCAACGCCGCGCTCGCCCTGTCGACCGCGCCAAATTCCGCCACAATCCTGCTGGTCTGGAAGCCATTCCGCTCTAGCTACCCCGCTTTGGAGATAATCGTAATGTCTGTATTGTTCCGCCGCGCGTCGCTCGCCAGCCTTGGTCTGGCATTCGGGCTGTCGGCCCTCTCGCTGTCGCCGTTGATGGCGCAGGAAGCCGCCCCCGCCCAGCCGGCGGCACCCGCCCCGGCGGCCAAGCCGGTCGATCCGAACGCCGTGGTCGCCACCATCAACGGCCAGACGCTGACCGAGGCAGACCTTGGGCTTGCCGAGGGCGAGCTGTCGCAGCAGTTCGCGCAGCTTCCGCCCGAGCAGCGCCGCGCCGCGGCGCTGTCGGCGGCGATCGAAATCCGCGTGATGGCGGCTCAGGCGGTGACCACCGGCCTCGACAAGGATCCCGACTTCCAGCGCCGCATGGCATTCCTGCAGCAGCGCGCGCTACATGGCGAAATGGTCGAGAAGGGCGTCGTCAACAAAGTTACCGATGCCGAGGTCCGCGCCCGCTACGACCAGGAAATCGCCAACACGCCGCCCACCAACGAGGTGCACGCCCGTCACATCCTCGTGAAGACGAAGGAAGAGGCAGACGCCATCATCAAGCAGCTCGACGGCGGTGCCGATTTCCAGAAGCTTGCCAACGAGCACACCAGCGATCCGAGCGGCAAGACCAGCGGCGGCGATCTCGGCTGGTTCGGGCCTGGCCAGATGGTGCCGGAATTCGACAAGGCGGCGTTTGCGCTGGCGGTCGGCAAATACACCGAGCAGCCGGTACAGTCGCAGTTCGGCTGGCACGTCATCAAGGTCGAGGACAAGCGCACCAAGCAGCCGCCGGCCTTCGACGAGGTCAAGGACCAGGCCCGCCAGGCGGTCATCCGCGACAAGTATTTCGCGCTGGTCAAGTCGCTGCGCGCCAACGCCAAGGTCGACATCCCCGATGCCAACCTGAAGAAGACGGTCGACGCACTGGAAAGCGCGAAATAGGCCAGATTGAGCTACGACAGGGCGCGCTGCCGCCCTGTCGCTTCTATTTGGTAGGGCGAACGATGATGCGTCGACGCCGCCGCCGGACCGCCGTGGCATCGCCGGCATCGTCAGCGACGATGCGTTTCAAGACATAGCCGACCGCCCTGTGCAGCGTCGCTTCGTCCTCGTCGAGGCGGTTCGTCAGAAGATGCGTCCAGGCGTACGAGCCGATCAGGTCGGCGACGACAGTGGCATCGACGTCGGCTGCCACCTCTCCCCTTGCCTTGGCGCGTTCGACCATCTGGCCGGTGTGGACGCGCCGCCCTCTTGCGTATTCGGCAAGGGCGGCGGCCGCTTTTTCGTCCGACTGCGCCTCGGCAATCAGCGATCTGAACACGCTGCCCGACGATGTGTCGCGCCAGTGCGCAAACAAGCTCTTCAGGAAGCCGACGAGGTCCTGCTCAAGGTTCCCGGTGTCGGGATTGTCGACACGCTTTTGCCGCTGGTAGACGTCGAGCAGCAGAGCGGCCTTGCTTGGCCACCAGCGATAGATCGTCGGTTTTCCGGCGCGCGCCCGCCGCGCCACCGCCTCGATGGAGAAGCCGGAATAACCGGCTTCGACCAGTACCGCTTCGGCGGCGTCGAGAATGGCATCGGCGCTTTCGGGGCTGCGCCGTGCGCCGGCTGACTTGCGCCCGGGATCGGTGGTTTCGCCCATCTCGTCTTCCTTGCCGATGATCTCAGCAGCCATCTTACACAGCCCCTTGACGAAACGAAACGATCCGTTTCATATGTAACGGAACGTTCCGTAACGATAAGGAGAACAGCAATGACCTCGACTGTCGCCACGCGTTTTTCGCGCTTGCGCTTCGCCCTGCTGGTGCTGCTCGGCGTCTACCCGCTGATCACTGCCATTTTGTACATGGTTTTTCCGCTGACCAAGGAGTGGCAAATCTGGCAGCGTACACTGGTCATCGCGCCGCTGATGGTCTCGATCATGATCTGGGGACTGATTCCGGGCGTGCAGCGGGCGTTTCGCGGGTTCATCAACCCAGCGGTCCGGTGATGTTCATTCCAGCGCCTGCGACGTTTCCGACGCAACGCGCCACTCGCCGTCGGCCAGCACGAGTTCCAGCATGACCCGTGCCTTGCCGGTCAGCCGCTGCGCCGAGTGGTCCTTCGGCACATAATCGTAGGTCATGGCGAAAACCGCATCGGCGCGGTCCTTGCCGTGCGGCGTCACCTCAAGGCTGCCGGGCTCAAGACCGAACGACCACGACGCCCATTGCGCGAACCAGTCAGTCTTGACCTTGACGATGGCCTCGCTGTCGTAGCGCGTGCCGTAGATGGTGGCCGACGCACCGTAAAGCCGCTTGACGGTCTCGCGCATCGCCTTGGCATCAGGCGCCAGATAGTCGTGGCGCAGAAACTGCTCGATGGCGCCCTTGTCGCCGACGGAGCGTTCGAGCGCTGCGACCTCAGACGCGGGCGCCGGGGTGACGGCCGGTTTCGGTTGCTGGGCACTGTCTCCGCCCGGCACGAATTCGAAACGCTCGAGCAGCGATCCCTGCTCCCAGGGACGCTGCGCCTCGCGCGTTGCGGAAACGACATCGCGGCGCACCGCGATCATCATGTCGTTGATGCTCTGTCCGGGCTCCGCCATATGCCGCAAAAGTGCCGCCGCAAAGGGCGAGTTGCGCCCCGTCCCGTCCATTGCCACAGCGCCGGGCGCCGTCGAGAAGGCAATGAATGAACCGCGTGTCGACTCGAACTGGGCGAGGCCGGCGAGAGCCGTCGCCGAGCGCGTCGTGGCGCTGCGGCTGAGACTTCGCGCAAACGGGTTGTTGCGGCAGGCATCGAGGAAGACCAGGCTGACCTTGGTCTGCTGCTCCATGATGTCGAGGACCTCGTCGATCGGCACGGCCTCGAGCTGGAGCTTGACCGGCATGTCCAGCCTGGCGTCGACCGGCACGATGAAGTTGCGCCCGTCGACCTGCAGGCCGTGGCCGGCATAGTAGAACAGCCCGGCACCGGCGCCTTGCAGCGCATCGGAGAATTCGCCGATCTTGCGTTCGAGCTCGCGCTTGCCGAGATCGTTGCCTTCGATCACCTCGAAACCGATAGCGCGCAGCTTGTCGGCAATGTCGAGCGCATCGTTGACGGGATTGGCCAGCGTGCCGGCTTCGGCGTAGCTGCCGTTGCCGACCACAAGCGCCACGCGCCGCGCCGTCTGCGCATCCGCGCGCAGCAGCAGAAAGCCCAGAAACGCCAGTGCCAAGACCACAAGCCTGCCCATAGGGCAGGATCATAGCGCTATCGGCCGCAGCGATGCCAACAAATTTGCAACAGCCCTGCTTGCGGCATGAGGCAGTGTCAGGCGTCCGGCACCCGTAACGGCTGTGAAAACGGCTTGCGCCGACGCGCGCTATCGGGCAAACCGGCGTTCCTTTCGCGATTTTCCCGCCCCGGGGTCTTCTATGTCCGCACAGGTTTCGCCGCTCGCGCCGAAGAAATATGCCACGATGCCGGCCATCGAGGGCGTGCGCATCGCCACCGCCGAGGCCGGCATAAAATACAAGAACCGCACCGACCTGCTGGCCATGGTGTTCGACGCCGGCACCACCGTCGCGGGCGTGTTTACCAGGTCGAAATGCCCGTCGGCGCCGGTCGACTTCTGCCGGCAGAACCTCACGGCGGGCAAGGCGCGCGTTCTGGTCGTCAATTCCGGCAATGCCAATGCCTTTACCGGCCAGAAGGGCCGCGCCTCGACGGCACTTACGGGCGAGACGGCGGCTAAGGCGGCCGGCTGCACAGCGGGCGAGGTGTTCCTGGCCTCGACCGGCGTCATCGGCGAACCGCTCGATACTGGTAAGTTCAGCCACCTGCTGGCCGGGCTGATCAAGGACGGCAAGCCGGAATTATGGACCGAAGCCGCCAAGGCAATCATGACCACCGACACCTATCCCAAACTGGCGACCGCGACGGTCAAGCTCGGCAATGCCGACGTCACCATCAACGGCATCGCCAAGGGCGCGGGGATGATCGCGCCCGACATGGCGACGATGCTTTCCTTCATCGCCACCGATGCGCCGATCGCAGCACCGGTGCTGCAGGATCTGTTGTCGCGCGGCACGGCCAAGACCTTCAACGCGGTCACCGTCGACAGCGACACCTCGACCAGCGACACGCTGCTGATGTTCGCCACAGGTGCTGCCGCCAGGCGTGGCGCGCCGGCGATTTCCGACCCCAAGGATGCGCGCCTCGGCGCGTTCCGCCGTGCCCTCGGCAAGGTGTTGAAGTCGCTGGCGCTACAGGTGGTGCGCGACGGCGAGGGCGCCCGCAAGCAGGTCGAGGTCACCGTCACCGGGGCCAAATCGGCCCGCTCGGCCAAGCGCATCGCGCTGTCGATCGCCAATTCGCCGCTGGTCAAGACGGCAGTCGCCGGCGAGGACGCCAATTGGGGCCGTGTCGTCATGGCCGTCGGCAAGGCCGGCGAACCGGCCGACCGCGACCTTCTGTCGATCTGGTTCGGCGACAACCGCCTGGCATATCAGGGCGAGCGCGACGCCGCCTATTCCGAAGCGGCGACTTCGGCGTATATGAAGCGCGACGAGATCCGCATCCGCGCCGATATCGGCATCGGCCGCGGCAAGGCGACGGTGTGGACCTGCGATCTCACCAAGGAATATGTCGCCATCAATGGCGATTATCGGAGCTGATGACATTGGCTTCCAGACATCCGGCAAGCGTGTTGGCGATCGTGCGCCGCTACGAGGCGGCTGGCTTTCGCGCCTGGCCGGCGGCCGCCGTCCATTATGACGGCACCTGGGTCGTGCGGCTGACGGCCGGCCATCCGGCCAAGCGGCTGAATTCGGTCAATCCGCTCGATCCGGGCGACATCCAGCACATTGCCGAGCGCATCGGCCGCGCCAGCCGTCGCTTCGACGCCTATGGCAGGCCGCTGACCTTTCGCGTCTCGCCGCTGTCTGGGCCGGATCTCTCAAAGTACCTCGACGGCGAGGGCTGGAGCACATTCGCGGAGTCGCTGGTCATGCGGCTGCCGCTGGCGGACGCCATGCTCGACGACGCCATGGACCAGATTCCGTTGAAGGACATCAGCCGTTTCATCGGCGCAGCGCTCAAGGTGAGCGGTTCGGACGTGTCGCTACGGCCCGGCCTGTCGGAGATCATTGGCGCCATCCAGCCGGAAGCCGGGCTGTTTGCGTTGGAGAACGGCAGCGAGCCGCTGGCAACGTTGATCTGCGTGCATGACGGCGACCTTGCCGGGCTGTTCGAGATCGCCACCGACAGATCGGTGCGCAACCAGGGCCATGGCCGCCACCTCATCCGATCGGCGCTGAAATGGGCGCGACTGCGCGGGGCGCGGGAAGCCTGGCTGCAAGTCGAGGCGGACAACGCGCCGGCGCTGGCGCTTCACCGTTCGCTCGGATTCGACGAAGTCTATCGCTATCACTATCGCCGGCCACAAGGCGCATGAGCGGCTCAGACACGGTCGGCAAGCGCCTGCTCCTGGTTGCGGCCTGCGCGCTGGTCGATGCCGACGGGCGCGTGCTTTTGGCGCAGCGGCCCGAAGGCAAGCAACTCGCCGGCCTATGGGAGTTTCCGGGCGGCAAGGTCGAGCCCGGCGAAACGCCGGAACAATGCCTGATCCGCGAACTGTATGAGGAGATCGGCATCGAGACCGATATCCCTTGCCTGGCGCCACTCACCTTCGCCAGCCATTCCTACGATGATTTTCACCTGCTGATGCCGCTGTTCGTCTGCCGTCGCTTCCGCGGCATTGCCCAGCCGAAGGAACGGCAGGTGCTGAAATGGGTGCGGCCGCGCCAGATGCGCGATTTTCCAATGCCGCCGGCCGATGCCCCGCTCATCCAATTCCTCATCGATCTGCTGTAACGGCCGACCTTGGACATTTCCGCGAAGCGATATCAGCAGCGTTAATGAAAGATTTATCTGGCCGTGAAAAATTGACGCAAAGCGGTTACGCCGATTCCATCGCTGGGGAGCGATTTGCATGAGCTTCGACAAGGACTGGGACTTGCCTTGGCCCGATCGCCTTCCTGGCGCCGTCAATGCCGGCATGGGAATATTGCGCATCACCCTTTTGTTCGGCTCGGCCGCGGTGGCTCTGGCCTTGATCGCGACACCCTACCTCGACAGCCGGACCCGGTCGCAGTTTGCCCGCGACGGCCTTGATACGATGAGCACCGGCTCGATCGGGCAGCACGACAGCTATACGCTGCGCAAGAGCGTGCTGCAGCCGCTGCCCAGTTCGGTCTGCGTCATTCGGGCCGATGGCAGAAGCAGCGGTGACTGCTGACGTCCTCAACAGATATCTGAAAGCGCGTCGCGTTCGACCGGCCTCATGCGACGCGCTTTATGTTCTTGTTTCGATGCATGTCGCTATCGCAAAACCGCTGCACACTTTTGCACGACATGCATTGGAATGCAGCTGTTTCACCGCGCGTTAAGCCTGTCGCGTTAACCTTTCTTAACGGGTCGGCGCTAGGTTCCGGCAAGAGGGATGGGCGCCCATGAAAATCTTGCTGCAACGATTTTTAGAAGACGAAAGGGGTGCGACGGCTATCGAATATGGTCTGATCGTGGCCGTGCTGTCGCTTGCCATTGTTACGGGCATCGGCCAGGCTGCCGGTGCGATCGAGTGGCTGTTCAGCGACAACAGCAGCAGGCTTGCCAACGCATTTGCGCAGTGATTCGCTCGGCTGTTGCGCGGGGACACGCTCAGGGGCCGTCGGGGTTTTCCAGGATCGTCTTCAGCGATATTTTTGCGGAGCCCGGCTTCAGCGGTTTTTGCTGAGAGGCATCGGGCGCCCAGCCTGACATCCAGACCACCGAGAAACTCGCCCTGACGCGGCCATCGGCATCCGAAAACCGCTCCGCATAGAGTTCGGCGGCGCGCGCGAACAGCGCTCGGGTGCCCGGCCGTCTGCTGCGGTCGACAAGCGCGCTGGTCTCGCCCATTGCGCGCAGGTCGGCGACAAGGCCAAAGAGGGAATCGTAGCGCACCGTAGTCGTCTCGACGTCGACGACCGGCAGCGCCAGGCCGGCGCGCTGCAGCAGCGCGCCGGCGTCGCGGACGTCGGTGAACGGGATCACACGCGGGCTGGCGCCGCCGTAGAGCTCGGTCTCGGCGGCAAGCAGGCTTTCGCGCAGCTCGGAAAGCGTCCCGGTTCCGGCGAAGGCGCCGAGGAAAAGCCCGTCCGGCTTCAGCGCCCGGCGGATCTGCACCAGCATACCGGGAATGTCGTTCATCGCCTGCAGCGACAGCAGCGAGACTGCGAGGTCGAGGCTTTCCGGCTCGAACGGCACGGTTTCCAACGGCGCCACCACTCCTGGCCGGCCGTCGAGGAAAGCGGCGTCGGCCTCGACGCGTACGTTTTCCGCTACCTTGCCGCTTTCTGCGAGCACCTCTGCTGCTGCCGGCGTCTGGCAAAACAATGAGGTCGCCTTGCCGAACTTGCGTTCGACGGCGCCGAGCCGGTCGGCAAGATCCTCGGCCGCCCGCCGCATGAGGAAATCCGCCCCGGCGATAGGGCGGGCCAGTGCCCGGCGCTTGCGCGCCAGCCAGAGCGAGGTGTCGATTACGGGCTGCAATGGGCAGGTCCTTGTGCTTCGCTCTCTGATATAGTGCTGCGGAGGACCAACCACGTGGCCGATCCCATGCCAGAGATCAAGCGTATTGCGATCAAGAGCATTGCCCGCAAGGCATTGGGCTGGCCGGCGCGCCTGTTGTTCCCGCCGGTCTGCGCCGGCTGCCGCCGCCATGTCTCGCAACCCGGCGTGTTGTGCGGCGCCTGCTGGCCGAAACTCAGGCTGCTGGAACGGCCATGGTGCCCGGTGATGGGCACGCCGTTCACCCACAATATGGGTGAGGGGTTCCTGTCGGCGGAGGCGATAGCCGACCCGCCGCCATTCGAGCGCGCGCGGGCGGCGGTTGCCTATTCCGGCGTTGCCCGCCAGATGGTGCAAGGGCTGAAATATCAGGACCGCACCGATCTGGCGCCGTGGATGGCGCGCTGGATGCTTCGCGCCGGTGCCGAGCTCATCGCCGAGGCCGACGTGGTCGTGCCGGTGCCGCTGCACTGGCGGCGCTTCTTCAGGCGGCAGTTCAACCAGTCGGCGGAACTGGCGCGGGCGGTGGCGCAGCTCGGCGATCGGCCCTTCGCGCCATCAGCCATCAAGCGCGTCAAACTCACGCGCCAGCAGGTCGGGCTGGAGCGGCGGGAACGCGAGGAAAATGTGCGCGCCGCATTCACAGTGCCTGATGAAGCGGAGATCGAAATCGCCGGCCGCCGGGTGCTGTTGATCGACGATGTCTACACCACCGGCGCCACGGTCCGTGCGGTCGCCAGGGCGTTAAAGAAGGGCGGTGCCGGCGCAATCGACGTACTGACCTTCGCGCGCGTGCTGCCGGGGGACTTTCGGGCCGACGAATCGGCGCCTATATAGCCTATATGACAGCGGAACGAGGCAGGGTTGCTGACCGATGGTCGATGTGACGATCTACACGCGGATGATGTGCGCCTATTGCACTGCGGCCAAGCGGCTGCTCGACAGGAAGGGTGTCGCCTACACCGAGCACGACGCCTCCTTCTCGCCGGAGCTGCGCCAGGAGATGATTTCCCGGGCTCACGGCCGTTCCACCTTTCCGCAGATATTCATCGGCGACACGCATGTCGGCGGCTCCGACGATCTCCACGAATTGGAGGCGGAAGGACGGCTGGACAGATTGCTCGCCAACGGCTCGGCCAGGTGAGGACATGACGATGAGTACCATCAAGTCGGGGGGTGCTTTCAAGGCGGCGGCGATCCAGATGCGTTCGGGAACCAGCCCGGAGCGCAATGCGGTCGATCTGGAACGGCTGGTGCGCGAGGCGGCAGGCCTGGGCGCGAGCTACATCCAGACCCCGGAAATGACCGGCGCGCTGATCCGCGACAGCCAAGCCCGGGCCGCTTCGTTCACGTCCGAAGACAAGGACATCATCGTCTCGACTTCGCGCAAGCTGGCCAAGGAGCTCGGCATCTTCCTGCATATCGGCTCAGCCGCCATTCTGCGCGCCGACGGCAAGCTCGCCAACCGCGCGCTTTTGTTCGGGCCGGACGGCGCAATCCTTGCCGTCTATGACAAGATCCACATGTTCGACGTCGATCTCGACAATGGCGAGAGCTGGCGCGAATCCGCCGCCTATGAGCCGGGCACCGAGGCTGTCGTCACCGAAATCGATGGCGCGAAGCTGGGCTTTGCCGTCTGCTACGATCTGCGCTTCCCGCAGCTGTTCCGCGCCGAGGCGCTGGCCGGCGCCGATCTGCTTTCGGTGCCCGCCGCCTTCACCCGCCAGACCGGCGAAGCGCATTGGCATGTGCTGCTCAGGGCGCGCGCCATCGAGAACGGCGCCTATGTCGTCGCCGCCGCGCAAGGCGGAGTGCACGAAGACGGCCGCGAAACCTATGGCCATTCGCTGATCGTCGATCCCTGGGGCCGCATCATCGCCGAAGCAGCGCATGACGAGCCGGCGGTGATCGTCGCCGAAATCGACCCGGCGCAGTCGGTCGCAGCGCGCAAGAAGATACCGAACCTCAAGAACGCACGCGATTTTGCCGTCAACGCCGGTCCGGTGGACGCGCTGCCGCTCAGGGGTGCCGCCTCTTGATCCGCTTTTCCCTGACCTGCGAGCACGAGCACGAATTCGAGGCATGGTTCCGCAGCAACGACGATTTCGACACACAGAAGAAGCGCGGTTTCGTCGATTGCCCGGCCTGCGGATCGCGCAAGGTCGACAAGGCGCTGATGGCGCCCGCGGTCTCGACCGGGCGCAACCAGGAAAAGATTGCGCTCGCCATGGGTGAGGCCCAGAAGCAGGCGCTGGCGCAATTGAAGGCCATGGCCGAGAAGGTGCGCGAGAACGCCGATTATGTCGGCGACAAGTTTGCCGAGGAAGCGCGCAAAATCCATTTCGGCGAGAGCGATCCGCGCGGCATCTATGGTGAGGCGACGCTGGAGGAGGCCAAGAGCCTTGCCGAGGACGGCGTCGAGTTCTTGCCTATTCCCAGCTTCCCCGATGACCGCAACTGACCCGTCAACTTGCCCGGGACATAACGAGGCATCTCCGCCAGGCCGCGCCATGACGGTGAAGGTCGGCGCCAGCGACAGCCGACCGCCGGCGTCGAGGGCGGCGGTGCTGCCGCCCCCTGCACAGGCGTCTGCAGTTTCATGCCGAGCAGCAAGGATGGGCTTCTCGGGTAATCGTTTCGCTGCTTCTTTCGTGCCCACTGCTTGACGGGCTTGCTTCACTTGACGGGCTTGCTTCCGCATAGGCTGCAAACTGGCGTTCAAGCGCCTTGACCGCACTGCTGCGCCAACCCTCCGCCACGGATTCCGACATGGGATCGGGGAAGATTTCCTCCTCGCCGTTCTCCACGCCGTCCAGGATCGCTCGCGCAACAGACTCCGGAGAGGCCTTCGGGATGTCCAGGCCCCGTGTCATGTCCGTGTCCACGGGGCCGGGAAGGACCCTGTGGACGCTGACACCCCGTCCGGCCAAGAGGGTGCGCAACGACTGTGACAGTGAGAACGAGGCCGCCTTCGAGATCGAGTAAGCCGGACTGAACGGCACGGCAGCAATAGAGGCCAGCGACAGAATGTTGACGATGGCTCCCCGCGACCGGGCCAGCAACGGCAGCAGAGCCTGGGTCACGTCATACGCGCCGAAGAGGTTTACGGCGAGCTGTTGTTCGAGCACGCGACGGTCGCTGAGGTCGTCGAAGGGCGATACGCCGGCGTTGTTGATGAGGATATCGAGAGCATCGATTTTCTCGACGGCCTCCCGGATCTGCGCGGCGTTCGTTACATCCATGGTCAGGGACGTCACACGCCGGTCGGGGTGAGCCATGGCTTGGCGGGTTGCGGCATAGACGCGCTTTACGCCTCTGCTCAGGGCTTCCTCGACCAGTGCCCGACCGATGCCCCGATTGGCTCCAGTCACCAGGATAGTTGTGCCTTCGATCTTCATTGCGTCTCTCCTAGTGCTTATCGTTGTGTTCGAGCTCAGTGCATAATCGCGCCGCAACTCAGGCGCGCCGCAACTCAGGTTGGCTACAGTCGCCATTCTCGATACGACTGGTTGGTGAGATGGACTTAGCGCCGGATGTCGAAGCCATGGGAGTGACAAGTGTGACGGGATTCCGATGGACTCGCTGATCACGGCCGCGGCGCATGCGCTCGCGGCGGGCGATCCGCTCGGCGCCTTGAAACGGGTTGCGCTGCGCGACGATGCGCCGGCACTTGCGTTGCGCGGTATCGCGATGGCGCAGCTTGGCGACCTGAATAGGGCGAAGGTTCTTCTCAAGAGGGCGGCGCACGCATTCAGCCCGAGGGAGGCCGTGGCCCGCGCGAGGTGTATCGTCGCCGAGGCCGAGATCGCGCTCGTCTCGCGCGACCTCGCCTGGCCGGCCAAGGCACTCGACACCGCGCGGGCGACGCTTGAAAAGCATGGCGACCGCGTCAACGCCGCGCATGCGCGCAACCTCGAAGTTCGGCGCCTGCTGCTGATTGGTCATCTAGACGAAGCCGAGCGCAGGCTGGACGGCTTCGATCCCTCGCCGCTGCCGCCGGCATCGCGGGCCGCCCACGAGCTGGCTGTCGCCGGCATCGCCATCCGCCGCTTGCGGACCGGTCCTGCGCGCGCGCCACGCGGCCCGGCGGGGGGGGGGGGGCGGCCGGGGCGGGAGCCCCCGCGGGCCCGCGAGGGGTGGCGCGCCTAGCCTGTGGGGGGGCGGGCGGGG